>JBKHDX010000285.1:0-5127 GCA_046541115.1 Spirulinaceae cyanobacterium | reverse complement strand
TAGTTGACAGTTTAGCACAAAGCCGTCCTTAAAGGACGGGGCTTTAGACCCAAAAATCTTGGTAAATCATCAGTAGAGCGATCGCGTCTTTATGCTCAAGACTCCGCATCAAAATAACGTTAAAGAACATTATACATTTATGATTTACAGCGCCTCTGACAAGATGGAATCGTCCCCTGTCTCGGTTCAAAATCAAAGCATTCAATCGCCTCCTCGGTCAAAGCCGTGTAAGGATTAACCGTACATTTCAAGCGATAATCTCCTGTAAAAAAAGCACAGCGATCGCAAGGAACTTGATGCAAACGTTTGAGGCGATGCAAACCATCTCGAAAAGTATGCCATAAACTCCAACCCAAAAACGGAATCAGCATCCAAATACAGCCGCATAAAAGAGGCGCGGGAACCAGTTGGGGAACTTGCAAGAAATATAAATCGATCGTCATTTTGAAGTCCAATGTGTTAACAGTGTTCTCCTCACAAGGGACTTAATTAGTCGCAAGTCAAGACCGGCAAAAATTCAGATATTCCAAACAGTAACCAAAACAAAGAAGGCGCTTAACTCGGTACAGATTGAGCCAATTGTTGGAACCAATCCAGATTGCTCAACAACCAGTAAGCAAAAATCGCACCACCAATACCCCCAACAAGGAAACTACTAGAAAACTGACTCCATCCATCTGCGGTTGCGATCGCATCAGGGACTTTGGGAACAGTGGTCGTGAAAGTCGGCTTGGGTGTCGTTTGCAGTTTTTTCTCAAAGGAAACCCGGCCATAAATCGAAAGACACACCGAAAGAATCAAAATCAAAGCCGAAGCACTCAACAAACCCGCAAAGTTCGCGGTCGCCGAATCCCGCAACGGCCCTAAAACCACAAAGGGGCCCACCAACCAATAACCGTGAGCCATACCCACTTCTAGCCCCCGCGAAAAAGGCGATAAACCCGGACGATAAATCGGTAAATTTTTCAGAAAATTCAAGGTGAAATCCGAAGCAGTAATCGGCGTTTGCAAACCATCCCCTTGAACATTTGCAGAAGTAATTACCGTATCCCCGCGTTTAAAATCAAACCCGGCCGCTGCACCCCGCGCCTGAATCCCGTGCCAAATATGACCGCTCAAGAACAAAATCCCCAGCACAAAGTGAAACGTCGCCAGCCAGCCCCGCGCCGAAACTTGAGCCGTTGTATCTCCGGCGGTAGCTTGGAGCGCTCCCGCAGGCCCGTAAAAGACTTCGGGATACACCGTATCATTCACCAGCACAAAATAAGCCGCCAAGAAACCCATATAGGCAACTGCGCCGATACTGTAGGAAAGATAAGCCTCTCCCGAATAAATTAAAATCCGTTTGGCCCAGCCAAAGGGTTTGGTTAAAATGTGGAACAGTCCGCCCGCAATGCAGAGCAGTCCGACCCAAATATGACCGCCGACCACATCTTCTAAATTGTCCACCGCAACCATACCTTGCCAGCCGTGAGTGCCAAACAAGTAACCGAAAATGGTGATTGGGTTGAGGGTAGGATTGTGAATAACCCGCACATCACCGCCACCAACAGTCCAAGGGTCAAATAGTCCGCCCCAAAACATGGCTTTAGCCACCAATAACCAAGCACCAAAACCCAACAGCATCAGGTGAATGCCCAGAATTGAGGTCATCTTGTCGCCGTCTTTCCAGTCGTAGCCAAAAAAGCCGGCCCAGGTCGGGCTATCTTCTAAAACCTCCGGCCCGAGCAGGGAATGATAGATGCCCCCGGCGGCCAAAATGACTGAGGGAATGATATGCAAAACAGCAATAACGAAATAGGGATAGGTGTCAATCACTTCTCCCCCGATACCTACTCCCAAACCTAAAGTAGCCAGGTGAGGCAGCAAAATTAAGCCTTGCTCGTACATAGGCTGCCCTGGGTTGAAACGAGACAACTCAAACAGGGTCATACCGCCGGCCCAAAGCACAATTAAAGCAGCATGAGCAACGTGAGCGCCGAGCAGTTTACCCGATAGCTCGACCAATCGCTGATTACCAGCCCACCAGCCCACATCAGGAATTGCTTTTTTATACGGACTTTCTGGAATAGTTGCAGTCATCAATCGTACCTCCATGAAAAAGGTTGTATTTGTGGATGAAAAAGGTTTAAGACGGTTGAGGTGTTATGGCACTTTCATTAATCCGTCCTTTGCGGAAATCAAAGCCGCGCGATCGCAAGGCGTGCCAAATATGCCCTTGCAGGAAAAAGAAAGATAACCAAAAATGAGCATTCGCCAGCCAAGTGCGAGCCGTGACCAAATCGGGGTCGGGTGACGAAAAATAAGGCACAACATTCTGCCGAATTACCAAACCCGGGCCGTAAAAGACTTCGGGATACACCGTGGTATTCACCGACACAAACAGGGTGGCAATAAAACCCATCAACGCTAAAGCCCCCAAACTGTAGGACAAATAGGCTTCTCCCGACCAAACAAAAAGGGGATGCGTCCAGGCAAAAGGTTTGGTGAGAATGTGGAAAACACCGCCACCGATGAGCAGCGCACCAATCCAGATATGCCCCCCAATCACATCTTCGAGATTGTTAACCCCGGCAATCCAGAATTTGCCCACTGCGCCAAACAGATAGCCAAAGATAATCCCTGGATTTAAGGTGGGATTCGTCACGATTCGCACATTCTCGACATTGGGATCGTACAAACCGCCAAAATACATGGCTTTGGCTACCAACAGAAATGCCCCCAAACCCAGCAACACTAAATGAATGCCGAGAATAGTTGTCATTTTGTTGGTATCTGCCCAGTCGTAGCCAAAGAACGGAAACTGCTTCTCTAACTTGTCCGGGCCGCGTAGGGCGTGGAAAATGCCACCAAACCCCAAAAAGGCTGAGGAAATGAGGTGTAGCGCCCCAATCACGAAATAAGGATAGGTGCTAATTACTTGGCCGCCGGTCCCCACTCCCCAACCTTGAGCCGCGAGGTGGGGAATTAAAATCAACCCCTGGTCGTACATGGGCAGTTCCGGGGTAAAGTGATTCACTTCAAACAAGGTCATTGCTCCTGCCCACAGAACAATCAGTCCGCCATGAGCAACGTGCGCTCCGAGGAGCTTGCCAGAAAGATTAGTTAAGCGGTCATTGCCTGCCCACCAAGGGGCAGAATTCGCCGATTTCTCTGCTGTACTCAGCACGATTGGTTACCTCCTTATTTTCAAAAATTATCAAACCAATCAAGTTCTTATTAAGAACTATATGCAATAAGCTGGAGTTGAATGCCATTCTATAGCAACCTTCTTTAATTGCCAATCAGTTTCAATTAATTTTTCCTATATTTCCCGTATCAATCTATAATTGAGTGCAAATTCTCCCCATGCTATGCTGGTAAATATAAAGAAACTGGCTTTCTAGAACCATAGAATTCGATCGGCACAACCGGGAATTATAAGAAAAGGTAGATAATTCCACCTTGACTTGTTGCGAAAAATTATTGATAATCTAAAAAGATTGTTACGCCATCGGCAGTCAACAACTTCATCTCAGTCCTGAAAAGCCTATGAATACTTGCCCCTGCTGCACTGGTAAACTTTTACGTCACGTCCATCGCTCCGGTATCTATTGGTTTTGTCCCCACTGCGGACAGGAAATGCCCAATCTACCCGTTGACCGGAAAAAGCAACAACCCCAAAAAGACGAATTGCGGAGTGTTGTATGACTGTAACCCTTTCTGCCACAGACTGGCGGCATCTCTGGCAAGAAAGTTGGCAAAATGCCCGACTTTCAGCTTCTGCCAACAACGCCGACCTCATTGCGGAATGTCCCCAATTACTGGCTCAAGGCTATAAGCGAAACATCGAACTCCGTAACGGGATTCTTCTCACCTTGCACAACTACGAGTTTTTTAACGATATAGAGATTATCAAACCCGAACCATCTCAAGAAGACTGTTTAGAATTTGTCTTTAACCTTACCTCCCGCTATCAGCTTTCCGATGGTCACACCATAGGAGACGGACAAAGCTACTTACAGGGAATGTCTACACCCAAAGGAACTAGCATTGACTACTCCGGACGAAGACTGGCCGTTGATATTCACCTTGAGCCACATCTCCTCGAATCTTTATGTACCGGACAAACAGTCTCTTTTTCCCCTGAGTTAAAGCGGATGATTAAGGGTGATGAGTCCCTTCCCTTTTTGCCCTGTACTACCACGCCAGAGATTCAGATTGCTCTGCAAAGTATTCTCAACTGCCCTTATCAAGAGCCAATTCGACAGATGTATCTCGAAGCGAAAACGTTAGAGGTCATTGCCTTGCAGTTAGGACTGATGCTCGCGGAGTGTCAAAAGCCGAAGCAATTTGTTAAATTGGGACGGGATGATATTGACCGCATCCACCATGCCAAAGAGATATTAACTCAGCACTTAAATAATCCTCCGACGTTAACAGGGTTGGCCCAGCAGGTAGGCTTAAATGACCGCAAACTCAAGGAGGGATTTCGTCAAGTCTTTAAAACCACTGTCTTTGGCTATCTCCATCATTGTCGGATGGAACGAGCGCAACAATTACTGCGACAAGAAATGACGGTGGCGGGGGTCGCAGCAGCCGTGGGTTATGCCAGTCCTACTGCGTTTAATGCGGCTTTCCGACGCAAATTTGGTATTAATCCGAAAAGGTATCAGTTGTCAACTCAAGGGGTCAGCAGTTGCCGATCTTTACAATTTCAACCAACTGAATACATCCCCAACGCTCAAGTTTAAATCAGCGACAAGATTAGGAACAGGTAATCTCGCTTCGTGTTCTTCAAATAGTTGTGGTTGTTGCCCTTGGGGAAATACTATAAGCGATCGCGCCTTGGGATCGATTAGCCAGCCCATTTGAGTTCCATAGTTTAAGCAATGCAAAATTTTGCCCGTAACTTGAGTTGAACTTTGGTCGGGAGATAGAATTTCAATCGTCCAATCCGGCGAGATTGAGAAAACATTGGCAATATCACCGTTATCGTCAACGGGAATCCGTTCCCAAGCAAAAACGGTAACATCAGGCACAATAGATTGGCCGCCAAAGGTACAGCGCAACTCTGGAAAAGCCATAGCAATTTTTGGTTCTTCGACAACTTGGTTGATAGCCGTCACGAATTTACCTTGAAGAATA
>JBKHDX010000284.1:0-5147 GCA_046541115.1 Spirulinaceae cyanobacterium | reverse complement strand
ATATTTACCCACGATCGCAAAAGGCTAATTTTTCAGTCATTATTCATTACAACCCTCAGAAGTATCACGAATACGCTGCTGGAAGCGGGCTATAATTTCAGGACTTAATTCTGCTTCTGGTTCAACGACTTCTCGACGCTCCAAAATAGAATTAACTTCGCTTAAAGATGCTTGTCCTAACTTGTTAATTAAAGCCTGAAAGTCTTGCTGTTGTTGGTTAACTTCGTCAATCGGTGTAGTATGAACTGTATAAGCCATAGTAACTTGGCGCGTCAAAGCATAGACGATATATTGGTTTAAAGAAACGCCTTCACTCTGGGCTAAATGAGTTAATTGTTGGTGTAATGTTTCGGGTAATCTTAATGTGAATCGGCTCATGATTAATTTCCTTCAAGTGCTAATTGGGTTACTAATTGAGTCGGAGTCAATACTTGTAAACCTAGAGAATCTCTGGCTTTTCTAAAGTCACGGATATTAGAAGTGGCGATCGCGGCATTAGCATTCATGGCACAATCAATTACTAGATCGTCTCCTGCGTCGGGTGAAGTGGGTCGCCAGGAATAGTAAATTGTCGTGAATTGAGATTGACTTAGTAGAAGGGCTAAAACAGGTTGCAATTCCTGCCAACGCACTTCTGAAAGTTTACGGGATAAAACGTCTTCATACTCGTAGGCAAGTGCATTAGAAATATGAACCTGAATTAAGCCAGCTAACCAGGCATCAATAACGAAACCTGCTGCACTGCCTTGTTTCGTTAAGCCCTCAAATACAACGTTCGTATCAATAACGATACGCAACAGAGATGAAGTAAACATGATGCTATTCTAGCACCATACTCGGTGTCACACATACACGAAGAATAATATTGAAAACGATCGTTACGGCAGATGTAGACCTAATATGAACAACGATCCCTACAATTTAAGACGTTTTTTAGAAGCCCAAGCTGTTAACTACGATGACGCTTTAGCCGAGCTTAAAGCCGGTGAAAAGCGATCGCACTGGATGTGGTATATTTTCCCGCAGTACAAAGGCTTAGGAATGAGCAGGATGTCGCAAAAGTACGCAATCCGCAGTCTTGACGAAGCGAGGGCTTATTTAGAGCATCCCATATTGGGCGATCGCCTGCTCGAATGTAGCGAAACTGTCTTGAGTATAGACGATTGCTCTGCTTATGATATTTTTGGCTCTCCTGACGATCTGAAGTTGCACTCTTGTGCTACTTTATTCGCTGTTGTATCTCCTCCCGATTCTCTGTTTATGCAGATATTAGATCGGTTTTATAATGGTGAGAAAGATCGGCAAACGTTAGACTTATTGGGAATCGAGGCATAATTTAGAAACAAGTTAAACGAGACCAATAACCAACAACCAATAATAAATGATTGACTTACTGTGGGTTTTATTATCCGCCGGATTGGTATTTTTGATGCAAGCGGGATTTATGTGCCTTGAATCTGGCTTAACGCGATCGAAAAATAGCATCAATGTTGCGGTTAAAAATATGGCGGATTTTGGCTTATCCTTTGCCATTTTTTAGGTGTTGGGTTACGGGATTATGTTTGGTCAATCATCATGGGGGTGGTGGGGGACGAGTCAGTTTTTCTTTTCTGGGACAGAAGGGGCATCCCAGACGGCGTTTTTCATTTATCATCTAGAGTGCGATCGCTTCCCATCTTTAATTCAGGACGCGATCGCCGCAGAAAATCTCGATCATTTTGCCCCAGCCCTCAACTAATTCCAACTTTACAGAGGATGATTAGAGTTTAAATTGGGCCAGCCCCGATATTGGGAAAAAATGTGATAATTTGCCAAGGTAGCATCATCTTCATCGCTGTTTTCTTTGGCTCTGTGAGTTCTAATTAAGCTATATTCCACATCATTATCTGCGTAAATTGTGAAGGTAATATTAAATACTTCAAAAAAGTGAATTGCCCATTCGCAATCGGTTTCAGGGATGTTTTTATAATATTTAATCAGTTCGGCAATCCGTTTTTCCAGGTGCATTCGTCCGTTTGGACAAATTAAAATTAGTTTCAAGAAAATAATTGCTAAAGTCAATTGATGACCTTGACAAATTAAGCTAATAAATCGTTCTGAAGGAAAAGTATTATTATCTTTAGTTAAGTAATCAACAATGCGGTTGCTGGTTCTTAAAATCAACGATTCATCCCCATCTTCTTCGTTATATTCGGGATATAAATCTAGAATATACTGGCTTAGTTTACGAGCAAATGTTTTATATTCTTTTTGAATATCCAAGGAAAATAATAAATATTGAGTCAAAGCAACTTTGAAATCTTGGTAACACAATCCAGCGATTTGTTTAGTAAAAATATTAGCTAAATTTTTATGGTTAAAATACCCTTTTTTGACAATAATTTTTTTAATTAAAAATAAAACATTATCCCCTAAGGATGTCGGATTTTTTAATTGGAATTGACGAGTGCGACTGAGTTGAGAATGAGTGGCATACATTGCCAATTCAAACTTAAATTTATTTTTGAGTTGGAGGGACAACAGCCGCGCCGCATTTCTTTGTTCTTCGGGATTTTCAGGATCGGCATATTGTGCGACTAATAAATAAGAAGTGTAGCGCTCGCTCCAATGTTGGGGTTCTGAAGCCTTAACGGTTGTGGTTTCGGCAGTTTCGTATTTGCGAATAAAAAGCTGTAAATCTTGATAATCATTGCTTTCTTTAAACGTCTTCAGCCAAGTTTGTAAGCGTTTAATAATGGGGTTACTATAGGGACGATTGTTAAACTCAAATTCAGTAAACGTATAAACAAGTTGGCGGATACAATCGTGATTGCGCTTGGTATCCCAATTGTTAATCAAAATATAACAACAGCGCTTAATTAAATAAATAAAACTTCGTTGATTATTGTTGGTAATAATATCGGCTAAATGCTGCATCACTTCAGCATTTTCGGGATGCACGACAAAATAAATAAATAAGTTATAAAACTCCTGTAAAACGGCTTCAGCTTCTTGATTTTTAACTAAGTTGATAAAGTATTGATAAATTTCTCGCTGGGATTGTTCGACATTAAACAAAGTGGAATCAACAGGAAGAGAGTCTTGGTTAAATGCACTGGTCATTTTCACTTAAAGATTAAAAGGATAGGGGTCACTGTGGCAATGACAACACCAAGTGACCTCACAGTTTCTGTTAGCCTTTCTGCAAAGATTGGGTGAATTGTGAGTGGTCGATCGCGTCTCAAGAACTGAAAGAATTATAACCGCGCGGAGTAATTAAAAAATCCTGGTAATGACGGGTACTCTGATTGCCGATTAGCACTAAAGACAACATATCAATAGGGTATTTTAGCATTTCAGCTAGAGTGGTAAGCTGGATTTGCTCGTCGGGGCGATAGGCCGCCCGCACGATCGCGACGGGAGTATCTGGCGATCGCACTCCCAGAAAAATGCGTTGGGCGATGGCGATTTGCTCGATCCGTTTTTGCGATCGCGGATTGTATAACGCTACCACAAAATCTGCTGCTGCCGCCGCTTTGAGCCGCTTTTCAATCACTTCCCACGGCGTTAACAAATCGCTGAGACTAATGGTACAAAAATCGTGCATCAACGGCGCACCAATCCGCGAAGCCGCCGCTTGTACCGCACTCACCCCCGGAAACACTTGCACTCCTGGGGTTTTACCATCCCAACCTAACTTTTGCAATTCCTCAAAAACCAAGCCCCCCATGCCGTAAATGCCGCAATCTCCCGACGACACCACCGCTACGGTTAAGCCCTGAAACGCCAACTCAATGGCCCGTAATGCCCGTTGTCTTTCCTGAGTAATCGGGAGGGCTTCGACAATTTGACCGGGACGCAACAGCGATCGCAACAACTCGATATACAGCCCGTAGCCAATAACCACATCTGCCCCAGTCACCGCCCTTTGGGCCGCCGGGGTCATTTGGTCGAGACTGCCGGGCCCCGTTCCGATTAAGTATAACTGACCCTTGCGATCGCTATATTCAGTTTCAGCTTGGGCGATCGCGATTGTAACCGCCCCTTCCCCCTTAAAAATCTGCTTCGAGACCATCAGCGTCTCGCTTTCGGCGGCTTGTAGGGCTGCTGCTTCTGCGACACTGGGAGTCCCGACTTCTTGATTCACAATGGTAGAAGGATTCGGAACCGAGTGCGATCGCAACACCTCAGAAGGAAACGTTTTCAGGGGGAGATTGTAGCGATCGCAAAGCTCTAAAAACCCCACTTCATCGGCTTTTAAATCAATCGTCCCTATCCCCGCGATCGCCTCAACAGACAACCCAAACCGATCAAAAACCGTTTGCAATACTTGTTCAATTAAAGCAAAACTCGTTCCCCGTTCGCACCCCATCCCCACCCACAACAAGCGGGGATGCCAATGAACTTGCGGTACAGTATCGGGGGGATATTGCTTTGGCGTAATATAAATCCTCGGCAAATCCTGTGCATTCTTATCAAACACAAACGGATGAGATGGGGGGAGATGTTGTTGCCAAAGGGTCGATCCTCCTTCCTGAATCACCTGTACGGGCTGAGAATGGGCGATAGCCGCCGCGATCGCCGTCCAATCGCCATTACCCTTGCGCCAGCCAAAAGGAACCCCTAGAACGTCAATTCCGGGCAAATCCAACCCATGACTCGCCCCAGTAATAATCGGGGTGGCATTCAGGAAAGAGGCAATTTCTTGCGTGAGGCGATCGCCCCCTCCCTGATGACCGCCACACAAACTAATTACAAACTGCCCTTCCGGGTCAATCACCAAAACCGCCGGATCGGTGGCTTTATCCCGCAGCAACGGCGCAATTAATCGCACCACCGCCCCCATCGCCAAGCCAAAAATCAACGCCTTCTGAGTCGTCCAGAGGTTCTCTAAATGCTCTTTCAGCGACCCGGTATAAACTTGGGCGTTCGGAACATCATTCAGTTTTTCCGGCAGCCATAGCGTCCCGTCGAGATGTTTGCACAATGGCGCTAAAGTCCAGGCCGCTGTCGGCGCGATCGCGATCGCGGCAATACAGTTATCAGTCATCAGCTTTATCAGTTATCGCCTCATCAGTCATCAGTCATCAGTTTTTTAGACAGTGGGCTTTTCAGTTATCAGTCATCAGTTATCAGTCATCAGCATCTAAGGGGCAATCGGCAATCGG
>JBKHDX010000283.1:0-5165 GCA_046541115.1 Spirulinaceae cyanobacterium | reverse complement strand
AACCAACGACAAATTAAAAACATCAGCAAACGCCGCCGCTACATCTTGACGAACTTGCTGTACGGTTAAATTTGGAATAAATTGAGCTAAACTGCCCACAGGTTTATCGCTAATGCCACAAGGTATAATTTGCTGAAAACCGGTTAAATCGGGATTCACATTTAAAGCGAAACCGTGCATCGTAATCCAACGACTAACTTTGATACCAATGGCGGCTACTTTACAGCCTTCAAGCCAGACTCCGGTAAACCCATCGAGGCGATATCCCGATAAATTGTATTGCTTTAAAACTTGAATTAAAACTTCTTCGAGTTGGCGTAAATACCAATGTAAATCCTGTTGGTGAAAGCGTAGATTGAGAATCGGATAACCGACTAATTGACCGGGACAATGATAAGTGACTTCACCCCCTCGTTCAATGCGATGAAGTTCGGCGTGGGTGTTTTGGGGGTCGAATTTGAGATAATCTAAGCTTGACCCCGTACCGAGGGTATAAACGGGGGGATGTTCGAGTAGAATTAACAAATCATCAAGCTGGGGGTTAGCGATGCGCTGATTGACTTGCGATCGCTGATAATCCCAAGCTTCTTGATAGGGGACAACCCCCCGGTTTTGTAATTCACAACAACGCATTACTCAAAGCTTTTGGTTATGGGTTTTAGTCGCGATCGCTAACTCTTGACATTCTACTGGAGACGCGATCGCCCAGTCTAACCCAAAATTTCGGTAAGATCGAAAGACAATTTTTACAACTTACTTCTAATCTAACTTAACTGATGCAAAGCGCTTTTCTCGATCGTCTCAACAGTTCTGAACGTCCCGTCCTGGTTTTTGATGGGGCGATGGGAACCTCCTTACAAACCCAAAACCTTACCGCCGATGACTTTGGCGGGCCGCAGTACGAAGGCTGCAACGAATATCTCGTCATCACCCAGCCCGAAGCCGTTAAGAAAGTCCATCGCGGCTTTTTAGAAGCGGGGGCAGATGTCATTGAAACCGACACCTTCGGGGGAACTTCGGTAGTTTTGGCCGAATACAACCTGGGCGATCGCGCTTATCATATCAATAAAACTGCCGCCAAACTCGCCAAAGAAGTGGCTGTCGCCTATTCTACCCCAGAAAAACCCCGTTTTGTGGCCGGTTCGATGGGCCCGGGAACCAAACTTCCGACCCTCGGCCATATTGACTTTGATACCCTCAAAAATGCCTATGTCGAACAAGCAGAAGGATTGTTTGATGGTGGGGCAGATTTATTATTAATTGAAACTTGTCAAGACGTTTTACAAATTAAAGCAGCTTTAAACGCGGTTGAAGAAGTTTTTTATAAAAAAGATGAACGTCTACCGATTATGGTTTCAATCACTATGGAAGTGATGGGAACCATGTTGGTCGGGACAGAAATCGGGGCGGCTTTAGCCATTTTAGAACCCTATCCCATTGATATTTTAGGGCTAAATTGTGCGACGGGGCCCGAACAAATGAAAGAACATATTAAATATTTATCCGATCACTCTCCTTTTATTATTTCTTGTATTCCCAATGCAGGCTTACCCGAAAATGTCGGCGGCCAAGCCCATTATCGCTTAACGCCGATGGAATTACGCATGGCGTTAATGCACTTTGTGGAAGATTTAGGAGTGCAAATTGTTGGCGGTTGCTGCGGGACGCGACCGGATCATATTCAACAACTTGCCGAACTTTCTCATGATTTAACCCCGAAAGAACGTCATCCACAATACGAACCTTCGGCGGCTTCAATTTATAGCCCTCAGCCCTACGATCAAGATAATTCTTTCTTAATTGTCGGGGAAAGATTAAACGCCAGTGGGTCGAAGAAATGCCGGACTTTATTGAATGAAGAAGATTGGGATGGTTTAGTTTCTTTGGCAAAATCTCAAGTCCGAGAAGGCGCACATATTCTTGATGTTAACGTCGATTATGTGGGTCGCGATGGGGTGAAAGATATGCACGAATTAGTCTCGCGCTTGGTGAATAATGTCACCCTCCCTTTAATGCTTGATTCCACTGAATGGCAGAAAATGGAAGCGGGGTTAAAAGTCGCCGGGGGCAAATGTATTCTCAATTCTACCAACTATGAAGATGGCGAAGATCGGTTTTTCAAACTGTTAGAAATCGCCCGACGATATGGGGCAGGGGTTGTGGTTGGAACCATTGACGAAGATGGTATGGCCCGGACTGCTGAAAGGAAATTCGCGATCGCAAAACGGGCTTATTACGATGCAATTCATTACGGCATTCCCGCCCACGAAATCTTTTTCGATCCTTTGGCTTTGCCCATTTCTACAGGGATTGAAGAAGACCGAGAAAATGGTAAAGCAACTATCGAATCCATTCAACGAATTCGTGAAGAATTGCCCGATTGCCACATTCTTTTAGGGGTTTCTAATATTTCCTTTGGTCTCAATTCTGCGGCGCGGCAAGTGCTAAATTCAGTCTTTCTCCACGAAACAATGGCAGTAGGATTAGATTCAGCCATTGTGAGTGCGAGTAAGATTTTACCCCTCTCTAAAGTTGACCCCAAACATCAAGAAATCTGCCGCGATCTCATTTACGATCGCCGCCGCTATGAGAATAATATTTGTGTTTACGATCCTTTAGGAGAACTTACCACCTTATTTGCGGGTAAAAAAGCTAAGAAAGAGCAAGCCATTGATACTAATTTGCCTGTCGAAGAACGCTTAAAACAGCATATTATTGACGGCGAACGCATTGGTTTAGATGAAGCCCTCACTGAAGCCCTAGAAAAGCATCCGCCTCTGGATATTATTAATATCTTTCTTCTTGACGGCATGAAAGTCGTTGGAGAACTATTTGGTTCCGGTCAAATGCAGCTTCCTTTTGTGTTGCAATCGGCCCAAACTATGAAAGCAGCCGTGGCATTTCTAGAGCCATATATGGATAAAGAAGACTCAGACGATAGTGCCAAAGGAACTCTCGTTATTGCAACCGTAAAAGGCGACGTTCACGATATTGGTAAAAACCTGGTTGATATTATCTTGTCTAACAATGGTTATAAGGTTGTCAACTTGGGTATTAAACAACCTGTCGAGAATATTATTAAAGCCTACGAAGAACATCAAGCCGACTGTATTGCCATGAGTGGTTTGTTGGTCAAATCTACGGCGTTTATGAAAGATAATCTTGCTGTATTTAATGAGCGTGGTATTAGCGTTCCTGTGATTTTAGGAGGGGCAGCGTTAACGCCAAAGTTTGTCCATGAAGACTGTCAAAATACCTATAACGGAAAGGTTATTTATGGCAAAGATGCCTTTTCAGATTTGTATTTTATGGACAAACTAATGCCTGCTAAATCCTCTGGAGAGTGGGATAATTTAAAAGGCTTTTTAGCTGAAATAAGCGAAGAAATTGCCACAGAAACTAATGGAGACAAAACTCAATCCGAGACGGTGGAAAGTGAAGCGACAGAAACCAAACCCCAAGTTATTGATACCCGACGCTCAGAAGCCGTAGAAGTTGCAATCGAGCGACCCAAACCGCCGTTTTGGGGAACGCAATTACTGGAACCCGATGCGATTAATTTAACCGAAGTTTTCGAGTATTTGGACTTACAAGCTTTATTTGCTGGACAGTGGCAATTCCGCAAACCCAAGGGGGAATCTCGCGAAGCTTACGAGCAGTTTTTAGCTGAAACCGTCCATCCCATTTTAGATACCTGGAAGCAGCGAGTTGTTACAAATAACTTGTTACACCCACACATTATTTATGGCTATTTTCCTTGTTTAGCGGTGGAAAATTCTCTGTATGTGTACGATCCGAAAATCGTTACAAATAACGGTATTCCGATAGATAGTCAACCGCTTACAACCTTTGAATTTCCCCGGCAAAAATCCTTGCGTCGCCTTTGTATTGCCGACTTTTTCTTACCTCAAGAAATGGCAAAAGAACAAGCCCAAAATGGTTTAATGCCTGTAGATGTTTTCCCGATGCAAGCGGTGACGGTGGGAGAAATTGCCACAGAATACGCCAAAACACTCTTTGATGCGGATGAATATACCGATTATCTTTATTTCCACGGATTAGCGGTACAAACGGCAGAAGCGTTGGCTGAATGGGTACACGTTCGGATTCGTTCTGAGTTGGGTTTTGGCGATCGCGAACCGCAAACCCTACGAGACATTTTACAGCAACGCTATCAAGGCTCTCGCTATAGTTTCGGTTATCCTGCTTGTCCGAATATTCAGGATCAATACAAGCAACTGGATTTACTCGCCGTCGATCGCATTAAGATGTACATGGACGAAAGCGAGCAGTTGTATCCCGAACAATCCACCACGGCGATTATCGCGTATCACCCCGTCGCTAAATACTTTAGCGCTTAAAAAAATTTGGGTTCGTTTCTTGAGATGAGCTTGTGGGTTTCTCATAGTTTTGTGGGGGACTAGCCCCCACACCACCCGCATAAATTGTCCACTGCCTAAAACCACTCAATTATGGGCATATTTAGCAAATTTTAAGTTAAGATGCGCCATAAGTGGCTTTAAAGTCTTCATCGTTATCATCGGCAATGGTTGCTACTAAGGTAATTGCCCGCGAAATTTCCCCTGGAGAGAGTTCGGCTACAGTACGCTGACAAGTGACCACCACTTGGTCGTTCACAATGGCAAAACAGGTTTCATAAGTGCTATCCCAGTTCATTTCCAGTAACTTCCGCATCAGTTCGTTTTCTTTTTCGGCGGGAAGTTGCAGAAAAGTTGCCCAGACGGTAAATATATCGTCGTCGGTTTCCCCTGTAATCTGCACGAAAACTTCGACGGAACCATATTGAAACTTCCAGAGGGTAGACCCTTCGCTACGGTTTACCATGGCCGTTTCTTCCGTATCGAGGCTAGAGATAACGGTTTCGATGGTTTCGCTATGGGTGCTTTGGCTGTCGATGAGGTCGTCCGCGATCGCTTGATCTTGGCGGTTTTGTTCGGCGGTTGTCATTTCAGGATTTTGGGTTGTCATAATTTTAATGCTCCATTGCTGCTATCCAGTTTGTTTTCAGTATGGCTTATGTTTGTTGTTTGTTGTTGGTTATTGATTGGGGGTGATTGCCCCCTTAAATGGCGCATGAAGAAAATGTCAAAAACTTGATTCAACCAGAATACAGACCGAAAATCTCTTGCCCTGTTTTAGCTGTA
>JBKHDX010000282.1:0-5165 GCA_046541115.1 Spirulinaceae cyanobacterium | reverse complement strand
TTAAATTGACGTGCTAAAACCCCAAAAGCTTGTGAACCATAGCTTTTAGCCTTTTCTGGAGTCTGCCAACCCGATTACCATTCCCATTGAGGTGACACAAGTTTTCTTAGCAGTCCTTCATATTTTGGATAACTTTTGTTAATATTTTTAATGTACCCTCATCACAAACTTAGTTTTAAAAACTTATGGCTGGATTTTTTGGCTTATTCGGTGGCAAAAATAAAGACGAATCGTATTACCTCGATCCAGACGACGCAAAAACCCTAGGTAACATCAACTATATGCGGACTCCGAATAAAAGCCGCCGCACTTTCCCCAAGACTTTGACAAACCCTGATGGCTTTGAAATCGAAAACGAAATTTCCGCAATGGAAATGCGCGAAATCACCGAAAACGGTGTCGCAAAGCCCAAAACCATCAATCAATCGAACAACAACGGTAACTCTCAGTCTCAATCCAACGGGAGTAGCAGCTTCAGCAACAACAAGCGTCGTCCCTCCGACAATGGTATGGATGTGTGGCGCAATATGGCGAAAGATATGCGTAAATAAGCTTAACGTCGATATTGATTGACTCAAAGCTTAAGTGACTGGCGATCGCGGGCGTTTTTCCGTCTGTATTTGCCAGTCACTTCGTATTTTTGTTATTAGTTTTATATTACTTAAAGACAGATAAGCAACCGGGTTTCTAGAATTGAGATTACAGCCCAAATCCCTGTAAACGCAACTGACTCGACTGCAAGCGATCGCGATTCATTTTACCCTGTTTATCGGCGTTTAAAACCGCATTTATCGCGGGATAATATAAACTCGGATCGTAAGCAATTAAAATCAAGTCTACCCCCGCATTTAACGCCGCGATCGCAGCCTTTTCTATTCCCAATTCGCTACGATAAACTGCTTGCATACAAAAATCATCGGTAACCAAAATACCGTCATATTGCCATTTTTCTCGTAACAATTTCCCCATAACTTTTTCCGAAAAGGAAACAGCCCGATCTGCATCCAATTCCGTTAAGTTTACATGACCCAACATCGTCACCGTTTTGGGGTTTTGCATTAACTTCTGAAAGGGTAGCCAATCTTCTTTTTGTAATACCGCAATCGGTGTTGATAAAGAAGCTGTTTCTAGGTGCGTATCTTCGGCTACTCGTCCTAAGCCGGGAAAATGTTTCAACGTACAGTAAACTCGATACTGCGCCAAGGTTTGACAATACCAAGACGCGACTTGTGTCACCACATCCGCATCGCTAGAAATTGCCCGCTTATAAATTTTTGAGTATTTATCTTCTGGATTGATAAGGTTTTTGTTCAAATCTACCACCGGGGCAAAATTCAAATTAATGCCTAAATCTGCTAACTCGCGACCTTGAATTGCGGCATATTTTTCCACTTCTGCTTGTAACATTTCCTCATTTTCCGCCGCAGCAACAACTTGAGAAATTGGTGGTAATAAGGTCAAAGGAGGAGATAACCGCGACACAATTCCGCCTTCTTGATCGGTAGCAACCCAGAGAGGATTTAAGTTATTTTCGCGGCGAATTTGTTGCAGTTTAGCAATTTCTTGTTTTATCTCAGTCTTCGTTTTATTTTTAATATTACGCTTCGTTATAAATATGCCCCCAACTGCCTCGCGTTGAACCAACTTTTCAATTTCTTGTAAATCGCGATAACCAACTATAAAATGTTGACCTAATTCCTGTAAAACCGCAGAATCGGTATTTAAAACGCGATACTTTTGCCATTGAAACTGTAACGCTTGACCTAAGAAAATAGCTAAAGCAAGGGTTACGATCGCCAGGGAAAAGCGGTCTGAAATTTTAGCGGCTAATCGCAGATTCCAGAATAATGCGATCGCGAATAAGCCCAAACTCAAACCCAAACCTACCCACCATAAAACATCCCGAATTCTGGACATAAAAAGACTGCGAAGATAAAAACCCAAAATCGCCATCGCGATCGCCCCTAAAACAAGCAAAACTTTTCCAACTCTCGTCATTTTGTCAGTCAAAACACCATAATCTGTAATTTAAAGCGTGTTTTAACTACACTAGGTATAGTTTAATTCCGTAACTTTAGCGATGAAAACAATTTGGCCTGTTGCTTTAACGGTTGCGATCGCCCTTATCACAATCTTAGCTATTTTTAGCTCTATCTTAGGGTGGAATATTGTCTTAGAACTCTTATCTCATTTTCAAATTCAATATTTCCTGATTCTGACTGTACTTTTAGTCATTCTCCTTTTCAGCAAGCGCCCTATTCCCATTTTAATCGGCTTATTTTGCTGTACGTTAGTCGCACTTTTCATTTTGCCTTGGTTTATTCCCAACAACTTAATTATGTCTGATAGTAATGGGGCAAAAGTAAAAATATTAAGTGCTAATGTTAATATTCTTAACAACGACTATACACCCATTATTAACCTAATCAAAATAGAACAACCCGACATCGCCGTTTTAATCGAAGTCAACAAAAAATGGGTCAATCAACTCGAAATTTTAGAACCCATTTATCCTTACAGGTTAGGCGATACTAAATACGAAGCTTTAAACGTAATCGTTTATAGCAAACGCCCTCTCGAAAACAGCAAAATTGATTTTTGGGGAGAAACCCCCCATACCAGTCCGGTTATTCAAGCACAACAAACCCTTGATAATACAACCTTTGACTTGTTAGCCGCTCATCCTTTACCCCCCTTCAAACCGAGTTTTTTCCAATCTCGGAATGATTACTTAAATCGTATGAGTGAATGGGCGCGATCGCGAACAAATCCTGCTATTATTATAGGTGACCTAAACATTACGATGTGGTCACCTTATTATAAAAAATTAATCCGCGAAACAAACCTCAAAAATACTCGCAAAGGCTTTGGTTTGTTACCCAGTTGGTTACCCGAAGAAATGCCCCTAAATTGGTCGCTGTGGATGTATCGCTTCTTCGGTTTACCCATCGATCATTGCCTAATCGATCCGCAAATTCAAGTCTCTCAAATGCAAGTTGGGCCAAATGTAAAGTCCGATCATTTACCGATTGTGGTGGATTTAACCTTTCCCGCCCAAAATTCTTAGCCTATCGCGCTAAGTTGCGTTAACCTAGGGAAGAAAGACTCATTTTCGCTAAATTTAGGGAAAGCCATAAGATGTTCAACAAACTGACATCTTTATTTTTACAAAGTCCTTGTTTACTGTGCGATCGCGTCACCTCCGAAGCAATTTGTCCTGCTTGCGATCGCCAACTCCAACGGCAAAAACTTTCTCATCCCGAACAACTTTGGCAAGGGGATTTACCGTTATTTGTGTGGGGTGAATATAACGGCATTCTCAAGCGATCGCTCGCCGCCCTAAAATATAATAATAAACCCGAAATCGCTGCTTATTTGGGCTTTTATCTCGCCACCGCTTGGCGAAGTTTTGCACCCACTTTACCCCAACAGCAATTTATCATCGTCCCAATCCCGATGCACGCCGAAAAACTCAAACAACGAGGCTTTAACCAAGCAGAATTAATTGGTCGCAGCTTTTGTCAAGCCACCCCATACCGCCTCAATTCCCGCATATTATTACGCCAAAAAGCCACCCAAGCCATGTTTGGTTTAAGCCCCAAAGAAAGGGAACAGAATATCAAAGAAGCCTTTAAAGTACAATCCAGTCGCCAAAAGTTACCGCCAGTTTTACTCATTGACGACATTTATACCACAGGCGCGACTGCTCGAACCGCCGCCGCAGTTTTACGCCAAAATCATCTTACCGTTGCAGGCATTCTCGCGATCGCCACGAGCCAACCTCAACCCAGTAAGATATAGAAGATTTGCTGACTCTGTGTGAGGATTGAGAAAACAGTGCGCCTTTCAATTAAAGAATTATCTTGGCAAAAATTTATTGATTCCACCGTCGTGCGTTGGTGGATTGTCGGCTTATTTTTTATGGGACTTAATATCCCGTTACTATGGATTTTCGTCGATTTACTCTTTCTTCCTCTGTGGCTTGCTACGATCTTCGCTTCAGAAATCGGCACATTATTTCGCTTTCTCGTCAACGATCGCTGGGTTTTTGGTCATCCCCGACCTACCTGGCAACGATTATGGCAATATCACGTCGCGATCGCCAGTAGTTTTGTGATTTGGTGGACAGCGACTAACCTGTTTGCTGATGTCTTGAATATTCATTACATTATCGCCTCCATTCTCGCCACTTGCTGTTCGGTGGGTTGGAGTATGTTTACCAACTTTGTTTGGATTTGGCGCAAAAAACAAACCCCACCCTCCCAAACCCCCGTTGAATCCCAAAAATCATCCGCCAAACTCACCCAGAAACGGTAGTAGAATCAAAAATCCCAGGTTAGGATCGAAACTAAAGACTGCGTTCGTTAATAAATCTTAAAAAAATTATGACTAGCGTCGCTCATACACACTACACCAACGACCAGATTCAAGCTTGGTTACGGGGATTGCTGACCATTGCTTGGGCGGATGGTCACTTCGATCCCGAAGAAAAAGACCTGATTACCAGCCTCACCCAAGACGAATTAGCCCCTCAAACTGACCTCGGCGATCTCGATATCATTGAACCTGAAGAACTGGCTAAGGCGTTAGGAGACGACCCTCACACCGCCGAAAACTTTATGCGGACTGCGGTCATGATGGCTTTAGCCAACGGCGTGTATTCTGTCGAAGAATCTAAGGTCGTTAACGGCTTTCTCAATGCTTTGGGGTTAGAAGTCGAAGCCCTCAAGTCTCTCGAACATACCCTGTATGACCCCAAACAGCATAAACTCAAGGCCCATGATGCCTTTGTTGGGGAAGCCCAAAGCGATCGCCCGCCCAAGAATGCCCTCAAACCCGTGCGAGAATGGCTCGATGGCATGGATGTCAAAGACCCCAGAGTTGCCCGCTTCATCTGTAAAATGGTGCCGCCTCAGTGTCCGTTTGAACGAGATATCAAGCTCTTTGGCCACAAAATCGTTCGCATTCCTCCTATGTGCAAGCTTAACCCCCTCTACGAACAGTTAGTTGGGTTGCGTTTCCGCGCCTTGTCTTATCTCGCAGAGGATTGCGAGGAGGATGTCTCGTCTTATATTTGAAGCAGTAGGCAGTAGGTAGTGGGGGAGGAAATTACCAACAACCAATAACCAATAACCAACAACCAATAACCAACAACCAATAACCAA
>JBKHDX010000281.1:0-5232 GCA_046541115.1 Spirulinaceae cyanobacterium | reverse complement strand
AATGTAGATCGAGTCAAGATAAAAGTTGTTTGATCCAGCTTTTTTCTGAGAATTAGTTGAATATGATTGTAGCCAGACACCTCGAACCAAAAACATCGAAGAACCTCAAATTCAACGGCCAGCAGCAGAAATGGAAAGCCATTGATTTTAAAGGTTTTTGGGGTGTTTTCGGGGGATTTCCCTTCGCTGCAATTTTGGAAAATGGCTGGCAATTTGAAGTCAAATCGAATCTAGCAATCTCAAGCGGGTTGGCTCATTCTTTGAGTATAATAGACGTTATCTTGTTGGTCTGGGTGGGGGGTTTGGGCTGGATTGGGTTCTGGTTGAAAAAGGACAAGAAGTATCGTTACTCTGGGCTTAAAGCTGTGCAAAACCCAAGCAATTTTCCTCAGCCCAAACCTTGGATTTCATCGGTTGATGCTAAGTTAGGGAATTCCGAGAAGGAAAGACAAACTGGGTTTAAAAAGTTTGTCTTTCCGGCTTATATTTGGCAAAAGCAAAAAGATGATTTTCTTTTAGTCGAAGTAAATGAAGCGGCGATCGCCATCGCCTCTCGTCCAATTGAAAGTTTTTTGCAGCAATCGGTGACCCAACTAGGCTTACCCATTCAATCTCAACTTGAAAATTGTTATCGCGATCGCAACAGTTTTCAAGGCCAAATTCAAGTCCTAACCCAAGATTTGTTTGGTATTTCAACAATCGAAGCGCCGCGATCGCTTTTGTTAACTTATACAAGTATTGACAAAAACCGTGTATTGTGCTACTTCGAGGATATTACCGAGCGGAAGCGCGCCGAATTTGAACTCAAACAAAAACTCCACAATGCCTCGGCTTTAGCTCATTTAGCACAGTTGGGCGTAGCCGAAACAAATTTAAACAAGCTGATGACCCAAGCAACCGCAGTGGTGGCCGAGATTTTGGCGTTAGAATTTGCCAAAGTTTTAGAGTTGTTGCCCAACGAAAGTTTATTCACCTTTCGGGCGGGGACGGGGTGGCCGGACAAAATGCTGGATGCAACCGTTAGTGCGGTGCATAATGCTCATGCGGGTTATACACTCCAGCACCAAAAAGCCGTGGTAGTTGAGGATTTTCAAACCGAAACCCGCTTGCGGGGTACACCGCTTTTGTTCAATCATCGCATTCTCAGCGGTATAAGCGTCCCCATTCCCGGCCCGGAAAAGCCGTTTGGGGTACTTTGCGTCTATAGCTGCCAGGTGCGCCAATATCGTCCCGATGAGGTGGCGTTTTTAGAGTCTGTTGCCCAGATTTTGGCGGCGGCTGTGCAACGCCACAAGCTCGAAGCAGAATTAAATTTGATGAAACGGGCGATTGATGCCAGTCGCAACGGTATTGTGATTAGCGATGCGGTGGCAGGGTCAAATCCGGCGATTTATGTCAATCAAAGTTTTGAGAAGATGACCGGTTATAGCGCTGAGGAGATTTTAGGGCGCAATTGTCGCTTTTTGCAGGGGACAGAAAACGAGCAACCGGGACTCAAGGTGTTGCGAGAAGCGCTCCTGGAAGGGCGGCCTTGTCATACGATTGTGCGGAATTATCGTAAGGATAAAAGCGTATTTTGGAATGAGCTTTATGTGGCTCCGGTTTACAACGATCGAGGCCATCTTACCCATTACATTGGCATTCAATCAGATATTACCGAGCGCAAACAAGCCGAAGCCGAGCGCGATCGCTTTTTTACCCTATCGTTGGATATGATTGGGATTGCGACTTTTGAGGGGGAATGGGTGCGCTGCAATCCCGCTTGGCAGAAAGTTTTGGGATATGGGGAAAAGGAGATGGTGCAGCAACAGTTTTTACCCTTTGTTCATCAAGACGATCGCGATCGCACCCTCGAGATATTTGACAAACTCAAACAAGGGGAATCTATTGTTAATTTTGAAAATCGCTATCGCACTCAAACCGGGGAATATCGCTGGTTAGCTTGGACGGCGGTACCTTGTATTGAAGATAATTTGATTTACGCGGTGGCTCGCGATGTTACAACGCAAAAGCAAACTGAAGATCGTTTGCGTCAACAAGCTTTGATGTTTGAGTTGATTTACGATGGCATTGCGACGATCGCGTTAGATGGCAAAATTTTAGATTGGAATCCCGGTGCAGAGCGAATTTTTGCCTTGGATAAAACCGCAGCCCTCGGCCAGTCGATTGAGATATTGAGTCATTCTCCAGAGGAGTTGGATTTTGAAGGGAAAATATTACCCGCGTTAAAAACTCACGGCCGTTGGTTTGGGGAGTTGAACTTTGAGCGTCACGGAGTGACCAAAGTCTGCGAAACGACGATGGTTCCACTTTGCAACGAGCAAGGGGAAATGATTGCTGTGGTGAGTGTCAGTCACGACATCAGCCAACGCAAAGAAGCTGAAATTGCTTTACGCAACGAACGGGATTTGCTCAACGCCATTATGCAAACCTCTGTCGCAGCGATTTCGGTGGTGGATGCGGCGGGAAACATTATCTTTGCTAACGACCGAGCAGAGGAGATTCTGGGGGTGTCTAAAGCCGATATTCAGCAGCTTTCTTGTAACAATCCGGCGTGGAATATTGCTGATTTTGAAGGGTTACCGCTTCCTAACCAACAGTTACCCTTTGAGCCGGTGATGAAAACCGGGAAACCGATTTTTAATGTGCAGCAGACCTTGATTTCTCCCCAGGGCGATCGCAAGCATTTGTCGATTAACGGCTCCCCTCTCAAGGATAATGAGGGGAAGATTGTTGGGGTGGTGTTTTCTGTCAATGATATTAGCGATCGCTACCTGGCCGAAGCCGCATTACGAGAAAGCGAGGAGCGACTCAGTACCATTGTAGCTGCGACTTCGGATGCGTTGATTGTGATTGACCAAAAAGGTAAAGTGCGGTTTGCCAATCCCGCCGCCGAGATGTTGTTTGGCCGAGACAGCAAGGATTTGATCGAAGCCAGAGCCAGCCAACTTTACAGCACGCGGGATGCGGCGGAAATTATGATTCATCGTCCTGATGGGAAAACCCCTGTTGCGGAAATGCGGGTGGTTAAGATGACTTGGGACAATCAACAAGCTTATTTGGCTTCTTTGCGGGATGTGAGCGAGCGTCACACCGCAGAAGCGGCGTTGAAAAAGAGCGAGGAGCAGTTTCGCTTGTTGTTTGAGTTGGCTCCGACGGGAATGGCGTTGGTGAGTTTAGATTATCGCTTTCAACGGGTGAATCAGGCGTTGTGCGATACTTTGGCGTTGAGTGCGAAGGACTTAATTGAGCGTTCTATTTCTGATTTTAGTCATACCCAGGATTGGGATTTGCATACGGAAGAATGCGATCGCTTGTTGCAAGGGTTGACTTCTTATTTCCAGATGGAAAAACGCTACATTGCTCAAAATGGGAAGTCTATTAGTACGTTGCTGCAAGTGGCTTTGGCTCGCGATGCTCAAGGACAACCGATCAATTTTATTTACCAAATTGTTGATATTACCGAACGCAAACGGGCTGAGGCGCAACTGGAGTATAACGCTTATTACGACACCCTGACGGATTTGCCCAATCGTACTTTGTTTATGGAGCGTTTGGCCCATACCATGCGGCGATCGCAACGGCGGGGGGGTTATCTGTTTGCGGTATTATTTCTCGATTTAGACCACTTTAAGGTGGTGAATGATAGTTTGGGTCATATTGTGGGCGATCGCTTGTTGATCGCGATCGCCCGGCGGCTAGAAGCTTGTTTGCGTCCGAGCGATACCCTAGCCCGTTTGGGAGGAGATGAGTTTACGGTATTACTCGATGGCATTGAAGATGTCCAAGTGGCTACTAATATCGCTAAAGAGTTACAACAACAAATTAAGCAACCCTTTAACCTCGAAGGTCACGAAGTTTTTACCAACACGAGCATTGGGATTGCTTTTAATTCCCTTGAATACAAACAGCCCGAAGAATTGCTGCGAGATGCCGATACGGCAATGTATCGCGCTAAAGAACTCGGAAAGGCGCGTTATGCAGTGTTTACCAGCAATATGCACGCCACAGCTTTAGCTCGCTTACAGTTAGAAACCGATCTGCGTCGGGCTTTATCTCGTCAAGAAATTTTCGCTTATTATCAACCGATTGTTAACCTGCAAACCCAAGAGTTAATCGGCTTTGAAGCCTTGGCTCGATGGCAACATCCCCATCGCGGTTTAGTGTCTCCAGGAGAGTTTATCCCCATTGCCGAAGAAACTGGTTTGATTGTACCCTTGGGCCGTTGGATGCTGCAAACCGCTTGTACTCAGTTACAACAATGGCAACACAAGTTTGTGGGAAATCAACCGTTAAAAATGAGCGTCAATTTGTCAGGACGACAACTCAAAGAAGCCAATCTCATCGCAGAAATTGCCAGCATTTTGCAAAATGCTAATTTACCCAGTAATTCTTTGAAGTTGGAAATTACTGAAACTCTCTTGATGGATAATGCCAAAGCTGCCGCCGAAATGTTTGTGCAGTTGCAGGAAATGGGTATTGACCTCAGTATCGACGATTTTGGTACGGGGTATTCTTCTTTGAGCTATTTACACCGTTTTCCGTTTAATACCTTGAAAATTGACCGTTCTTTTGTGAAGAATCTCCACACCGATCGCAGTAATTGGGAGATTGTTCAGGCTATTGTCACTTTAGCGCATACTCTGGGCATGGACGCGATCGCCGAAGGTATCGAAACCCGCGAACAACTCGACCAACTCCAAGCTTTGGGCTGCGAATACGGTCAAGGCTATTATTTTGCCCCTCCCCTCACGGTAGAAGCGGCAGAAAAGCTGATTATTGCTAAAGTGGCTTAATGTCGCGACACAGCTAAAATGAGGCGTTAGTAG
The DNA here is from genome assembly GCA_046541115.1 of Spirulinaceae cyanobacterium. Taxonomy (GTDB): domain Bacteria; phylum Cyanobacteriota; class Cyanobacteriia; order Cyanobacteriales; family Spirulinaceae; genus Jaaginema. Next base: position 403 of record JBKHDX010000281.1, on the reverse strand, counting down.
GGTAGGTTAAGCGGCTGAAACTCATGCTATGACTGCAATGCTCGCTATCCGCCGTAACCCACCGTTGTTATGTTGGTGGGTTGGGATGGCGAAAAATATATAAATTTTGTAAAGGGCGATCGCGTCTTTCCTTCAATATTGCTATATTGAAAACCAAGCAAATTTACACAAACCCAAGCGGGGGCAAAAAACCGGGGGGGTTCGTGTAAAACCGCTAGAACCTTGACAATTAAATGGTTTCAACGTTTCAATTGTGGATTTTCTGCCTCGGAGACGAGCATTTTGAAGGCGTTTTTTCAGGCGATTTTTGACCCTCGTGAAAACTGGCTTCAGAATCCACTCTCTGACTCGGTTTCAGAGGGCGGACTTTCCAGCATCTTTATCCCCGCAAGGGGATTGAAAC
>JBKHDX010000280.1:0-5237 GCA_046541115.1 Spirulinaceae cyanobacterium | reverse complement strand
AACCAACAACCAACAATAAACGCTTGTCCGGTTATAGCATAGACAAGCGTTTGCGGGTTTTTATTAAAAGGGTGAGAGCGAACACAACTAGATTTTAGTAGCGGCTAACACTGGGGCTGAAAATTAGAGGCATGGATCGGAACTTTAGTAAGAAGAATAAACCGAGTAACAAAATGGACCAGTGGGCGATCGCGAATCCCCAGACTAAACAGACAATCGCACCACCCGCCGCGAGAACTTTAGAAAGTTCGTGGGAAGCTCGTTGATACCAAACAATATTAACTATGGCGACAACCAGAAGCAGGATTGGGAACAAAGGAAGCGTCATATTATTCACCTTCGGTTAGGAAACACACAAATCGAGGGAGGCAGAAATGCTTAAGTTTAAATATTTAAGTACATCTTGTTATGCTTTCACATTAGCACTTCCCCCCAGGTTTGAAAGGTTAACTTCATCACCTTTCGCAAAAAGTTGCCATTTCTTATTAGAACTTCACAATTGAAACCCAGGCTGTGAGCGAATAATCAAGTTTTGATTAATATTTATTTACTTTAATTTTTTATTGATTAACTGCCGCTATCGGGCTTTCGAGGAAGTCGGCTAACCAAACTTTTAGGCAGTAGGTAGCGCGGCAATCATCTTCATTGTAGCGGATAATGGCGTTTAAAGAGTCGCGATCGCCCGTTTTGAGCCAGCTATCGTACCAACACACCGTTTGATCCCCACTTGCTTCTGCATCACGCCACTGGAAGCCCAACCATTGAGCAACCGACTTGAGGGAATAACTTTGTACGGGTAAGATGGTTGTGGCGGTGACATAGTGATGTAAATCCACACACCGAGACACAAGGGCTTGTATCCGATTAAGTGGTGTTTTATACAACCGTCCCAAGCGTTGGATCGTCTCGACTTCGTATTCGGAAAAGTGGAAAATGGGGGCGTTGGGTTCGCTTTCCATTAAGGTTAAAAATTGCTGCCAAATGTCGGCTTCTGCTGCGGGATTTTCGGCGACTAAGGGTATAAATTGTTCGCGATCCCGCAGGGATCCGCGTAGCGGCACGGGGCGGTAATCAACCCGCATTACACCGAGTAAGTAATCTAAGTTGCGATCGGGTTCGGCTTCAATATCAAAATAAAACTCAACTTCCCCTGAAGGTAAAGGGGGCAAAGCCCATTTTGTGTGCTTTTTCAAGGCTTGATTGGAGACAATCGACCAAGCTTGTTGCTGTAAATTCAAAGCGAGATCGCTCCCTAGGGTAGATTTGAGTTGCTGGGGGGGCGTTGAAGCTAAAGTTTCGAGGGTTTGAATGCCTAAAGTTTGCAATTGTTCGTAACGATTGGGGGTGACACCGGGAACCAAAGACAAATGATTTTGAGATTGGGCGATCGCGTTACAATGGCTGTACCACTGACACAAACTGCAACGTTGTCGGGAAATAAAGATTTCGGGTTCCCTGGACAATAACAACACCTCGCTACATTCAGCCAACACTTCCCACAACCGGGGCAACCAGATATTGAGATGAACCGAATGCACATCGCGATCGCGTAAAATCAGATGAGCCTCCCTTGGTAGAGCCTCTTGCATAACCGCCAACAAATAAGTATGCAACGCACTCACCAACTTATATTCCGGTTTCGGACGCTTGCCGAGTTTGACACTAATGGGGATATATTGCCAATCCCCCCAGCGCGACTTTCCGGGCTGTTTAACCAGTAATGTAGGCTTGCCCCTCAGTTCTAAAGCCTGGAGGCGCAACCGGGCTTCTACGGCTAAAATTTGGGGGTTGGGGGGCGTATTCGCGATCGCACTCGGCCACAAATGAGCCGGTAAAGGATGAAAGCGATTCACCTGCAACACCCCGTGATGAATGCAGTCTACCCCCTGAGCCATTAAGCGGGCTGTCGCGATCGCCCCGGCATCCCAATCTCCCCGCGCAAACCGAGGCACATAATAATCATAGTCAGCTAAGACCGCCGCAATATGTTGAGAACCTTGCGATCGGAGTTTACTCACAAAATCCCGTTCCGGGTCTCTTTCAGTGCGATCGCCGTACAGATTCAAAAAGGCTCGACGCTGACAGCGTTTGTAGTCTAGCAATAAATCATCGGCGATTAGCATTAGTTGTTGGTTGTTGGTTATTGGTTGTTGGTTATTGGTCACTGATGACTGATGACTGATGACTGATAACTGTTCAAACCACCCGTTCGATCAAAGCCGAGGCGATCGCGTTGAGGGGTAACACCTGACAAGCCGCACCCAGGGCGATCGCTTCTTTGGGCATCCCAAACACCACACAACTATCGCTGTCTTGGGCAATCGTCCAACCACCATTTTGCTGAATCAACTGCATTCCCTCAGCCCCATCTCGTCCCATCCCCGTTAGCAAGACCCCCAACACCTTTTTATGGTAATAGCGGGCCATCGATTGCATCGTGACGGTAACCGAAGGACGATGACCCGTCCAAGGGGGCGCATCGGAATAGCGAAAACGGCCGTGGGAGTCGATTTCGAGATGGCGTTTTTCCGGGGGAAAATAAACCTTACCCGCCATGGGGACTTCCCCCGATTCAGCAATTTTAATCGACAAACGAGAATGATTTTTAAGCCAATCGAGAAAACCCTGTAAAAAACCTTCGCTGATGTGTTGAACGCAAACAATCGGTACCGGAAAGCTTTTGGGCAATGCACTCAAAATCGTTTCTAACGCTTGGGGGCCCCCGGTCGAAGCGCCAATGACCACTGCTTTGATTGTGGTGTTGTTGGCAGCAGCAAAAGTGTTTGGGTGTGCTTTCAAAACTGCCGACACGCCCGAAGCTGAAGCTTGAGCTATTTGTACTTTGCGTCGTCGTGTCATCACTTTTACACCTGACAAAATGCGAATTTTGTGGATCAGTTCTTCTTTAATTTTTTCATAATCCGAGGTGAGTCCGGTGCGGGGTTTTGGGAAAATATCCACCGCTCCCGCTTGTAATAATTCAAACACATGGCGGGTGTCGTCTTCTTGTACCGAAGCACTAATGACTAAAATGGGTCGGGGATAGATTGCCATAACTTCAGTTGTAAATGCCAACCCATCCATTTCCGGCATGTGCAGGTCAGTACAAATGACATCGGGTTGTGCTTTTTCGAGTAATGCTAAAGCTTCAACACCGGTTTTGGCAGTTCCTACCACCTGAATTTGGGGGGCAGCCTCTAGGATCCGTTTGAGGATTGCGGTTGCAACGGGTGAATCTTCGACGATAAGTACTTTAATTAGCATTGAGAAAACATTGCCACAAGGATTGAAAGAAATTGAAAGTAAGGCATCGCGCCTTGACGGGTTTCTTCCATTGTGACCTAACCCTTTCTGATTCGTCGTTTGCCGTCAACCCTTCAGGGCTTGCCCGATTAGCCTGAAGGCTGTTCCCCCTCATCCTCAAAGCCCGCTTTTGAAACAAAATCTAAGAAAGATTGGCCCAAGACGCGATCGCCCCCTTCAATTTTATAAAGTGTGTTTTGCTTGTTAACTTGCCCGACTTATCACCCTTTTGATCCCTAAAATGAAGTAAGAAAGGTAAGAAAGGTTTTAAAGATGAGGTATCTGCCAAAAACCGTTGAAAACCCTTGAATTTACCCTACAATACAGATGGTCAACAAAAGCTCAAACAAAAGCGTCATTCAGTTTTATCTGAATGATCGATCATTACCTTAATAGTAGATTGATGCGAGCAAGGCAACCCGTTTTCGAGGGGTTTGTTGGGTTGTACTCTCGCTACCTCAATCTACTATTTTTTTTTGGGTAAATGCCAAATTGCTGGAGAAATTGTTGTTGGTTGTTGGTTGTTGGTAGCGTTACCCCAATTCTCTTAATTGGTAATTGGTAATTGCTCACGCCGATCTCATTAACTGCAAGGTTAAGTCCTCCTCTGGCGTAATGACAAGAGTCGGACAGATCGCCGGAGATACCGTCGCACTGGGGGTATCGGCAGTCACAAACAACAAGCTGCGACTTCCCAAAGGGAGCGATCGCACACTTTCAGGATTTTGGGTCATCCACACCCAAGGCACATTGGGAAAATCCTCATGGTTGCGGGCTTCTTCCGGGAGGGTGGCCGCGAGGGTTTCGAGGACGACGCGATTACCGCTCACAACCCCCGTGCTGGCAGTCCAGAGTTTGACGCTGAGTTGACAGCGATTGGCATAAAAATACAAAGAAGCGGCAGCAGTGACGGCTTGCTCGAAAAGGTCGCGATTCCAGGGAGCGGCGGTATCGATGCCGATAATGACTTCTTGGCCGCTAATGACGGTTTCTAATTCTCGCACCTGAAACTCCCCAAAACGAGCGCTACTGCGCCAATGAATCAGACGGGTTGGATCGCCGATGCGATAAGGGCGGAGGGTGCGGGTTACCCCTTCATTTGCGTCTTGGTAGCGGCGATCGCGGTCTACTTGAAAACTATCATCCCGGCCCAGGGTATCGAGGAGAGGGGCGCGTTTGAGGGGCAAGATTTTCGGGTAGACTACTAATTTGACCGGGACTTGACGAGAGCGCTGACACCAAAATACCCCCAACGGAGATGCCGAGCGTAATTGGACTTCTTGCCAATGATAAATGCCGCGATGGAGCGCGACGGGGGTTGCAGTCCAGCGATGAGTTGAGCGGGGGGGAATTACTTCGATGGCGGTTTGGGTGGGGGGGGCGAGCCACGGGGGTAAGCGATCGCTCACCTGCAATAATGTTTTAGCTTGAGGAGTGGGATTTTCGATTTCGAGAGTGAGGGAGAAGCGATCGCCCTGAGGGATGGGTTGCAGGGGCAAACGGCGCACTTTTAGAGATGCGATCGCTTTGGGGGGTAAAATTGCCCCAATGACCAGCAACGCTAAAATCGAGCCGCTAATCACATACAACCACCCGGCCATGGTATTGGTGGCGGCTCCGAAAAAGCAAATCGCAATTCCCCCTAAAATCAAACCGCTATAAGCGGGGGTTACCCAGTGGGTTTCAAGCCAGTAATTGAGTCGTTGTAGCCGTGTCATTTGTCCAGAAGGTAGGGAACAATAAAAGAAAACCAAAAAGTTATCGAGAAAGGGAATCAATTCCGGTTAACTTGTCGTCAAAGCTGTAAGGAGGGATGGTTATATCAGTTATCAGTTATCAGTCAACAGTCATCAGTGTTTTGGGCAGTAGGCAGCTTTTTCAGTTATCAGTTATCAGTCATCAGTCATCAGTGTTTTGGGCAGTGGGCAGCTTTT
>JBKHDX010000279.1:0-5283 GCA_046541115.1 Spirulinaceae cyanobacterium | reverse complement strand
GCGTATTTTAAAAGCAAGGGATATTGAACCCCTGGCTTTTAACTTCTATCCCTCCTCGCCCTCAAAGGGCAAGGCAACTCGCACGCTTTTGGTGAAAATAAAAATTCCCCCCTAAACCAGTAGGAGGGATTACAAGATAACCAGATCGGGCTAAATCCTAGCCATTGCGGGTTTTCTCCGACCAAACGCGAGTCGGTAGACCCCATACATAAATAAAGCCTTCTGCCGCTTTATGATCGAATTGGTCATCAGAGCTATAAGTCGCTAAATCGGGGCTGTAAATCGACTTATCGGACTTGCGACCAACAATGGTGGCATTACCTTTAAATAGCTTAACCCGCACAACGCCGCTTACGCGCTCTTGGGTTTGATCGATAAAGGCATCGAGGGCGTTTTTCAAAGGACTGTACCATAAGCCTTGATAAATCAAATGGCTGTAGGTATCCTCTAAACCTCGCTTGTATTGCGTCACATCCGCAGTTAGAGTCAGGCTTTCGAGGTCGCGGTGAGCGTGGACTAAGACCAGTAAAGCCGGGGCTTCGTAGATTTCGCGGGACTTAATCCCTACTACCCGGTTTTCGATCATGTCGATGCGACCATAGCCGTGTTTGCCGACGATCGCGTTTAATTCTTCAATTAAAGCAACCGGAGCCAACCCTTTACCATTGAGAGAAACAGGAACCCCTTTTTCAAAGCCAATCTCAACATATTCTGGCTCGTCAGGGGTATCCGCGATCGCCTTCGTCATCAAAAAGACTTCCTCTAAAGGCTCGGTCATGGGGTCTTCAAGGGGACCGGCTTCGATACTGCGACCGAGGAGATTACGGTCAATACTGTAGGGAGAAGACTTTTTCACCGGAGTGGGAATACCAAAACGCTCGCCGTAAGAAATGGTTTCTTCGCGACCCATGCCCCATTCCCGCGCCGGTGCTAAAACCTTAATACTAGGGTCTAGGGCGGCAATAGAGACATCAAAACGCACCTGATCGTTCCCCTTCCCGGTACAGCCGTGAGCGACCGCATCCGCCCCATATTCGGCGGCTGCATTCACCAGCATTTTCGCGATCAACGGACGAGCTAAAGCAGTCGAGAGGGGATAGCGATTTTCATAAAGGGCGTTGGCTTTAATGGCTGGGAAAGCGTAATCCGTGACAAAACTTTCTTTCCCGTCCACGACTAAAGAAACAGAAGCACCCGATGTTAGCGCTTTTTCTTTAATGGGCCCGAGTTCATCTCCTTGGCCGAGGTCAGCGGCCAGGGTAATGACTTCATTTACACCCCATTCTTCTTTGAGATAAGGAATACATACGGAGGTATCAACACCCCCGGAATAAGCTAATACAACTTTATTTGCGCGACCCATTATGAGGTTAACCCCACCGAATACGACTAAACGGCTATTTTGACACTCCCCACCATGAACGGTCGGGGATTCTCGCGTCATCAGGAGAGTCTAGAAAACACGGAACAAGGGTCCCAATATTTCCCCCGATCTCTTTACCCTCAACGAGCATTTTTCCCATCTGCCCGACGGTACTCAGCCAAAGTTTATCACAAAAGTTGCCTTAGAAAGGCGAGGCGTTAGACCCAAAGTTTTTTTGGTAACGGTTTGTGGGACGATTATTTTGTCAAGGTTGAGATTTGTTGACATCCTTCTCAAACGAACCCCTCAAGGAGCAGTTGTGTGTGGATCAACAGAAGCCCTAATATTGATAGTTAGTCTTTTCTATTCAATTTTTTCGTCAAGAGGGAAAGGGTGAACTTGCGATCGCTAAAATTTTTAAGCAATATAAATAAAGTCAATCAACAGTTTGCTGTCATTGGCTTAGGGCGTTTTGGTCGAGCGGTTTCGAGCCAACTGCATCAACTGGGCTACGAAGTGCTAGGCTCAGATGTAGATGAAAAGTTAGTGGCTCAGGTGTTGAACGAAAAGCAAGCATCTCACGCCATTCAACTGGATTCGACCGATCCGATCGCCCTGAGAGAAGCAGGGATTTTTGAGTTTGACACGGTAATTGTCGCGATTGGGAATTATCTCGAAGAAAGCATTATCACCACCCTCAACCTCAAAGAAAACGGCGTAAAGAATGTGATCGCGAAAGCCTCCACGGAAGTTCACGGCAAATTACTAGACCGGGTGGGTGCAGACCGCGTGGTCTTCCCAGAACACGAAGCTGGCTGCAATCTCGCTCATACTCTCACCAAACCTGCCATTCTCGACCGCTTCGACCTTGACCCGGATCATAGTATCGTCGAAGTCTTAGTTCCTGACGAGTTTCACGGTAAAACTATTGCAGAATTAGAACTCCGCAGTCGCTATGGTTTAACCTTACTTGCCGTTGGTGAAGACGATCGCCGTTTTGAAATTAATCCCCTTCCCAACCTCCGCTTAACCCGTGGTGCTGCGATGGTGGTCGTAGGGTCGAATAAAGATATTCAGCGTCTTCCGATTGAATAATTTGTTGTTGGTTGTTGGTTATACCAAATCCGCTTACCACAACCCACCTATTTTCTAGTCCGCGAAGACGGACTTTGCCGCGTTAGCACCGGATTTTAATCCGCGGGCGGGTTATCGGAATAGACGGTGTATCGAACCGGATTTAGTATAAAACATACAATTGGACGGGGAAAAGAGCGCCCCTAAAAGGAACTTGACAAAATTCCCACAACTTAAACTGGTTACAAATGACCAAAGACCAATGACAAAGGACTATTGGTTATTCATTTGTTCGGCTTCCCGTTGCAATTGCTCCGCTTCTTGTTGTTCGAGACGTTCGATCGCCGGTAAAACCCTTTCTTCGAGATATAGACTCACCTCTTGGGCTTTTTCGAGTTGACCTTGCGCTTCAAACAACTGTTGCGCTTCTTGTAGCGGGGGAACCGCAGCTCGAATTTCCTCGGATTGGTACAAAGAAACACCGAGTTGATAAAAAGCCGGGGCAAAACTGGGATTTTCGCGCAGAACGGCTTGATATTGCGCGATCGCGTCCTCGTATCGTCCGGCTCTTTGATACGCTAACCCCAAGTTGTACGTCGTCCCGAAGTCTGCAACGGGAAGATCGGCTGCCGTTTCTAGGATCGCGATCGCCTCGGTAACGGCTCCAGCTTCAAGCAGAGCCGCTCCTTGTTGCTCGTAGGCTTCAAAGTTATCTGGGTTGAGTTCGATGGCTCTAGCGAGGCTTTCACTGGCTTCTGAGGCTTCATTGAGCCGCAGTTGCACCAAACCTAAATTGTATTGGGCTTGGGCGTTGTCTGGGTCGAGGAGGGTGGCGATTTTCAGGGCTTCGCGGGCTTCTTCGAGTTGTCCTTCTTGGAAATAAAGCGTTCCTAACTGATATTGAGCATCGGCAAAATTCGGATCGATTTCGATGGCTTGTTCAAACAGGGCGATCGCCTCGGTATTTTGCCCTTGTTCGGCTAAAATCAAGCCTAAATTATTGTAAGCCATAACATTATTAGGATCGAGTTCGATCGCACGACGATAAAGATCGCTGGCTTCGATATCTCGGCCTTGTACGTCAAAAGTTAAGGCTAAATTGTAATAAGCTGGCGCAAAATCCGGGTCGATGGTCAGGGTTTGTTCAAACTGATTCAGCGCGGCGTTGACTTGGTTGGTTTGGAAAAAAGCAATACCGAGATTGTATTGCGCTTCAGCCAAACTCGGACGCAGGGCGATCGCTCTTTGATATTGCGCGATCGCCTCAGTCACTTTCCCCTGAGCCAACAAGGTATTGGCCAGCAGATAATAACCCATGGCCATCTGGGGATCGTAGCGCAACGCCTGACGCAGTGATTCTTCCGCCGCGAAAAAGTTACGCTGTTGATATTGCCCGACTCCCACTTGGAAAAACTCTGCTGCGTCAAGATTAGTCGTATAAATGCCGTCTAATCGTTGTTTGGTGCGGACAACTTCCGTCGCGGGTTTAGCCTCTACTGTTGCGATCGCACTCAAACTCAAACCCAAAGCCACTACCAGCAGTAATCCTAACTTTTTGGGGGATTTCACCATATACCACCTACTAAAGACCACCAAACAACACCGTTATTGTATTTTAGATTGAGAATTTTCGTTGTTAGGTTGAAAATTCTCCGGCGCAATTTTGGCATTGGGCAGAATCAACATCGCATCCCCAAACGAATAAAAGCGGAGTTGGTTGGCGATCGCGTCTTCATATAAAGAAAGTAGGCGATCGCGACCAATTAACGCACTCACCAACATTAACAAACTCGACCCCGGCAAGTGAAAATTGGTAATCATGCCATCAACCACCTGCCACTCATAACCCGGATAAATAAACAAATTCGTTTTACCTTGAAAGGGCGTGAGATAACGATATTGAGGATATTGTTGCTCATGGGTCGCTTTTTGAGCCGCCGCCCCTTCTAACGCTCGAACCACCGTTGTTCCCACCGCGATCGCGCGCTTTCCGGCCGCCTTGGTCGCCTCAATTTGTTTCACCACCGCTTCATCCACTTGAAACCACTCCGAGTGCATTTCATGGGTCGTAATATCGTCCACTTCCACCGGACGAAACGTTCCCACCCCCACATGAAGGGTAATATAAGCTTGCTGAATCCCCTTATCCGTGAGGGTTTGTAGCAATTCTGGCGTAAAATGTAACCCCGCCGTCGGAGCCGCAACCGCCCCCGGTCGTTGCGCGTATACCGTTTGATATTGAGTCGGTAAAGCTTCCGTTGCCGTCACATAAGGCGGTAAAGGCACTTGACCAAAATAATCTAAAACCGCCATCAAAGACTGGCCTTGAGGATAAGAAAACTTGAGAACCCTACCCCCGGTTGCATCGTCGCGATCGAGAACTTCGGCTTTTAACCATAAATCTTCGGGGCAATTTTGCTGGGGATTCGGTTCAAAAGTAATCGTTGAACCCAGGGTAAACCGTTTTCCCGGTTTCACCAAAGCCAGCCAACAAGACTCGGATTTTTCTTCGAGTAATAAAATCTCTACTTTGGCCCCAGTGGTTTTGCGGCCATACAAACGCGCCGGAATCACCTGGGTATTATTAAACACCAGCAAATCCCCGGCTTGTAACCATTGAGGCAAATCCCGAAAAATTTGATAGCGGTGGGTCGTCGGAGAATCAACAACGAGTAAACGCGAACTATCTCTTGGGGTAACGGGAGTTTGAGCAATACAGCCTTCGGGTAAGTCGTAATGATAGCTCGATAGTAAGCGGTCGTTAGTCATCGGTCGTTTGTTATTAGTTGTGAGTTGTTGGTTGTTGGTTATTGGTTGTTGGTTGTTGGTTATTGGTTGTTGGTTGT
>JBKHDX010000278.1:0-5437 GCA_046541115.1 Spirulinaceae cyanobacterium | reverse complement strand
GTAAAGGAGAGTTGGAAGTTGCCCAGTTTTAGGTCTCCGGTGACATCGATGCTGTATGGAGTGAGTTTGGGCATCCCTTCTCTTAGGTTAAAGGATTTGAAGTTACCATAGATAAGCTATCAAGATCGCTTTTTGATTATGAATGAACCCGCTTTGGTTGCGGCTCAATCTCAAGATTGGATTGAAGTTGGTACAATTGTCGCCCCCCAAGGATTGCGCGGAGAAGTGCGAGTTTATCCAGACTCGGATTTTCCCGAACGTTTTGAAGTGCCGGGATTGCGTTGGTTACAAGCCCCGGATACTTCAGGAGAACCCCAACCGATTCAACTGCTTGAAGGACGTAATGTTCCGGGGAAAAGGCTGTATGTTTTGCGTTTGGAGGGTATTGACGATCGCGCTCAAGCGGAAAATTTACGGGGCTATAAACTTTTGGTTCCCGAAAGCGATCGCCCAACCCTTGACGAAGATGAGTATCACGTTAGCGATCTCATTGATACTGAGGTATTTCATCAAGAAACCGGGGAGTTGATTGGTGTGGTGGTAGATTTGTTTGTCGCGGGTCACGATTTGCTGGCGGTGCAGTTGGCCAATACTCCTGTAGACCCTAAAAAGAAACATTTGTCAACAGTTTTGATTCCTTTTGTCAAAGAAATCGTGCCGGTTGTGGACTTAGAAGCCGGACGCATCGAAGTTTTACCACCACCGGGCTTGTTAGAGGTGAATCAAGCTTGACAAAGATGCTAAGATTGCGGTATTTACGGCGATGAATAAGGAGCAAACTTATGGAGTCTCTTGCTTACGCTGAGATGGCCGCCATCTATGAAGAATCGGTCGGGGATTTACAACTGCGGTCGATTTCTTTTTCCCATCCCCGACGCTTGCGAAACTTCGTCAGTGGGGCGGCAATTGTAGCAGCGATTTTACTTGGTGGCTTAACGGCGGCGGTGTCTACGGCTTTTTCCGATGTCAAACAGCCTCCGATCCCGCAGCAGCAATTACAGGAATAATGCCTTATCCTGAAAGCGCGATCGCCCCAAGTTTTTATTTGCTCTTGGGGCTTTAATCTTGAGCGATAATCGTGACGGTAATATTATCCGATCCGCCATTTTTCTTGGCTTCTTCGACTAAAGCTTCGGCAGCTTCTTCGCAATTTTTATGTTGAAGTAACAAATTACGAATGGTGTGGTTTTCCACTTCTTCGGTTAAGCCGTCGCTACACATCAAGACGCGATCGCCCGCTTGCAAGTCCAGGGGTTTGACTTCTACGCCGTACAAATCCTTACGCCCCAAACATTGAGATAAAACGTGCCGCCACGGGTGTATTCGGGCTTCTTCTTCGGTGAGATCGCCCATTTTCATAGCTCTTGCGACCCAGGTTTGATCTTCGCTAATTTGTTCGAGGGTTTTGTCTCGCAAACGATACAAGCGAGAATCTCCGACATGGGTATACCAAACGCCGTCTTGGTGGAACATCAACACAACCACCGTTGTTCCCATATCTGACCGTTGCGGGTGTTCGACTTGATCGGTCATGATACTTTGATTCGCCTCGATGACCGCTTTTTCTAATAAAATCTGGGACTCTTTCACAGAATCCCAATATTCTTCTAGATAATTTTGAATGACTTGGGTTGCAATGCGACTGGCTTCTTGACCCCCTGCATGGCCACCCATCCCATCCGCCACGATGAAAAAGCGCCCCTCTGGGTCGATGTGGTAATCATCTTGATTAACGGAGCGTTGAATTCCTGTGTCAGTTAGACCCGTGAAGCGACGTTTCATAAACCCATTTTTTTGCGATTGTGTGCATAAAGGTACGAAAATTATGGCATTCGGTCAAGTCTGTTAATTTTACGCCACTGCCGAAATACGGAAATGCCGAGAATACTGGCAATTAAGACCGCGATCGCCGCCAACCAAGGCCAATTTGTGACCCAAAAAATCGTTGCCGACAGAATAAACGTCCCCACCAAAATGGTGTAGTTCGTCAGTAACTGCATCGAACTCATGCGACGTAAAATGCGATCCGACTCAATCGAGCGCACTCGCACCCGGATATCACCGCGATCTAATTTCTCAATTGTATCCTCAATTCGTCTAGGCAAACCCAAAGCGGTGCTACTCATTTGCGCCGCTTGTCGTCCCAACTCGTCTAAAATACTATTACCGTTACTTGCGCCACTATTGGTCATAATTTCCATCGCAAAGGGCTGGGCCACTTCCATAAAGTTAAAGTCCGGGTCGAGGCCTTTTCCCACCCCTTCTAGGGTTGAGAATGCCCGCATCACGAAGGTAAAGGTCGCGGGAAAGCGAAAGGGCTGATCGTAAGCAATTTCATACAAATCTTCTCCGATCGCGCTCACAGATTGCTCCTCAAAGGGCTTATCCATGAAGTTGTCTAGCATAAACTGAACCGAGCGACGCACCGGGCCCATATCCCCCGTTGGGGCTAATGCACCCAATTCAATCAAAGAACTGACCACGCGATCGGCGTTTTTCTCAGCAATACCAAACAAAGTTTGCATCAACTTCTCTCGCACATTGGCCTTAATTTGGCCCATCATGCCGAAGTCGTAGAAAATCAGCTTACCATCGCCACTCACGGCCAAATTCCCCGGATGGGGGTCAGCGTGGAAAAAGCCATCATTGAGGAGTTGCTGTAAATAAGCTTCTGCCCCCAACCGGGCTAACAATTTGCGGTCTAATCCTGCCGCTTCTAGGGCTTCGTAGTGGCTGATTTTAATTCCCGGTACATATTCGAGGGTTAGCACCCTGGGGGACGTATAACGCCAATATACGCGGGGGACGCGCACCCAATCATATTCCCGGAAATTGCGGCGAAAGGTATCGGCATTGCGACCTTCGTTGAGATAATCGGTTTCTTCCCACAGAATCCGGCAGCATTCTTCATAAATACCCAACCAATCGCGACCCCTTCCCCAACGGGGATGATTTTGGAAGTATTGGGTAATGCGTTTGAGAATTGCTAAATCGATGGTAAACAGCTTTTTTAAACCCGGTCGCTGCACTTTTACCACGACTTCTTCGTTGGTGTGAAGTTGGGCTTTGTGAACTTGACCGAGACTCGCGGCCGCTAAGGGTGTAGGGTCAAAACTGCGAAATAACTCCGAAACAGACTTGCCGGTGTCAATTTCAATGAGTTTCGCCACCTGTTCGTAAGAAAAGGCGGGAACTCGGTCTTGCAGTTTGCTCAACTCATCTACATAAGCGGCGGGAAATAAATCTGCCCTCGTCGAGAACAACTGACCCACTTTGATAAAAGTCGGTCCAAGTTCGAGAAAACTTTCGCGAATCCAGGCTGCTTGTTTTTGGCGGCGTTTGCTGCGTTTTTCATCGGTATAACCACCGATATAGCTCCATTTTTTGCCATCCCGCCATAAACCAAACAGCAGGGTTAGCACAAAAAGCCAAATATCAATACGTCGCCTGAGTCGTGAGTAGTTTTCGTCATTCCAACGGTAGGATTTTTTACCTCGGTCGGGTCGCATTGAGGCTAACCCGCCTTTGTCGGAATATTTTACGGAACGGTTCGGAGTTTGGGAGAGGGCTGACACTCGATTTCAAAATAAAGGTTTTTACAAAAAAGCTTGTTATGGGAAAAAAGGGCGAAAAAATCGGAAGTTGTCTTAACTTACTGATTTTTGGGCGCGATATGCTGTAATTTCAGCGCGAGTCTGGGCGATTTGGTGGCGCAAATCGTCGATGACTTCTTGGGTATCGCGGGGGGTTGTAGGGGCATTGGGGGGGGTCGAAGTGTTGGAGGTGGTGGTGGTTGTGGTCGATCCGGTTTGACGAGCCATTTCCCGTTCGGCTCTTGATAACACTTCTGTTGTAAACTGACGCAGGTTTTCCCGTTGTTCTGCATCAAATTTGCCCAATTCGCTGAGGGCGTTGGAAAAAGCGTCTTCTGCTTTTTCATAAGTAACATCGGCTAGGGCTTTACCGACGAAAAAGGCGTGAATGACGGGGTGGCTCATGGTAAAAAATTTTGCATACGTTTCGTAACAAATTATATCTTGCTTAACCAAAATGCTGTAATTCCATGATAAAACTCCCCTTAAATGCGATCGCCCTTTAGTCTTCGTTGCTTTCGACTTCGCGGGGGGGAAAGGATTGCTTGAGGTGCCACAGGGTAGAACCCGCTTCATCCGGGCGATTGAAGCGAATGGAGAAACCAAATCCGACTCCGGCAGAAGCCGCAACGAGGCAGGTGGTAATCAATGCACCGACGGGAATTTTGGGGGTTGGGTCTCTTTGTGTTTTTTTAAGATTTGTAACAGGAAAGTCGTCTAAACGGCTTAATCGGGTGGGGCGGAAGGTGGGGGATTGGAGGGTTTTGGGCGTAGTATTTGAGGGTTTTACTAAAGATCGAGCGGTTTTAGGGGGTTTGGGATTGTTGGGGATAACAGGGACTTCGGGAGCGGTGGGTTGGGGCTGTGGCGGGAATTCTGGCGCGATCGCGTCTTTTGGTTCTTCTGCGATCGCTTCTAGGGTTACAATTTCTGGCTCAACTTCGGGGGCAGTCAGTAAAGTTTTCCAAGCATCGATGGTTTGAGGACGCTGTTGAGAATCGAGGGCGATTCCTTGCAAAATCGCTGTTTTAACAGAATTAGAAACTGAATCCGGCCATTTAAGCCATTCTTGCTCTTTAATCTCGCTTCTGATGGGGGCAGGGGGCGGCGGACTCCCGGTGAGGAGAGCGTACAGGGTGGCACTCAAGCTGTAAATATCTGTCGCGGCGGTACAAGTGCCGTTAAAATCGTGTTGTTCGGGGGCGGCGTAACCGGGAGACAGTAAATTAGCGTGAGTTTGTCGAATGCCGTTGTTGAGTTGGCTGGTCAGCCCAAATTCGATTAAAACCAGGTTTTCTGAGCCTTGACGGCGGATAATATGCCGAGGCTGGATATCGAGGTGCAGTAAATTAGCTTGGTGGAGAGAAGCTACTGCGTCGGCAATTTGCTGGATATATTCGAGGGCTTGGTCTTCGGGAAGTTTGCCAGAGGTTTCGAGAATTTGAGCGAGATTTTCTCCGGCGATCGCTTCATAAATAATAAAGGGAAAGTTATCTTCTTCAAATAACTCGACCACAGCAGCAAGGTTTGGATGGTCGATTTTCGCTAAATGAGCCGCTAATTCTTGAAAATGTTGTTTAAATTGAGGATATTCGGGATTATCTTGTAGGTAACACCCTAAGGTTTTGACAATTACGGCTTTACGCAGTCCTGCAATTTCGGCTTTTTGGGTTTGGCTGAAGGTGCCTCGCCCAATAAAATCATCTAAAACGTATTTATATTCGTTGTCGGTGGCTACGGTCATTATTTTGTTGTTGGTTATTGGTTGTTGGTTGTTGGTTATTGGTTATTGGTTGTTGGTTGTTGGTTGTTGGTTGTTGGTTATTGGTTATTGGGCGGGGAAA
>JBKHDX010000277.1:0-5451 GCA_046541115.1 Spirulinaceae cyanobacterium | reverse complement strand
TCGTCTATCCGTTCTTCCTTGAAGCGTTCGTGGGCTAAAATGAGCAAGATACGCTCCGTATAGTCTACTGCACCGCGCAACTCCTCTCGCAGCCATTCTAAGCCCCCATTCGCGTATTCCTCGAAAATCGCGATGCGCTGCTCCTCCGCTTTTGGGTTGAAGGGTGAGAGAATCTTAGTGTCGGGGATTTCAGAAATGGCGATTAACTTGATGAGAGGATCGTAGCCGCGAGCGAGAAATACCTCTATACTGATAGGGGCGGGTTCTTTGGTGGAAATGGCTCCCAAGGGCGATCGCCTCTGGTGAGAATTTCCCACCGCAGCCGCAAACGCGATCGCGTCGGCATAGGTTTGAAAAGGGCCAGTTGTTCCCTTGGCTTCAATCAAGGTTTGTACCAAGTCGGCTTTGTCTTTAGCTATCCGAATTCGATTTGCACCCATCGCTGTTGTCTGGTTAGTGGTTGTTAAAGTTGCGTTTTGCTACGATTGGCTTACCCGCATTATCTCCTCAGTCACAATGCCTTTGCAAGCCCGGAAACAACTGTTTGCGCTCCTCGTCGCGATCGCCCTTGTTCTTATTTTGCCCGCTTTTTACTACCAAGTTCTCAGCACACCAGAAATAATTTTTGCGATCGCCAGTTATTTTAGCTTTTTTGGGGGGCTAACGGTGGGGCGTATTTGGCGTTACGGTGGCTTGGTTAAGCGAGAAGAAGACGCGCAACTACGAGATACTAGGGGTCAATGGCTGTCTGCGATCATGTTATTCGGATTGATTGGGGTGCATAGTTTAGCCATTTATGAGTTTTCTTTGTTGGATACCCGACGCGATCGCATTATCTCTTTATTCGGTGTTGTCGCGATTATTGCTGCTATTATCTTAAGTCAAATTGCCTTAAAAAGCTTGGGTAATTTTTTTGACTGTATTGTTATTAAACCAGATCATCATCTCATCACAACGGGGATTTATCAGTATATCCGCCATCCTATTTATACCAGTTATATTTTACTTTTTTGCGGCTATTGTTTCTTGCTCCAAGCTTGGCTGAGTTTAGGTATAACCGCGATTCTTTGTACGCTTTGGTTTAGCCATCGCATTCACCTCGAAGAACAAATGCTTATCGCTCATTTTGGCCCAGCTTATCTTCATTATCGCCAAAAAACCAAACGTTTATTCCCTTTTCTTTACTAGGGCATTACCCACCCTTTTAAACCTTAATATTATAGTCATTACAAATAATAAAAACTAACTGTAAGCCCCTCGTCCTATTTGGGAGAGGGGTTTGGGGTGAGGGTAAAACCGGATTCCTTATCGAGTACAATATTAAACCGTCCTCAAACTCATCTTACCCATGAAATATTGGCACGAAACCCTCGCAGTCACCCAAAGAATCCTCACTGAATTAATCCGTCGTCGTCGCAGTTTAATCTTTTGGGCAATCTTTCCTATTTCAATTTTACTCCTCAATGGTTATATTTTAGCCGAACGCGCCAATCTCGAAATTCCAGACGCAATGAAAACCGCCGCACCTGCAACATTAGTGGGGGCTGCATTGTTTTTTAGTTGCTTGGGAGGGAGCGTTTCAACAGTAGTTTCAGAGCGAGAACAAAAGACACTCAAACGGCTTTTTATTTCTCCCCTGAGTGGCTTTTCCTACTTTTTGGGGATCTTCCTCGCTCACAGTTTTATTGGCATTGGCCAGCTTATTTTAGTGTACTTGTTAGTCGCATTTTGGGGCGCAGAATTAGACGGCAATTTGGTTTTAGGATTAGTGATTATTTTATTAAGCATTATGAGTTATGTAGGAGTGGGCTTTATTTTAGGAACCCAACTCGCTCGTCGCACCGAAGATGTTAACGCTCTCGTCGCTACCTTTGGCGTACCTTTGTTAATCCTCGGAGGGGCGTTTTTACCCACTTCTTTATTCCCCCAAGTCTTGTTAGATATTGCCCAATTTAACCCCATTTTTCACATGAGCGAAGCCTTAGCCGGGGTATGGGTGAATCAAGACAGTTTTGCTGATATTGAGGATCATATCTTATTTTTAATTATTTTTGCCTTGGGCGCGATCGCCTGCGGTTGGCTTTCTTATCGTCAGATGTTGAATAACGAACGCCGATTATAGTATAAAGTCTGTTTAAATCCTAACTATTAAGAACCCCGGTTTCTTATCCGCTTACCCAATTCAGTTTAAATTTAACCCTAGAAACCGGGGTTCTGGAACTGTAGGTTAGTAAAAAGCTCCGAAAGATAGTAATACGCCATCTTTGGGGGAGAGATAGGGTTTTCAATTGAACTATTATGGAGATGTCTTTTGGTATTTTTTATTATACATACGTCGCGATCGCAATCCTGCTGCTCCAATACCAACCCAAGCGAAACTTTGTATGCAAGTTAATCTAATTGGTTATTGGTTATTTGTACAGTTCCCCAAATCCCTTAAATGGGGATAGCATTACAATTATGGCTTGAGGCTCAAATCTAGAAATGGTGAGCGATACCTATTCTACACAATATCTTTTGCCCTCACCCCAAACCCCTCTCCCAAATAGGGCGAGGGGCTTATGGTTGTTTTTTTATTTATAATGATTAATTATTGCCGACAGTTCGTAGTAAAGAAGCCAACTGTTCGGCACTATCAAAAACTGCTAAATCCTTGGCTTTTGTTGCCATTTCTTGTAACGTTTCCGGGGAATTAAGCCAGTCTAAAACTTTGTTTTGTAAAAGTTCGGGAGTGAGTTCTTTTTGACGATACATGACTCCTGCCCCCACTCGGACAAATTCATTAGCATTGTAGGCTTGATGGTCTTCTGCGGCGTAGGGATAGGGGATGAGAATGGCCGGGGTTTGGGTAACGGTAAGTTCGGTTAAAGCACTCGCACCTGCCCGACTAATGGCCAGGGTGGCCCGTTGCAACAATGCCGCCATATTATCATAAAACGGCATGGTGATGTATTGGGGATGTTGTAGTTGGTTGACATCCGGGTCGCGATCGCCCGTTAAATGTACCACATAAGCCCCGGCTTCAAACCACAACTTCGCCGCTTGACGCACCAATTGGTTAATGGCAACCGCCCCTTGGGAACCGCCCATGACGACGATTAAGGGGGCTTCTGGGTGTAGGGGGAGGTCGAGATGCTGCGGGGTTAGGAAACTGTCTCGCGTGGGGGTTCCTGTCCAAATTGTGCGGTTTTTAGGGAAGTATTGGGCGGTACTCTCGAAGCCGATGGCAACTTTGGTACACCAAGGGCCAAAAAGGCGAGTCACTTTACCCGGAAGGGCGTTAGAGTCGTGGAGAATCACCGGGATATTTTGCAGACGGGCTGCGAGAATTGCGGGGGCTGCGATATAACCTCCGGTGGTGAAGATAGCGTTGATATTGCGGGTTTTGAGGAGTCGTCGCGTTTGCACAATTGACCCCCCAAAGCGTTGCAAAATTTTGAGGGTTTCTAAATTTAAGCGGGTTTGAAAGCCCTCTAAATCGATGGTATGGAGGGGGTAGGTTTTGGGGACGAGGGTTTGTTCGAGACGGTTGGGAACGCCTAACCACTCGATTTGGCAATCTTGGAGGTGTTGGGCTACCGCGAGGGCTGGAAAAAGATGGCCACCGGTTCCACTTGCAGCAATCAAAATACGCATTACTTCTCAAGCCTTGATGTTTGGGGGATTGAGGGGAAAAGTTTGTTCCCGAAAATCCTGTGTCAGAATAAGGGGATTGAAGACAGATCGCGATCGCTTCTTAATTATCCACAATGATTCAATTATCCAAACTATCACTAATGCGTAATTTGCTCGCGAAATCTCATCGCTTCACGCTTTCTTTTTTGCTGAGTTTGAGTTGTACCGTTAGTTTAGCCGCAACGGTACGGGCTGCTACACCGGAAACTGCACCGCCGGAATTAAATGCAATCTTAAGTTCTATTGAGCAAGCGGCAAACAATGGAAATTTAGACGAGATTTTGGGCTACTATAGCCAAAATTATCGTAACTCTGACAATATGGGGCGCGATCGCCTGGCCGAAGCGTTGCAACGATTCTGGGACAACTACGATAACGTAACCTATCGTACCGAATTGCAATCTTGGGAACAACAAGGCGATCGCGTGATTGCAGAAACCATTACCTACATTACCGGGACGCAAATGCGTGAAAACCAGCAAGCGACCTTAGAAGCAATGGTGCGATCGCGTCAAGTGTTGCAGAATGATCAAATTGTAGACCAAGAAATCCTCGCCGAAGAATCCAAAGTGTTTTGGGGTGACAATCCCCCAGAAGTGCGAATTAATCTGCCGGAAATGGTACGTCCCGGCCAAGATTATTACTTCGATGCTATTGTCACGCAACCCTTGGGAAATGATTTATTGTTAGGAACAGCGTTAGACCAAGAAGTGAATAGCGATCGCTTTTTTGAAGCCAATGAATTAGAATTTGATTTGTTACAAGCCGGGGGTTTATTTAAACAAGGAACTGCCCCCAATTCCGAAGAAGATATTTGGTTATCGGCAGTAATTGTCCGCAATGACGGTGTAATGACGGTAACTCGTCGTTTGCGAGTCGAACGTTAGTTTGTTGTTGGTTATTTGTTGTTGGTTGTTAGTTATTGGGATTCGTCGAAAACATAACAGTTGTTATGGACGACATAACAGTTGTTATGGAAATTTACTACAGACTTCTGAATCTGAAACCCTTCAAACTTTAGATGGAGGGTTTTTGATTTTATCAAGTTAAATGCGAATCGCTATTGAAATTTATTTCACTCGATAGAGGTTAATCCTGCTCGATTCTGTCACGATCGAAATTAAAGCTTTATTTTAAATTGTCTTTAATTTCCCGATAAAATAATGAAAAACCAACTCTTTTCTCTCGCGGCTTTGGTGACAGCGAGTGTCGCTTTTGTCTTCCCTTTTCAACCCAAAGTCCAAAGCCAAGAATATTCCGGTTGTTATGCAATTCGTCCCAGTGGAGGTTTTATCGATCTCGATCCTTTGTGTACCGAAGACGAGATGAATCAAGAACAAAGCAGCTTTGCACCGACAAATCAAGCAGCCAGAAGCGATGAATGTCAAGCCTTATTAGTTGCCATTGAAAGCAATTCCCAGCCTAATACTGAAACGGTAACTTATTCAAGTAATGATCCTCCCGTGGTTCAGTTTCAAGGGGATGTAGACAACACCATTTCCGGGTTGAATGAGTTTAACCAAGATTTAGAAAACTTAGAACTCCAAGACCCAGAATTAATTGGATATCGTTCCACTTTAATCGCCAATAACGATAATATTAGCGAGAGTTTAAGCAGTTTTGCCGACAACGCGATCGCGCAAAATCAACCGGAACGTTTACCCGAAGCCGACGCTATACAAACTGAAGTGAATGAAGCCTCTGACGATATTATTGAAGATATCGAAGCTTATTGTATTGGGCCGAATAATGACAGTGAAACGAATAACAATGAAA
>JBKHDX010000276.1:0-5580 GCA_046541115.1 Spirulinaceae cyanobacterium | reverse complement strand
AACCAACAACCAATAACCAACAACCAATAACCAACAACCAATAACCAATAACCAAATTCCGCTAAGGCAAACTATCGGGTAAAGTTCTATGGAATTTACGGTTTTTGAGTAAATAAGTCGTCATCATACCTTTCCCTTTGACCTTAATACTGCCCCGTTCTTCCAAATAAAAGCGGTCTTTGAGGAGGTGATAAGTGGCTTCTGTGACCTGAATTTCGCCGGAAAGACCCTGAGATTCCATGCGAGAGGCAATATTCACGGTATCGCCCCAAAGGTCGTAAATAAACTTTTTAATGCCGATAACCCCTGCGACTACAGAACCACTATGAATGCCAATGCGGAGGCTAAAGGATTCTCCGGTTTCCCGATCGAATTGACCGATCCGGGCTTGCATATCTAAAGCCATTTCCGCGATCGCCTCAGCATGGTTAGAATTCGGTGTGGGTAAACCCCCGACGACCATGTAAGCATCACCAATGGTTTTAATTTTTTCCAAGCCGTGGCGATCGCACAATTGATCGAACTCGGAAAAAATCACATTGAGAATTTCGACTAACTCTGTCGGGGAAACTCGCTCGGAGAGTTCCGTAAACCGGACTAAATCGGCAAATAAAACACTCACGCGATCGAAACTTTCGGCAATGGTCGTTTCTTCGACTTTGAGGCGCAAAGCAATGGGTTGGGGCAGAATATTCAATAATAACTTTTCCGAGCGTTCCTGCTCGTATCTGAGTTCGCTGAGGCTTTGTCTTAAGGCAGTATCCGCATCTTGTAATTGAGCTACTTTTTCTTGTAAACCGCAATAGAGCCGATCGAGTTGCTGAGTCATGCGATTAAACACTTCAGCTAAAATGCCCACTTCATCTTGGGTTAAAACCGGGGCTTCGTGGTGAAACTCCCCAGCAGCCACTTGTAAAGCGGTGTTGGTAATCGCTAAAATCGGTCGGGCAATTTGACGGGCGAGGGGATAGACCCCCACTGTCAAAATCCCAGCAGTCACTAAACCCACCAGAAAAATCCCCAACGCCATTTGACGAGCGGGTTGGAAAGCTTCGTTTTGATCGATTTCCACCATCACAGCAATGTTGAGGCGATCGATCCAGCGATGATAGCCAATGGCCGGAATGCCGCGATAATCGGGATATAAGCCGCCCCCGACATTCCCCCCAACGGCTTTATCAATGCCTTGCGATCGCACATTTGCTTGAATCAGCAGTTGGCCCGACCGCTCGGTGGCATAGTAATAATAATTGGGATCGACGATATAAGCCTCACCGCTTTCTCCTAAGCCCGTACTTTCAGAAACAATTTGTAAAAGGGGTTGCAGGTAAAAGTGAGCCGCTAACACCGCTTCGATTTCCCCATCAGCATTGCGTAAGGGCGTTGAGATGGTAATGGTCGGTTGTTGAGTTTGGGGTTGGAGATATAACGGTTGAATTGCGGTATCTTCTAGCCCTTGGCGGAAATATTGCGCCCTTTGACGAATTTCCCCTTCATTTCTTTGTTGCGTTGAGAGTAAAATTTCGCCATTGTCGGCATTGAGGAGCATAACCTCGCGAATTTCAGGACGACTGGCTAAAGCCGAAGTTAAATATTGTTGGGCCAAGTCATAAGCAATTTGAAACTCGCGATCGCTTTGGTCTTGGGGGGTTAAAATTGCTACTTGTTCCCGTAACTCTGGGATTTGCGCGATCGCCGCCGTGGCTTCTTGTTGATTGTCCAATAATAAATTGAGGGCATCTTCTTTCAACGTCGCCGTTACGCGCAAGCGATCGAAAACCAAGCGCTTAATTACGACCCGTGCGCCCATGTAGGTTAATATTCCAACACTCGATACCGTAATCAGAGACAGTAGCGAGAAGTAACCGACTAGCCTGACAACCAGACTGCGACTCCAAAATTTCATCGTTGCGGTAACGATCGTGTCGGCACGCGATCGCCAAAAATATCCTTAAAACACTAGCAATTTGTACGAGATTTTACAATTACTATTATATTCGTAGAGTTTTTTAACAATTCCGGTTCGACCCAGCAACAAATTCTCAAACCCCTAGCAACACAAGCTTGCTGAGTTGAAAAATTCAAGTTTGGCCATTAACCTCAGCTTGCAACGCCGGATCGACAGGTTGACCATCGTGACGACGTAGCTCAATTTCTATGATTTTAACCAAATCCGAGCCAGGGGGTGCTGGCTTTTCGTGAAAAATAATCTCATAATCATCCGGGTTATATTGGCGTTCCCGCAGCCAATCCTGTACCTTCGGGATACAAAAGAAGGATTGACCCTGAGCGAACATCCGGCTAATCTCCATTTGGAGAACGTGAGGATTTAGGCGACCCATAAGTGTTGTGTAAACAATGGATAATCAAAGATTAACAGCGCGATCTTGACGATCGGCGTTTTGAGTCGTGGGGTTTGGGGCTTTTTCAGCTAAGGGGTTTGGTTTTTGTTTTCGGCGGTTTCTTGCTTGGCTTGATAGCGTTCTTCGGCATTAGCCATAACGACATCAAACCGTTCTACTAATTCTCCAGGGTACTCCTCTAGGCGCTTAGTCGATAAAGAAATGCGGTTTTTGTATTCATCAATCTCTGTCACCACCACATTCAGGGATTGACCCACTTGAAACAGTTGTGTCAAGGATTCAATTTGTGTGCCGCTCACTTGGCTAATATGTAGCAAGCCCGTCACGCCACCAATATCAATAAATACGCCATAGGGTTTAATACTAGCCACTTTGCCAGAAACCACCGTATTTGAAACAATCTGCTTGATTGCAGTGGCTCGCATGGCATTCCGTTGCGACAGTACTAATTTTTTTGTCTCTGGATTCACCTCTAAACAAGAAACCGTAATTTGTTGGCCGACTAATAGATCGAGGTTATCCCGTTCGAGGAGATGCGATCGCGGCACAAACGCCCGTAATCCCATCACTTCACCCGTTACTCCCCCTTGGTTTTTGCCGGTGACTTCCATTTTTAGGGATTTGTCACTTTCTTGGATTTCTTCCAACTCCTCCCAAGCTTGTTGCAGTTGCAGTTGACGCAAAGACAAAATGACTTGACCGTTATCATCTTGACCGCGCAGAATATAAAATTCCCGTTCTGCTTCTAAGGGCAAAATGGCGGGTAAATCTGCTTCTGTGACCCGTTCTAGAGCCATTTCTGAGAAAGGAATAAACCCCGAAGATTTACCACCAATATCAACAAAAACACCATCGGAACTATATTCAACTGCTTTACCCAGTACCACTTTTCCGCGACTGAAATCATAGCTTTGCCCTTCTAAGGCTTGGGCAAAGTCTTCCATGGAAAAGGAAATATCATGGTCTTGAGAAGGGTTGGATTCAGAAGCAAAAGAAGTCATAACTTTAGAGATAAATCAAGAGTGGAGCGAGTCGCGACGAGACAAGTCGAGAATCGGAGTCTGGAAAATTTTAGCAGACCTATCTTCAGCGTAACGAGCAAATGGGTGCTTCGCCCAGTCTGTAGAGATTATTTAATACTTCGGTGATTTGTCCTTTGTCCTGGGTAACTAGGTTCCCAATGACCCATAACTACAGTTCTTCTTTGAACAAATAAAGAACCTTTTGCCAAGCATCTTGGGCGGCTTCGGCGTTGTAGCTGCTGCGTTGGTCGCAGAAAAAGCCGTGATCTGCCCCTTCATACCGGAAAATGCGGTGGGGAATGTTGTGTTTTCGCAATTCCGTTTCAATTTGGTTGACTTGTTCGACGGGGATGCTGGCATCTTCGAGGCCAAAGAAGCAGTAAATCGTGCCTGTAATGTCTTTGGTGCGGGAAATGGTGGGTTCGCCCCCTCCAGGGGTCATCGTGGTGATTCCTGCCCCATAAAAGGATGCTGCGGCTTTAATATCGTCGAGGGTTGCAGCCAAATAAGTGACATGGCCGCCAAAACAAAAGCCAATACAGCCATAACCGTCATCTTTGGCTTCGAGTAGGCCTTTGAGGTAATCGACTGCCCCTTGTACGTCGCTGAGGAGTTCGTCGGCTTGGGTTTGGGCTTTGTAGTTTTTACCGATTTCGAGGTCTTCTGGGGTGTAGCCCACTTCAAAACCGGGGGCTTGCCGTTGGTAAATGGCGGGGGCGATCGCGATATAGCCTTCTTTAGCGATTCTACGGGTGACATCGCGAATATGCTCGTTGACTCCAAAAATCTCTTGCACCACCACTACAGCCGGATATTTGCCTTCTGGGGAGGGCCTAGCGAGGTACGCATCAACGACTACATCTTGGCTGCGAATTTTGACGTTTTCGGTTTTAATATCCATTTTTGTTGGTTGTTGGTTGTTGGTTGTTGGTTGTTGGTTATTGGTTGTTGGTTATTGGTTGTTGGTTATTGGTTGTTGGTTATTGGTTGTTAGCAGAATCCCTCAATTGGTAATTGGTCATTGGTAACTGGTAATTTCTTCCCCCTCTTCCCCCTCCTCCCTCTTGGGCGGGAAAATCCCCAACTCGACCCAATCGACCGTAAACTAAACTTAATCTAGGGGTGCAGTTTAGCAAAAAATTCGCCCAATTTTTGAAGATTTAATTCTCCATCGCCCTTAAACTCAGATGGTTCAGTATCACATCCAGTCCGATAGCGACATACCCGCGTCTAAACAACTGTTTGACCAAATCCAATTCGCGATCGCGTCCCGTCAATATCCTCCGGGTCATCGGCTTCCCAGTACCCGCCAACTGGCGATGATTACGGGCTTACACCGCAACACCATTAGTAAAGTGTATCGACAACTCGAAGAAACCGGGTTAGTCGAATCCCAAGCGGGGTCTGGCATTTATGTTAAAGCCCAAGGTCACGAAGGGGGAACTCAAAGGCGATCGCCCATTCTCGAAGAATACCCCGAAGCTTATAAAATCGTACAACGCAGTCTCGATGAATTGCTCGGCCAAGGTTGTTCTTTGTCCCAAGCCCGGGAGTTATTTCTCTCGGAAATTGATTGGCGATTGCGTTGTAGCGCTCGGGTTTTGGTCACTGTTCCAAGCCGCGATATGGGCGCAGGGGAACTCATGGTGCGCGAAATTGAGCAAGCCCTCAAAATTCCGGTGCAATTGGTTCCTTTAGAGGAATTATCCCAAATTCTCGAACAAACTCACTCTGGTACAGTGGTCACCAGTCGTTATTTTATCGGGGAAGCAGAAGAAATTGCTGCCCCGCGATCGGTAAGGGTAATTCCCGTCGATATTTACGATTATTCCCAAGAATTAGGGCAAATTCAAAAGTTATCAAAAGATGGTTGTTTGGGTTTGGTAAGTTTAAGTGCAGGGATTCTGAGTATCGCTGAAATCCTGATTCACAGTTTGCGCGGTGACGATTTGTTGGTAATGACAGCGCAAGTGAATGATGCTTATAAGCTCAATGCCTTGGTGCGTAGCGCTCAAACCATTATCAGCGATAAAGCCAGTTACGATCGCGTCAAAGCAGCCATTTTAACCGCCAGAGACGATTTGATTCGCCATCCTCAATTGATTTGCAGCGAAAATTATATTGGCGATAAGTCGATTAATCTCCTCAAACGGGAGTTGGGGTTGGGATAGCAGTCATCAGTCAACAGTCATCAG
>JBKHDX010000275.1:0-5584 GCA_046541115.1 Spirulinaceae cyanobacterium | reverse complement strand
ATTGGTAATTGCTTCTGGGTTAATTGCGCTGCAACGGTAAAGTCACGCTGAAGGTAGTTCCCTCTCCCATTTGACTTGCAACGGTAATTTCACCGCCATGGAGTTCAACACATTTTTTCACAATTGATAATCCTAACCCCGTTCCCGGTCGATTGCCAACATTAGTAGCGCGGTGGAAAGATTCAAACAAATGCTTAATATCTTCGGGGGGAATCCCAATCCCGCAATCTTTAATTTTGAAAATAACGCTAGTTTCGGTTTGGTGCAAACGAAAAACAATCTCGCTATTTTCGGGGGAATATTTAATGGCGTTGGACAGTAAATTCATGAGAATTTGCCGCACCAGTTTTTGATCGCATCGTAGAATCAAATCCGTTTGAGCTTCGATGTGGTGAATCAGACGATGTTGCGGGGCACTCATTTGCAACTCGGAGATGAGTTTATCGCAGAAAGCCGCAATTTCTAAGGGTTCGGGTTTGTACGCCAGTTTGCCCGCTTCAGCTTTGTTGATCAATAAAATATCGTCGAGGAGTTGGGTGGTGTGTTTGATGTAGGTTTGGATGGTGTCGAGGTGTTGTTGTTTTTGTTCTTCTTTGAGTTTGGCTGCGAATGTTTGCAGAATTGCCGCCGAGGAGGAAATCACCGCCAAAGGGGTGCGAAATTCGTGGGAAGTCATAGACACAAAGCGGGATTTGAGGTTACTAAGTTCTCTTTCTCGCTGTAGGGCTTTGTGCATTTCTTGTTCGGCGCGTTTGCGGGCGGTGATGTCTGTGGCCACGCCGAGCAGTTGGTATGAACCATCGCGGGTTAATAAGGGCGTTTTAATGGATTGGAAATAGCGGGTTTCTCCTTCTGGGGTAGTGACGGTTTCTTCGACGACGGTTAAGCCTTGTTGTAGGGCTTGTGCGTCGTTTTGGCTGTGTTGGGCTGCGTCTTCGGGACTGAGGTTGATTTTGGCGGCGGTTTTACCAATAACCGCCTCGACGGTGGTATTCAGTAAATCAGCGACGGCTTGATTGGCCAGGATAAAGCGGCCTTGGGCATCTTTGACAAAGATAAGATTGGGGTCGGTGTCAATGACGTTGCGGAGAAATTCTTTACTTTCTTGGAGGGCAATTTCAGCGAGTTTGCGATCGCTAACATCTTCAGCAATACCCGTGACGCGATACACTTTACCTTGGGCATCTTTAAGGGGAAAGGCGCGATCGCAAATCCAGCGTAACGTCCCATCGGGGCGACGAATGCGATACTCTATATCAAAGCCCTGCTCTTTCTGGGCCATGACTGCCAAGACGCGATCGCGATCCTCCGGTTCAATGGCAGCGATAAAGTCTTGGGGTTGTTCGTAAAGGCTTTCACAAGTCCGTCCCCAAATCTTTTCGTAAGCGGGACTAATATAAAACATTTGCTGGGTTTGGGTATCAGTCATCCAAAAGACTTGCTCGATATTTTCCGCCATTTGTCGGAATTTGGTTTCGCTTTCTTGCAGGGCAATTTCAGCGAGTTTGCGATCGCTAATATCTTCGGCTATCCCGGTAATACGATAAACGTTGCCTTGTTCGTCTTTGAGGGGGAAGGCGCGATCGCGAATCCAGCGCAAAGTCCCATCGGGGCGGCGAATGCGATACTCTACATCAAAACCCTGCTCTTTTTGCGTCAAAGCGGCCAGAAAGAGATCGCGATCCTCCGGTTCAATGGCAGTAATAAAGTCTTGGGGTTGTTCGTAAAGACTTTCACAAGTCCGTCCCCAAATCGTTTCATAAGCGGGACTGATATAAAATCTTTGCTGGGTTTGGGTATCAGTCATCCAAAAGACCTGATCGATATTTTCCGCCATTTGCCGAAACTTGGTTTCGCTTTCTTGCAAGGCAATTTCAGCAAGTTTGCGATCGCTAATATCATTGCGAATGGCTAAATATTGATACGGTTTGCCCTCTGCATTCAAGAACGGGACGATAGTCGTATCAACCCAGTAAAAACTGCCATCTTTGGCTTTATTTTTGACTTCTCCGCGCCAAACTTGCCCTTGAGCGAGGGTACGCCACATTTGTTGGAAAAACTCAGCGTCGTGAAAGCCAGAATTAACAATTTGATGGGTTTGACCCAACAACTCCTTGCGGCTATATTGAGAAATTTGGCAAAAATTATCGTTGGCGTAGGTAATCCTCCCTTGAGGGTCAGTTATCGCCACAATCGCCGCTTGATCGAGGGCATATTTAAAATCAGACACTTCTTTGAGGAGTTGTTGGCGTTCGACTTCGAGTTGTTTTTGGGCCGTCATGTCCCGACATACACAAATCAAAGCCCCCTCGCGGCTAAAGGTTAAGGACAATTCTTCAATCAAGGTACTGCCATCGCGACGGGTGGCGATCGCTTCTCCTTGCCAATGACCTTGAGCGGCTAAAATCGGGAAGACTTCAGTACTAAAACGGGCTAATTCCGCTTCTGAGTACAAAATCTGCCAAGGTTGACCCATTAACTCCTCGGCGCTGTCATAGCCAAACAAGGTTACATGGGAATCATTGAGATAAACATAGCGATCGTTTTCGAGAATAGCAATACCATCAATAGCGGCTTCAATAGCAGAAAGGTGTTTTTGTAAGGTGGCTTGGGCTTGTTGGCGTTCGGTGATGTCATTTCCCGATGCGACTAAATGGCTGACTTGGCCGCTTTCATCAAAAATAGGCTGAATCGAGAAATCCAGCACCATTACTTCACCGCGAGGGGTTTGAATGGGTACATCATAGCGGCTAGATTCTCCTCGTTGGCCGCGGGCGATCGCCACTTGTAATCGGTCTTGCCACAAAGGTTCATCCAACCACCAAGGGGCATGAATAAAGGGTTTATCTAACATTGCTTCGGGTGCAACATCTAATAAATTTAACGGCGGATTGTTCATTTCCGTCAAAAGGCCATCGGGAGTCAAAACACCGACGAAGGTAAGCAAACGATTGAGAATATCCCGTAAATGCTGTTCGCTTTGTCGGACTTGGGTTTCGGCCCGTTGACGTTCGGCAATTTCGGCTTTGAGGGAGGCGTTAGCGGTGGCGAGTTCGGCGGTACGAGTGGCGACGCGGGCTTCGAGTTCTTCGTTGAGTTGTTTGAGGGCGGTTTCGGCGGCTATGCGATCGCGCAGTTCTTTGTTAACTTTGCGATACAGTTGAGACTTATCAATGGCAATGCCGATCTGAGTTGAAACTTGTTCGAGGAGTTCCCATTCATAACTTTCCCATAAACGGGGATTGTGGCATTCTTGGACGCATAATAAACCCCATAACTGATTTCCCTGAAGAATCGGAACGACAATGTGAGCGCGAATTTGGTGGTTTTGCAGCAATTGACGATGACACTCTGTGAGGGGTGCAGTTTCGACATCGACAATGGTGCTAATGCGACGGTTGCGATAGGGTTCGATCCAAGCGGGGGCAAAACAGGGATCGTGAATGACACATCCGAGTAAGGAAGAGACTTCGGGCGATCGCGCTTCGGCAATGACGATCCCTTGCCAATCCGGTTGAAACTGATACACCACCACCCGATCGACTTGGAAATATTGCTGAATTTCGGTAACGGTGGGATTTAGAACTTTGACTGCATCCAAGGAAATTTGAATCCGTTGGGCAATTTGGGTCAACAAGCGATCGCTTTTGGCTTGTTGCGTCAGTTGTAGGGTGCGTTCTTTAACTTGGGCTTCGAGTTGAGTATTTTGGCTTTGCAGTAAGTTGATTTTTTCGGCTTCTAGGGTTTGGACTTGGTTTTGTAAGACCGCGATCGCTTTGTACATTTCCATCGGGTCTAGGGCTTGTAAAATGCTACTCTGGGTGACCAAGCCCAATAAATGATTCTGTTCGTTAGTCACCACTAAGCGACGGATGCGCCGTTCCTGCATAGCTTGATGGGCTTCCCATAAGGTGCAGTGGGGCTGCAAGCTAAACAACGGGGTACTCATCACCTGTTCGGCCCGAACATGGCTAAAATCCAGTCCTAGGGCTTGAAACTGCACAATATCTCGCTCGGTCAAAATCCCCACAGGCTGAGGAGATTCGGCGCTATTCCCTGCAACAATCACCACACAACTCACAGGCTTTTCGTACAGCAAGCGAGTAATAATCAGTAATGAGGTTTGGGGGGAAGCGGTGACGACTTGACGCTGCATTACTTCCTCAATCTCCCGCACCCGCAGTAAATCAGCCGGTTGTAAAAGTTGTCGCAGGGTTTCTGGAGTAATTACTCCTAAAACTTCGCCGTCATCGTCGATAATGGGAAGATGGCGAAAGTGATGTTGGCGAAAGATATTCAAGACTGAGAAAATATCGGTGAGTTGCGATCGCGCTAGGGTAACCGGTTTCGCTGTCATCACATCGGCTACCGTACAGTTTTCGAGGGAAGCTTGGGCCGCAACGTGCCGCACAATATCTCGTTCGGTCAAAATCCCGATTAATGCCTCATCCTGCATAACCAGCAGACAACTACTCACCCCAACAATTTTTATTTCAGTCCCTTGGGTGAGGTTACAGGTTTGACGATTTTGACTCATCAGGGCGATCGCGCTGCTAATGGGCAAATCTGGGGCAACCTTGGACGGTAACGAATCAAAATCCCAGGAAATCATCGAGTTATTGGGGGTGAATGGTAGAGACAAAGGGTGAAAATTCATCGCTTTTAAGCGGCTTATTCGGGCGTACCGATCGCTAGAAAATAAGTTTCTTTATTCAGTTTCATTTTATACTTTGATTATTCCGCGAACTACCTACGCTCTAATCTCCGATTCGAGGTGTGTCAATTATCGCGGTATCGAATCCCTCAATTGACCGCTTTTCCCAGACGACGCAGCAATCGTAAATTATAGCGTAGGGCAACCCCTGCGAAAAGCTAAATCGGCTCGGAATTACATCCACAAGTAGAAACCCAACAAGTATTACTATCTTGTTGGGTTTCTTAACGCCACTGACATAACGCTATTTGTCAACTGGGAAGAAATCGCCACGATCGAGCGCTCAATCAAGAACGATAAGGCGGTACAATCGGGTCTTTAGACTCGGACTGATGACTTTCTAAGTGTTGAACCACCGGAACAGAAACCAATGGGACTGAACGAGTAAGAGTAGAAATTGTTACAGAGAAAGACAACAGCAAAATCGTTAATCGCATAGGGGTTTCAGATTCAATATTGAGCAATGGCACCAAGGCGGCAGTTAAGCGGCACTGGCCCCTATGGGTTTCTCTGCTTTTGGCGGTAGATTTTATGCAGGGTTGTGTTAAGTTTTATAAAATTTAGGGGTTGTTATACTATGAGCGACGGGGAAAACCAAGGCATCATGAGGGTTTGCTGCTTTATGCAGTTTGACTCAAAAAAACCAATACCCTAGAAATGTAAATGGCTGTTTTTCTCCCCGCGATCGCCCCGGTTAGTTTAATTATCCTGATTGGTTTTTTATTAGGGCGGTTTCTGACTCTCGATCGCCAAACTTTATCGAAACTGGCGATTTATGCCCTTTCTCCGGCATTAATTGGCGGTAATCTGTATCGCAGTACCTTATCGGTTGTCAGTGCGCTGAAAATCATTCTGGGTTTCGCGATCGCG
>JBKHDX010000274.1:0-5623 GCA_046541115.1 Spirulinaceae cyanobacterium | reverse complement strand
TTCGAGTTTAGACTGAATTTTTAAAGATCGTTTGAAGGTGTGTTAGCTTCGTTGATAACGCCCTCGGCGTTAGCAAATTTATTTCAATTGCGCGGCATAGAGTGGAGATTATCTACAAGCTGGTTTTCGATCAACTGCGACAGCAGACCAAAGCGTCAGAAAGCGACTGTCGTCATGTAGCCCTGCGGATCGATGAAGAAGTGACTCGAATTTGTCACGAAAGTCGTCGCATCCAAGCCTCTGGTGAAATAGAAAACTGGGCTAAAACCCTCGCGAATCATCGACTGAAGCTCTGTTTTCGTTACTATAAGCTCGGCTCAAATCGGGGTCGGATTGAACTGAGTAGCACCTTGAGTGCAATTGTGTACCGTTATATTTCCCCATCGAAAGCGCGATCGAGCTATCAAGCGCGAGTGACCTTGCTCGAAGACTTTTTACAAGGATTTTTCGCTGAAGCCCTCAATGCCTTTCGACGGGAAGCTCAACTCAGGTCAGATTATACGCCGCGATCGCGCCTCGAACTCGCCGAATATATGGCTTATGCCGAACGGTACGCCAAACGGCGCATTCCTTTACCCGGTCATCGCGCTCAACAATTAATTATTTTAAGGGCCCAGACCTTTTCTCAAAAGCAACCCTCGGAAATGTCAGTGGATATGGACATGGCCGCTGAAGGGAGTTCTGCCACCACCGAAACCGACAGTCACAGCGCTGTATTGCATGAGTTACGGTCGTTTATGGTGGGTCAAGACAACGCGATCGCGGACATCCAGATGTATGAAACCATCATCGAAGAACTCATCCGCTATCTCAAAGACCGACAGCAAGAAGAGTGCGTTCAGTATTTTGTCTTGCGACTGCAAGATTTAGCCGCCAGTGAAATCGAAACCGTTTTAGGGTTAACCTCAAGACAACGGGATTATTTACAACAGCGTTTTAAATATCATCTCGTTCGGTTTGCATTGTCCCATCAGTGGGAATTGGTTCATCAATGGTTAGAAGCCGACCTCGAACATAACTTAGGGCTGACCCCCTACGAGTGGCAAACCTTCATGAGCCAATTAACACCGCAGCAAAATCAACTGCTCAAGCTCAAACAGGAAAAAGCTGAAACGAGTGACATCGCGAAAGCCTTATCCCTCAGCCTGGCTCAAACCGAGAAACAGTGGTTTAAATTGCTCGAATTAGCTTGGGACATTCGGAACCGTTCGGTATCCTGATCGGGGGCATCTCATCATGAATAGTGACAACGAACAAAATTCAGACATTTTGTATCAACAGCTACTTCACTGGCTGCAAAATCCAGAAACCGAAGCGACGGCAACGGATCGACCAGCCACATCCGATCTAGCTTCCTCCAACCGGGGGCAAATCCGCAGTCCAGTCGATCCTGTAGAGTCAATGATAGAATGGCAAGCTCCTGAATTTTCTGACACCCAGAGCAGTTTTGATGCTCAACTCGAAGACCCTTTAACCTGGGAACTGGAGGACTTAGACCTCGACCCCGATTTAAACGAGTCTGCATCTGCCCAATCGAGCCAATCTTTCGATATGGGAGAAATACCAATCGTGCAAAAACGTTTTCAAGCAATTCTGAAGCGTAAACTCCAAGCGGAAATCGAACGCCATCCTCCCTTATTTCCTTGGGAAACCGAAATGGTGGATTATCAAATGGAATATGCTGACGAAGTTCCTGCGATGCCGAATCCATCGCGACAACTATGGATTCCTCAACTTGTCAGTATGTTACCGATGTCTGTGCCTGACACGGTACTTTCTCAACTACTCGATCTGTGTACCGAGGGAGTTGCGACCTTACAATCGCCAGTCGCGCAGTTGGTTAATGCCGTGAAACCCTTGTTTCCCGACCATTTACACCGACTCAATCAAGTGGCTAACCAGATTCGCCTATCTCCTAATTTAGCTTCTAGTCGTCTGAGTCGGGGCGATCGCGAAGCCCAACGGCAAGCCCTAACCCAAGCTTTACCCGAAAGCTACGAAGCCGGAACCCCCGAACAACAAATGGCCATGACCTTACTGGCCGCGCGGGAAATCTTAGAAGCCCTTACTTTAACTGTTTCCTCCCAAAACCAAAGCAGCGAGCGTCAGTGGCGCACCACGGCGGGCTTAGTTTGGCTAAAACTGCACTACAACCCCGATAACGCTGTTTCTGCTAGGGAACCCTTAAAAATCAGCGCTCGTTTACCGAAAGGCGGCAGCTTAAGCATCAAAACCGACCGGGAAACCGCTCAAGCCGAACGGATTTATCCTGGCTTTTTAACAGTTGAGTTGTTCGATTGGCAACCCGGGGAACGTTATGCGGTTGAAGTCAGCTTAAACGACCGTCAGCATCAGCCCTTACAGTTTATGGCGGTTTGTCAGTAGGTTTTTCGGGGTAGGGAGTCGAAATATCCCCTATCCCTGAGTTTCAAACAAAACCCCGGTTTTTCCAAAAAGCCGGGGTTTTAAAGTAACTATAGCTATGAAATTATTGAAACGCTGCCGAAGGCAAAGACAACTGCGGG
Source organism: Spirulinaceae cyanobacterium (assembly GCA_046541115.1). Classification (GTDB taxonomy): domain Bacteria; phylum Cyanobacteriota; class Cyanobacteriia; order Cyanobacteriales; family Spirulinaceae; genus Jaaginema. Next base: position 3,098 of record JBKHDX010000274.1, on the reverse strand, counting down.
GGGCGGGACGCAGGGGGAATGGGACTGTGCGGCACTCGGTTGTTTTCGCTATTTTCGAGTAAGAGATTGCGAATCAAGCGGGCCGCAAGGCGTTGGGCTAAACGTCCGGCAATTTGCTGTCCCATTTGTTGGGTTTCCGGTTTAGACAGCAGTTTGGGAACGATGGGCAGTAACCGCATGGGGTCAAAGCCAGGGGTATCTTTGAGGATGTCAATAATGTTTTTGAGGTGTTCTAAGCTTTTGTTGCTTTGGCTGACTTCCGGTTGGGTTTCAGTGACCGCAGCAAGTCCCACTCGTTCGCGGACGTTGGCGGAGAAGGTAACCAGGGTGCGCCGTCCGTAGATGTCGATGGCTTGGACAATTTCATCGACCAGTTTCTCACGAATGAAGGTGCCGCGATCGCTAAATAAGAAATCTGTCGCTTGGTCTACGACATTATCGAAGTTGTAATCTTGGCTGTTCCGAGCGTTCTTTAATAGGTTCTCTAAGCGATTCCAACGAAAACTGCCTTCTTTGAACAACAAGTCCTTTAACGAGGCTCGTAGCTGCGGTGACGGGTCGGTGAGGAGACGTTTGGCAATGTAAGGATAAGCTTTACTCAGAACTTTGAAATCCGGGTCAATACCAATGGCAATCCCTTCGAGGGTTACCAAAGAACGAATAATCAACGCATAATAAGCCGGGACGCGGAAGGGAAACTCGTACATCATTTCCGACATTTGGTCGGTGATGCTTTTGAAGTTTAATTCCGCCACACTTGCCCCCAACGCATTGCCAAATACATTGGCTAAAGCGGGGATAATCGGGCGTACATCGGTGTCGGGAGTGAGAAAGTCGAGTTTGATATAGTCTTGAGCCAGGGAATCAAAGTCGCGGTTAACCAAATGCACCACCGCTTCGATTAAGCCATAACGCTGATAGGACTGGATTTGGCTCATCATACCAAAGTCCAAATAAGCCAGTTTGCCGTCAGGGGTAGCCAGCAAGTTACCGGGGTGGGGGTCAGCGTGGAAAAAGCCGTGTTCGAGGAGTTGCCGCAAGGAACACTCAACCCCCACTTCAACCAAGTGCGTCGCGTCAATGTTTTGGGCTTGAATCGCGGGAACGTTGGTGAGTTTGGTTCCAGTAATCCATTCCATGGTCAAAACTCGTCGTCCCGTATATTCCCAATAAATCGAAGGAATATAAATTTCGGGAAGATAGCCGTAAAGTTCGGCGAATAGTTCGGCGTTGCGACCTTCTTGGGTGTAGTCCATTTCCTCAAAGATACGCCCGGCAAATTCGTCGATAATGGCAATCAAATCGCTACGAATGGCTTTGAAGTTTTTTTGCGCCCAACCCGCCAAACTCCGCATGATGTAGACATCTAAGCTGATGTCGCCGATAAGGTCGGGACGTTGCACTTTGACGGCAACTTCTTCTCCGGTTTTGAGTTTGCCTTTGTAGACTTGACCGAGGGAAGCGGCGGCTACGGGGTCGGGGCTGAGGTAAGCGTAGATTTCTTGGGGGGGTTTGCCGAGTTCGTCTTCGATGAAGTGATAAGCGACTTCATTGGGGAAGGGGGGCAGTTGGTCTTGGAGAAAGGCCAGTTCTTCAAGATAAGCAGAGGGAACGAGGTCGGGCCGAGTCGAGAGGGCTTGACCGATTTTGATGTAGGTGGGGCCGAGTTTCGTTAAAATTTCCCGCATTTGAACCGCCCGCAGGCGCTCATTTTGGCGAACGCGCTTTCTCATTTTGTCCCACCAAATCCGCAAAGCGAAACCGAGGGTTGGCCATAAAACGCGGAATAAACGGCTGAGGGTATGCCAGGGGCGGCGATTATAGTAACCGACGATCGCGTCGGGGTTATAATGTTTTTTCTCTGGGTATTGGGTGACCGATTGGAGTTCTCCTTTCGGCATTTGCGCCATTTCCTGTTCGCTCAGGTCATAAAATATGGCTTCGAGCTTCTTTTCTCGTTCCCGGTTGGGGATGATGGGTGAAGCGGTGGTGGACTTGGGCATGAGTATCTAGGATTTAACAATAATGGATTCTAAAGCGCGATCGCGGTTCTCTTAATCTTAATAAAGTTTACAATTTCTATATTAAGTATTGTAACAAGTTCTGTGGGTCGTCAATCTTTTGTCCTTTGTCATTGGCTCTTTGTCATGGGTACGAATGACAAAAGTAGTAAGTTGGGTAGAACGCCTCTAGAACCCCGGTTTCTCGAATAAAATTCTCACTCGATTGGGTAAGCCAATAAGAAACCGGGGTTCTGATACCTACTTCATCGCCGCCCATTCCCCCGACGGAATGAACGAAGCCCAGAAATAGGGATGTTGATAATTGGGACTATTCAACATTTCTAACTGTACCTCTCGCAATGCCGCACTACGCCCCACTCCAGACAGCAAACGCTGGTAATAATCCACCATCAAATCCTTTGTCCCCTCATCCGACACCTTCCACAAGCTAATCAACTGACTTTCTGCCCCTGCAATAGCTAAAGCCCGACGCAAACCATACACCCCCTCCCCATTGGCTACATCCCCCACTCCCGTCTCGCAAGCCGACAGCACCACCAACTGAGTCCCCCGCAAATTCAAACCCGCCACTTCTAGGGCAGTCAATGCCCCATCTTCATCCCCACCGCCAGAGCGAGTATTAAAGCCTGCCAGGGCTAAACCAGAGCGTAAAAGGGGGTTTTCTTGGTTTACAGGTGCTGAAGGCGCAAAATCAGCATTAGGGCGAGGCTGTACGCCCACAATCCCGCGATTTTCAAGCGGATTAGCTGTAGGTGCGACTAAATCTACATTCAAGAAAAAGCCGTGAGTCGCGATATGTAAAATTCTGGGGGCTTCTACTTGCTTAATCGCCTGTTCCGTCGCCTCTAGTTTTGTTAGAACCGTCGCATTGGGTAGTAAAGGCTGAATTGCTGCTGCTTCTGCGGCAGTTCCCGGTAACTCGCCAAAACGAATGCTATCAATGTCAGATGAGCGTTGATTGCTACCGCGATTGAAAGCTACAGTTATGCCAGGTTCGTCGTAATCGGGATTGGCGACAATCACCGCAGCTTGACGGGGTTGTTGTTTATTTTCTAGACGCAGTAAATCCCGTCC
>JBKHDX010000273.1:0-5656 GCA_046541115.1 Spirulinaceae cyanobacterium | reverse complement strand
GGTCACGGTCATGTTTAGTTTGACACTTCTCACATCGCCAAGACCTCACATCAAGAGGAAGGTTTTTAACTTGATTAAGGCAAATATTACAGGTTTTTGAGCTAGGGAAGAAACGGCTTACCTCAAGGTAGACTTTCCCTTCCCATTCAGCTTTGTACTTCAACATGGTACAGAATTGACCCCAACCTACCTGACTTATTGCTTTAGCTAAGTTGTGATTCTTGACCATATTCTTAACAGCTAAATCTTCCACACAAATAACTTGGTTTTCGTTGACTATCCTGCGTGATAGCTTGTGATGGAAGTCTTCTCTACATTTTGATATTTTATTGTGAACGCTGGCTACTTGCTTACGGGTTTTATTGCGATTGTTAGAGCCTTTTTGCCGCCTGGATAGCCGTTTTTGTTTGGCTTTCAAATTGCGTTCGTGCTTCGCTATCCATCTAGGATTATCAAATTTAGACCCATCCGACGTAATCGCAAAATGAGTCAATCCTAAATCAATACCAATCGCTTTTCCTTCTGTTGACTGTTCTGGTGTATCTTTTCCATCGTCAACCAAGACAGAAGCAAAGTATTGACCTTTAGCGTTCATTGACACCGTTACTGTCTTAATTTTACCCTCAATAGGTCTATGAAGTTTAGCATCAACAATTCCCATCTTTGGGAACTTTATACCATTTTCTACAAGAGAAACGTTTTGAGGATAACTAATTGACTGCTTGCGGTGTTTTGACTTGAATTGAGGGAAAGAAGCTCTACCCTCGAAAAAGTTAATGAATGCTCTAGATAAATTCAGGGCTACCACTTGCAAGCATTGAGAGTAAGGCTCTTTCATCCATTCGTATTCTTTTTTGAGCTTGGTTATCTCTTTTTGAATCGCAAATCGATTCAATCCAAAACCTGTAGCTTTATAGGTTTCGTTGGTAAGGTTGAGAGCCAAGTTCCAGGCAAATCTACAACAACCGAAACTTTGAGCAAGATGTTGTTTTTGCTCATCGGTTGGGTAAATTCTAACAAGAGTGGCTTTCAGCATTACCGTGAAAACTATTTAGTGATAATACGAGTATAGCACGCTTTGTAGGCTTTCATCCCCCACCTGTTCCGAGGAAGGGGAATTTCGCCGACTTTAAGTTAAAATCTACAACCGTTGCCATACAGCGATCGCCCATCCAGTTTTGAATCTTAAATCCAACGATCGAACCACATTCGCAAGCGGTAACCTTCAACAGACAAGGGCAAACCGAGATAAATCGGCAACCAAAAGAAAAAGGCGGCAATAATCGCCAAAATCAGCACGATCGCCCATTGTCGATGCCAATAGCGATCGCTACGCAACCATAGATCGATCCACCAAGCCAAGGCCAAGGTTGCAAAGATCGATGCACTCATATAATGATATAAAAAAGTACAACGGGAGACTTTGAGCCAGGGCAAAAGATTCGCGCCGTAGTTGAGCAAGAGATAAAACCCGATTTCCGTCGAAGAAAACAAGCGCATTTGCCAAAACCGCCCCCAAAACAAGCGATACAGCATCAAAACCAAGAATAGCGCGATCGCCCCCGTACTCAACCACCACAAAATCGGATTGCCCATCGCGTGAACATCGTAGATGACCTTAACTGCTTCTTGGGGAAGGGGAGGATAAGCCAAAATCGTATCTTCGAGGTTGCGAGCGGTGTTGTAAAAATAAGCCACAGGCCGCCACATCAACAGCCAACTGTACCACGGCGAGCAGTAGGGATGCACGCTGGCACCACTGCCAATATTTTGATGAAAGGTGAGAATGCGTCGCTGCATTTCCCAGAAACCGGGAGAAGGATTGAGAATTAAATGGGGAATCCACAGCAAACTATAAGTTAAAACCGGAACTATGCCCAAATAAACAATAATTTGCCTGAGTTTAATCCGTTTTAGCGTCGGAGCGAACAACGCTGCATGGCGACTAGAGGGCAGCAACCAAGCCACAAACCAGATTAAATAAAAGCCCAAAAGAAAGCCCAGACCATTCCATTTAATCGCCGCAGAAGCCCCAAACCACAACCCGGCGATGAGTAGGAAACGGGGTGAAGCGCGAGAACGAGCGGCTCTGAGGGCGAATAGCTGCCCTAGCAAGCCAAATAAGACGAGATAAATGTTATTTAGGGCAAAACGAGACTCAACCAGAAATAAACCATCTAGAGCAGCGAATAAAGTGGCAATCAGGGCAAAACTACGGCGGCGGTTGAGTTCGTAGGCGATCGCCCCCACCACCAAAGGAATAAACGATCCAGTCAGGGCGTTTAACCAACGATAGCTAAAGGGAGTCCGAATTGACCCCAACAAACCATTAACGGTATCTTGGGCAATGGGGAGGCGATCGCCTATCCAAATTCCTAGGGTCAGAATGTATTGACTTAGGGGCGGATGGGCGTTGTATACGGGTTTTCCCAGAAGGTAGCGATTCGCAAAGACGGGATAATACACTTCGTCAAAGACAAGGGTATTCAACTCGCTCAATCGCCAAAACCGCAACGCGAGACAGATCGTAAAAATCACGAAGATCGCGATCGCCCACCAAATTCTCTTAATCGTCATTGGTTGTTGGTTATTGGTTATTGGTTAGGCGTACAAACACTGATGACTGATAACTGATAACTGATAACTGAAAAAACCCCCCCAAAAAACTTTGAGGGGAGGCAAATTGGGTGTGAGGATGTGATGTGCTACGCGATATTCGATCTTGTGGAGTCAAGATAGCACCAGCGCAGTAAAGTTGCACCAGCTACTAACTTTAATACTTCTAAAACCCAATATCCACTGTGCATTTCTATCATAGCAGGTGGCATGGTCGTGGGTTCAAAAAGATTAAGTTGTAATGCCATACCGCTCATCTGGGGTGTCAAAATATAGGTATAGATAATAGCAATGAGCAATAAAATCAGAGACAACACCAGGGAGCGACGAGCATGATTTGGGGCGAATTGATGTTGACGATACAAAACTAAACAACCCGTCAGAACCAAACCTGCACAAAGTAATTCTAAGTGATTAAAAGTGCCAAAAATCAGATATCCTGCACTGGCAAACCCCGATTGGGTCATCATCCCACTGGCGTATAAACCAGGGACAACCGCTAAATCTAACAGTAAGCTGCTACTCAGCCAGAAAGCTAAAGCGATTAAAATCGGAATTGACCAGTTAAAGCGATTTGAAATCTTTTCTATGCCAGCGTTCACGATCGATCTCCTCGGAGGAACTTAATTCCAGCTTAACGAAAATCCCCGGAGAAAACTATCAAGAAATATAAAGGTTTGTAAGGATGCAATAACGGCAATTTTACGCTTCAATAATTGATAAGAAATATTAAGAAAGATTCACTCGATCGCGTTATGAACGAGTCTGTTCCCGCTCCCCTATCTATTTACCAACTACTACGTTGCGATCGCCCTACTCCCATGATGGCATTCCCTACCCTGGAAGCCTGGGCGATCGCCCTCATTCATTGGTCGATCGAGACATCCGAAGAAGTCACCCTTTGGCTCAAAGGAGAACAACTACTTCAGTGGTATAGCCAACATTTTCCCACCCCTCCCCCCCATCTGACGGTGTATCGCTGTGCCGAATCGCCCCCTGTAACCCCAGACGAGATCGGGGTTTATCTGCCGCTACAACCGGGACAACTCCCCCGTCAAGAAGCTTATCTGGTGGCGATCGCGCCTCATAGTAGCGTGGTGCTGGCATTAAACTTCCCCACGATTCCTGCCACTGAAGGGGCAATGGTCTATAGTTTCGAGCCAGCAATGATTCGAGAGACGATCGCGATTTTCCACCGGGCGATCGCGATCGCTGATAATACTCCCAATGCCTTATTTGACCGCCTTCTCAATCGTCTGGTGAAACCCGATGAATCAGCGTTAACCCGACTGTTGTCTCATCACCTCAACCACAGCAACCAGCAAATCGAGCAGATGGTCGCAACCGCTCAAACCCCTTTTCCCGAACAACAGTTTTTTGAACAAGGCTTACAAGAACTCAGTACCACCCTAACGCGCATGAAAACCGCCCTGAGTTTACTGCATTCCCCGAACCTCAAAACGGCGCAACGGCAGCGTTATCTGTCTCTACTCCAACAAGAGTGCGATCGCCAAAACTCCCTCATTCACGGCATGAACTTACTCACCCACACCGAAACGCCTCCCCCACCGATTCCCCACTACACCCGTTTAGGAGAAGCCCTACCGACAATTGTCAGTATTTATCAACCCCTTGCCCTAGAAAAAGGCATTCAACTGGGCTATACCCTCGATCCGGGGCTTCCTCCTGTGGCTTGTCCTCCCCCATGGTTGCGACAAATTATGATTCATCTGCTCAACAACAGTTTACAATTTACCCCCCCTCAAGGTCGCATTTCGGTGACAGCCCAAGTCCAAGGAGAACAAATCCAACTCGTCATCAAAGATACCGGAGTCGGTATTGCCAAAAGCGAACTACACCGCATTTTTGACAGCTTTTATCAAGGGCGCTCCACTTCAACCGAATTGAGTTCAGGAGCCGGCTTAGGCTTAACTTTAGTGCGGCAACTCCTCAAACGCTGTGGGGGGTCAATTTCTGCGAGCAGCAAAGTCAACGCTGGCTCGATTTTTCGGGTTTTGTTACCGATTTATCTCCAATCGCAACGAATAATTAACAATGACCAGTCGTGACAAGTTAAGGCAACAACCTTGATGTCAAGAAAGCCTAAAACTGTCGTAGGGACTAGGTTTCCTTGCCCAATCCTGTCTTTGAATACAGGAATTTGGGGCGGCGATTACAACAAAATTGACAGGGTAACACTTGCCAATTTTTTAAAAAAAATGTCAAAATGGATACAGACAGAAAAACGATTTTGATTAATTTCTCGATCGGATCGAGAGCCTCCTGCACAATCCCATAAACTTTTTTAATAATCGGAGAGTTACAAATGCAATATACTTATCGTGGGGTAACCTACAATCGCGAACCCTTAACGTTGGAAGTCACAGAAGGCGAAATGGGTGGTACTTATCGCGGTCAAGCTTGGCACAACCACTACCCGCGTCATGTTCCAGAGTTGAAACCCAAGCCTTATTTACAATATCGCGGCGTGGCATATAGCAAGCGGCCTTATATTCAAACCGGGCCGCGCATCGCTTGTCAAATCGAACCGTTGCGTTATGGGGTGACTGCCGATCAAATTAGCGACGAAGCCGTAACCCACACCCATTTAGCTCAACAAATTCATTTAGAAAATATTCGTCGTCATCTCGAACATCGTCTACAAGTGGCCAAAGCAAAAGGCGATCGCGAGTTAATCGCTATATTACAACAAGAATCCCAACAACTGGCCCTCAACTATTAGCGCGATCGCGGGAACGTGTTTCCGATCATTTCTGAGTTTGTTGATTGTTGATTTTAACGGGAGCGCTTATTCCCATTAAATCCGGTTAAATAAATAATGATAATTAAGAACCCCGGTTTCCGATCTGCCTAGCCTAGAAAGTTAGAATTGGACACCAGAAACCGGGGTTCTAGAACAGCCGAGATGCCGCGCCGCCGTAAGACGAGCGACCCCGCGTCGCCGTAAGACGAGCGACCCCGCGTCGCCGTAAGGCGCAAGGGAACGCGCGAGTAGCAAGGGAACGCGCGAGTAGCAAGG
>JBKHDX010000272.1:0-5677 GCA_046541115.1 Spirulinaceae cyanobacterium | reverse complement strand
GAGTAGCAAGGGAACGCGCGAGTAGCAAGGGAACGCGCGAGTAGCAAGGGAACGCGCGAGTAGCAAGGGAACGCGCGAGTAGCAAGGGAACGCGCGAGTAGCAAGGGAACGCGCGAGTAGCAAGGGAACGCGCGAGTAGCAAGGGAACGCGCGAGTAGCAAGGGAACGCGCGAGTAGCAAGGGAACGCGCGAGTAGCAAGGGAACGCGCGAGTAGCACCTTGTAGCTCGGCAAGACAGGACGGGGCTTTAAACCCAGAATTTTTGGTAAGACACCGTCGGATCGAGAAACTGGACAAAGCGCGATCGCATCATCAAAGTTCTAGCCACCTACAGCATCGTCCCTGGGCGATTAGGAGTGGCTAACCGACAAAGCGCGAAATAAATAACCGGCACCCCATACCAACCCGCTTGTATGGCACAATGAGAAACGTTCGCTTTGCCGAAACTCGCGGCTTGACTAACGTCGCTTTTTTTGAAAATACAATAATTAAACTCTTATGACTGTCACTGCTCCTGCTCCTCCGACAAAAACTCGCCGTGTGGTTTTTCCCTTCACAGCAATTGTCGGCCAAGAAGAAATGAAACTGGCCTTATTGCTAAACGTCATCGACCCCAAAGTGGGTGGGGTTATGATCATGGGCGATCGCGGTACGGGAAAATCCACCACCATTCGCGCTTTAGCTGACCTCTTACCGGAAATCGATGTAGTCGCAGGAGACCCGTTTCAAAGTTCTCCTACCGACTTCGACTTGATGAGCGAAGAAGTGCGTCAAACAGTCGAACAAGGCCAAGTCGTTGAAATCGCCCAGAAAAAAGTGGCGATGATTGACTTGCCCTTGGGCGCAACTGAAGACCGGGTTTGCGGTACGATTGACATCGAAAAAGCCCTATCCGAAGGCATTAAAGCCTTTGAACCGGGCTTGCTGGCCAAAGCCAATCGCGGCATCTTATATGTGGATGAAGTGAACCTCCTTGACGACCACTTAGTAGACGTACTGCTCGATTCTGCCGCCAGTGGTTGGAATACCGTCGAACGGGAAGGCATTTCCATTCGTCACCCAGCCCGTTTTGTCCTCGTTGGGTCGGGAAACCCCGAAGAAGGAGAATTGCGTCCCCAACTACTCGACCGCTTCGGGATGCACGCCGAAATCCGCACCGTCAAAGAGCCAGCATTGCGGGTGAAAATCGTCGAACAACGTTCTGCCTTTGACCGCGACCCCCAAGGCTTCTGCGCTCAATATCAAGCCGAACAAGACGCATTACAACAGCGTTTGATTCAAGCGCAAAACTTACTGCCCGAAGTCAATTTAGAATACGAACATCGCGTCAATATTTCCGAAATTTGCGCCGAACTCGATGTAGATGGACTGCGCGGCGATATTGTGACCAATCGTGCGGCAAAAGCCCTCGCTGCTTTTGAAGGTCGCACCGAAGTCACCGTTGAAGACATCCGCCGGGTTGTGACTTTATGCTTGCGTCACCGTCTGCGGAAAGACCCCTTAGAATCCATTGATTCGGGTTATAAAGTCGAAAAAGTCTTTAATCGTGTCTTTGGCTTAGAAGCCGCAGAATAAACCTCATTTTCAGTTATCAGTCATCAGTTATCAGTCATCAGTACCGAGGTAGAACGTTCCCGTGATTATGCTGATAACTGAACAAATTCCCCAGGAAGTTTATGGAAAGTCCCAGAGAACCCATAATCGAACTCAAAGGTATTAGTAAATCCTTTGGTAATAACATTATTCTCGACCGCATTGACCTCACGGTTTATGAAGGCGACGCATTAGTGATTCTCGGGCCGTCCGGTACGGGAAAATCGACAATTTTGCGGATTATGGCGGGTTTATTGCTGCCAGATACCGGGGAAGTTTACATTAAAGGACAGCGCCGTTTGGGAGCGATTGAAGACAACGACGACCCCATTGGCATTAGCATGGTTTTTCAACAAGCCGCTTTATTTGACTCTTTGACTGTGGGGGAAAATGTCGGCTTTTTGTTGTATCAACACTCCCATCTTCCCCACTCGACGATTCGGAAATTGGTCGAGAAAAAACTGGAAACGGTGGGTTTAGAAGGAATTTTTGACAACTATCCCGCCCAACTTTCTGGGGGGATGCGAAAGCGCGTGAGCTTCGCGCGGGCGATTATGTCCAATCCCGAAGAACCCCATCTCAGTCCAGAGGTGATTCTCTACGACGAACCCACTGCGGGATTAGACCCCATTGCTTCTACTGTCATTGAAGATTTGGTGCGTCATTTGCAAAAATCAGCAGACACTTGTCCAACTTATGTTATGGTGTCTCACCAAGAAAGCACCATTCGCCGCACTGCTGACCGGGTGATCTTTTTAGCCGGGGGGAAAGTGCAATGGGAAGGAAATGTTAATGAAATTGACACCACAGACGACCCTTATGTGCGACAGTTTTTTAGTGCCAGTATTGAAGGGCCGATTCGGATTGTGAATTAACTTACTTGTTGGGGAGAAAAAACCATGCGATCGCGTTCCATACGAGAAGGTTCGGTGGGTCTACTCATTTTAGTGGCCTTGGGATTGCTCGGGGGCATTACGGTTTGGTTGCGGGGCTTAGATATTGGTCGTACTAGCTACAACGCCACCGTCGAGTTTAACAATGCTAACGGGATGTCCATTGGTGCGCCCGTGCGCTATCGCGGCGTGAATGTGGGTAAAATTGTGGGCATTGAACCCGGAACCAACGGCATTGATGTTCAGATTGAAATTTCCCCAGTAGACCTCCTCATTCCCAAAGATTCCGTTTTTACAGCGAGTCAATCCGGTTTAATCAGTCAAACCGCCATCGACATTATTCCCCGCGAATCCCTCTCTAGTCAGACCCTAGCCCTCAGTCCGGTTGAGGAAGAATGCAACTCTAATATTATTGTGTGCGATCGCGATCGTCTGCAAGGAGAAACAGGAGTCACCATTGATGACTTGCTGGTGAGTACCGTCCGCCTGAGTGAAGTGTACGCCAGTCCAGAATTTGCCGAAAACATCAATAACCTGCTCAATACTGCCCAAGTCACCGCTGTTGAAGTCAATCGACTCAGCAATGAACTTCAGCAATTATCCCGCTTAGTCCGCCAACAACTGCCCCAAATCACCACCACCGCCCAACGCACCTCTGTTGCCCTCAGCACTACCGCCCTCGAACTTGGAGATGCCGCCAATCGCGCCGCCGGAACCCTCGAAGGGGTTGGCCGCAGCGCTGAAACTTTCTCTGGAACCGCCGTTGAATTTCAACGAACCGCCCAAAACTTAAACTTACTCTCTGATAATCTCAATCGTCTCATCGACGAAAATCGCACCAGCTTAAGCGTAACCCTCGCCAGCGTACAAGATACTAGCGAAAGCTTACAAGACCTCATTATCACCTTTAATCCCACCGTAGAAGGCTTAAATACGGCTCTTGACCAAGAGGCGATCGCCCAGTTAATCGACGATCTCGAACTCCTTATCGCCAACAGCAGCGAAGCTTCTGCCAACCTACGGGATATTACCGCCAGCTTCAACGATCCGGCCCTCATTGTCGAATTACAGCGTACCCTCAACTCCGCCCGCGAAACCTTTGAAAATACCCGCAAAATCACCTCAGAAGTCGATGAACTCACGGGAGACCCGACTTTCCGCGAAAATTTACGCCGCCTTGTCAACGGTTTAGGGGATTTACTTTCCTCCACCCAAGAATTAGAGCAACAAATCCAACTTGCCCAAGCCCTCGAAGAATATCGCCAAACCGTACAAGAATTAGAAGCCGCCGTCGAAGTCGCCCAAACCCTGCAAACGGAAGTACAACCTTCATCTCAGCCTGCTGCTTCCCCCAATCCTAAAGTTCTGATCGAGACAGCCCCACAACCAAAAGTCCTTCCCACTTGGCGCAAACCCTCGAAATCCGGCAATTAAGGGTAGCGTTTTTCCGAGGATTGACTGTTTTTTTTTGTTTGTTTTTGCCAATTACAGCCCCAAATCTACCTTAATACGATGGGCGCAAGCAAAACCAGAGAAAGCCACCGCATTTAAACCTTGACCGGGAAAGGTACTATCGCCAACGCAGTACAGATTTTTAATCGCGGTACTGTTAAAAGGCATTCCCAACAATCCCAAAAGTTTGCGTCGGGGGATGGGGCCATAAGTGCCATCATCGCGACCGAGAAAGCGGCGGTGAGTGCGCGGTGTGCCGATTTCTTGGTAATCGAGTTTGGACTCTATACCGGGGAAAATGGCTTCGAGGCGGTGAATGAGTTGGGACGCGGCTTGTTCTTTTTTGGCTTCGTATTCGCTAGGGGAGAGGTCTTGCCATTCGTCTATCCAGCTAGGGGTGAAGGTGTGGATAATGTGGTGATTGTCTGGGGCTAAACTGGGGTCGAGTAGGGTGGGGATGGAGACGAAAATTGTGCCTTGTTCGTCGGTCATGTTGTCCCAGTTTTCGAGCAGAATGTGATGACATTCGGTGTCGGGGGGGAGTAAGTCGGCGTGGACTCCCAGGTGTAGGCTGAGGAAACTGGGGGATTTTTGGTAGCGATTTTGCCATTTTTGTTCGCTTTTGGGCATTGTAGCTTTGGGCAGCAGTTTCTCGAAGGTATCCCAGCGCGTGGCGTTAGAAACAATGCGTTTAGCGCGATATTCTTTGCCGTTTGCCAGTTTTACGCCAACGGCTTTGTTATTCTCGATAATAATTTCGGTGACTCTGGCTTTGTATTCGATGCGACTGCCTGCTTTTTCGAGTCCGTCTGCGAGTTTTTGGGCAATTTGACCGACTCCCCCTTTAGGATAGTTGATGCCGCCGTAGTGGCGATCGCTAAACACCATTCCCCCATTAATCGCAGGGGTTTGAGACGCAGGAACAACTGACCAGCAGTAACATTCCATATCGATGAATTTGAGCAATTCTGGGTCAGAAATGTAACGCCGGGCAATATCGCCCACGTTTTGCGGTAAATACTTCACCAAGCCTAAGCAAGCGAAGGGATGCTGGAAAAAGACCCTGGTTAAATAGCGGGGTTCTTCGAGGGACAGCAACTCCATCGCGTTGAGACAGTTGAAGATTTGCCAACACTCGTCATAAAAGCGGCGAATCCCCTTTCTTTCGTGAGGGAAGCGATCGCCCAGTTCTTGCAAGAATTTCTCATAATCGCGATGCACTTTCACCTCTAAATCGTTGGGGAGATGATAGTGAATTTGCACCGGATCGGGGAGAGTTTCCATCTTCATATTGACCGCCGCTAATGCCCGCGTCAACAAATTGGTTGTCCCTTCTTCCCCAAAACCAAAAATCATCGAAGCCCCAACATCGAATCGATAGCCGTTGCGCTCAAAATAGCCCGCACTCCCGCCGGGAATTAAATATCGCTCTAATACTAATACTTGTGCGCCTTTGGCTGCGAGTTGGGTTGCGGTGACTAAGCCCCCCATCCCCGAACCAATAACAATCGCATCCCAATCTGAATTTAACTGTGCGTCGGTAGCACTCATGTTCTGAATTTCCGCCTCTATCTGTATCGGTTTTTAGTGTAGCGTTAAAAAAAAATAAGGGACTAGAGTCGCGATCGCGCTTACCAGTCCCGCCTGCCGATCTTTTTACAAGAGGAGAACACTGAATTCAATATAGCCTTGTTGAGATTTAATGTCAATACTAATGAAAAAGATTTTCAGTTGCGAGG
>JBKHDX010000271.1:0-5725 GCA_046541115.1 Spirulinaceae cyanobacterium | reverse complement strand
CAACCAACAACCAACAACCAACAACCAACAACCAACAACCAACAACCAACAACTATTTTTTACCCTTGAGTTTGACTTCTTCGAGTTCGGATAAATTGAAAGTGACGAGTTTATCCCAATTTCCCCCCTCAAATAAAACCGCCGCTTTGCCATCGCTCAGGCGCTGGACTAAGCCTTCAAAGCGGTAATAAGTATCCTCAGCATTGGTTACTTTAACCGTAGCACCAGGTAAAATCATTGCTATTTTTGCCACAACTAAAATTCGACTTTTTTAGCTTAACGCGATCGCGCCGTTCCCTTGCCAGAAAATTGAGAAAGCCACCCCACCACCGATTGCCCAAGAGAATGTTACGATCCTGAGTAAAGAGCGATCGCACCCCTTCCCCATCAAAGAATGTCCAAGGTCTGGCCCGGGAAAACAACCGCGAAATCTTCATCAATGTTTCATCGCGAAATCCATCGTCTTTGCGAGCATAACCGCAAAAATCGCCAACATCAACCCGTTGTGCCGCAATATCAAATGGCGCGTCAAAAAGCGCTGCTGGCTGTAGTCACCAAAATTCGCGAATCCCTAGATTTAGAGACCATTTTCACCACCACGGCCCAAGAAGTGAGGCAACTCCTCGAAGTCGATCGCGTGGGGATGTATCGCTTTGATAAAGATGCCCACTCAACCAACTATAACCAAGGAGAATTTGTCTCCGAAGCAGTAGTCCCCCCTTATCCCTCCACCTTAGCCGCCAAAATTAACGATCATTGTTTTGGGGAAAACTTTGCCCTTTTTTACCAGAAAGGGCGAATTTGGCAATGTAGCGACATTTATGACCTTGAATTGAAGCCCTGCCACATTGAAATTTTAGCTCGCTTTCAGGTACGGGCGAATTTAGTCGTTCCCTTACTCAAAGGTGAAGAATTATGGGGTTTACTGTGCATTCATCACTGTAGCCAACCCCGTCACTGGCATAACGCCGAAATCGAATTTGTCACCCAAATCGCCATTCACCTAGGGGTCGCACTCCAACAAGCTGAAGCCATGACCCAACTTCAGCAGCAATCTCAATATCTCCGTCAAGCGGTGAATAAAGCTGTCGAACGGGAAAAAGCGATCGCGGCCATTATTGATAAAATCCGGCGTTCCTTAGATTTAGGAACAATTGCCGCCACCACCACCCAAGAAGTGCGACAATTACTCAAAGTCGATCGCGTGGCCTTATTTCGCTTTAGTGAAGACTGGAGTGGCGAGTTTGTTTACGAAGCCGTAGGTCAAGACTGGCGACCCTCGATCGGCGTTCCCACTGCTCAATCTTGGGGAGAGATTTATCTGCGCGATAGCATTGGCGGTCAAGATTATTATCCCCAACCCACCGCCGTAGACGACATCTATTGCGCCGATCTCAGTACCGATCATATTGCCTTACTCGCCCAATTTCAAGCGAGGGCATTTTGCGTGGTTCCGGTGTTTTTAGGGGAATCTTTATGGGGTTTATTGGGAGCGTATCACAACATCGGCGTGCGTCATTGGTTAACCGAAGAAATTAACTTATTAATTCAAATCGGCAATCAACTCGGTGTAGCCATTCATCAAGCCAATACCCTGAAAAAAGTGCGATCGCAATCCCGACAACTGGCTTCTGCGGTGGAACGAGAAAAAGCGATCGCAGCCATTATAGAAAAAATCCGCCGTTCTCTTGACCTCAATACCATCTTTAACACCACCGTTCAAGAAGCCCGTCACCTCCTCAAAGCCGATCGCGTCACCATTTATCGCTTTAATGAAGATTGGAGTGGCGAGTTTGTGGTCGAATCCGTCACCGATAACTGGACTTCGGTACTCGAAGCCCAACTCAGCGATCGCGCCTTATGTCGTAACGTCAGCGATTGCAGCTTAAAATCTTTAGGAACTGTAGATGGGTCTCAACTCAGTCAAGATACCCATCTCCGAGACACCGAAGGCGGCCCCTTTACCAAAGGCCAGATATTTCGAGTCGTGGACGATATCTACACCCAGGGCTTCTCAGAATGCTATCTCCAAGCCCTAGAAAGCTACCAAGCCCGGACTTATGCCATTATTGCCATTTACGAAAATCAAAAGCTCTGGGGCTTGTTAGCAGCGTTTCAGAACGACCGCCCTCGTCAATGGCAACCCACCGAAGTCAACTTTTTAGTCCAAATTGGCGCACAACTCGGAGTCGCCGTCCAACAAGCCCAACTCCTCGAAAAAACCCAACGTCGTTCGACGGAGTTACAAAGCGCCCTCACCCAACAACTGCAACAACGGGCCGATGAGTTGATTCGTTCGGCCGAACGGGAAAGCGCGATCGCCCAAATTATCGACAAAATCCGCCTCACCCTCGACCTCGACACCATCTTTAAAACCGCCACCCGCGAAGTCCGCCAACTCCTCGAAGCCGATCGCGCCGCCATTTATCGCTTTGACCCCCAATCAGACTACACCGAAGGGGAGTTTATCTCCGAGGATGTCTTACCCCAATATGGGGCTGCGTTGAAAACTAAAGTGCGCGATCGCTGTTTTGGTTTTGCGGCCCAACACTACGCCCAAAATCAGGTTTTTATCAGTCACGATATTGAGGTAGAAAACTTAGCATCCTGTCATCGCTCTATCTTAAAACGGTTTAACGTGCGGGCGAATTTAGTAGTTCCCTTAATTCAAAGCGATCGCCTCTGGGGATTACTCTGCATTCATCAATGCGATCGCCCCCGTCATTGGCAAAGTCGCGAGGTCGAATTTGTCAGTAAAATTGCCGTTCATCTGGGGGTTGCCCTCCAACAAGCCGAACTCCTCAAACAAGCCCAACACCGTTCCCTCGAACTTCGCGCCACCCTCGCCGACCTCAACGCCATTGTTGATAACTTAGCCGATGGTTTGTTGGTCACGGATGTACAAGGGCATATTACCCGCTTTAATCCGGCTTTACTGGAAATGTTTGGCTTAGAAAACGTAGACCTCAAGGGGCAAAGTTTAGCCCAATATTTCCCCCCAGAATTGGTGATGTTGGTCAAAGAAAGCGAACGTCACGAAAAAGAAGACGTAACCGCCGATGTCAAATTGGGGCGCGATCGCTTTGGTCAAGCCCTGGCCACCTGCGTCATCAAAGAAGCCGATGGGGACGAAGGAGAACAATGTTTAGGATCGGTGATTTTGATTCGGGATGTTACCGTCGAACGAGAAGTAGACCGCATGAAAACCGACTTTCTCGCTACCGTTTCCCACGAACTCCGCACTCCCTTAACTTCCGTGTTGGGTTTTGCCTCGATTATTAAAGAAAAACTCGAAGAAAAGGTCTTTCCCCAAGTCCACAGTCGCGATCGCCTCGTCCAGAAAGCCATGAAGACCATTGGCTCGAATATTAACATTATCATCGACGAAGCCGAACGCCTCACTTCCTTGATCGACGATGTACTCGACATTGCCAAAATGGAAGCCGGCCGCGTCGATTGGCATCTCGAACCCAGCGACCCTAAAGCCATTTTAAACCGGGCTTTGGCGGCCACTTCCTCTTTATTTCAAGATTCGGATTTAATGTTGATCGAAGATTACGCCCCGAATTTACCCCAAATTCGAGTCGATCGCGATCGCCTCATTCAAGTTTTAATTAATCTCATCTCCAACGCCGTCAAATTCACCCAACAGGGTACTGTGATTTGTCGCGCTTTTGTATCGGGTCACAACCTCCAAATCGAAGTCACCGACACCGGGATTGGGATTGCCCCCGAAGACCAAGAGAAGGTGTTTGAGCGCTTTCAACAAGTGGGAGATGTCCTTACCGACAAGCCCAAAGGAACGGGCTTGGGTTTACCCATCTGCAAGCAAATCATTGAATATCATGGCGGCCGCATCTGGCTGAATAGTCAACCCGGTCGCGGCAGTACCTTTGCGTTTACCATTCCACTGTTGAAGCAGTGAGTAGTGGATTTTCTTAGGGAGTAGGCAGCTTTGCTGTGGGCAGCTTCTTCAGTCAACAGTCATCAGTCATCAGTGTTTTGGGCAGCTTTGCTGTGGGCAGCTTTGCTGTGGGCAATCGCTATGTAGGGGCTGGGTTTCCCTGCCCAACAACCAATAACCAACAACCAGCAACCAACAACTAATCATTAATACTGATTACCATCGCGATCGCTAATGACACTCTGGAAATAGACACACAAGATACAACCAAGTTGTTACCTTACGTTACAATAACCTACTGGTGTGAGTCAGTAATAATAACGAAAAACTTTAATATGTCTACCGTTTCCCATTCTTCTGTGTTGTCCAGCGCTTCTCAAGACCGTCCTAGCGCCAACACCCTCTCCGCTAAAACCATGCAAGCCCTCCCGACCGAACAACAACTCAAATATTTACACCTCGAAGCCGAAGTTGAAGTTCTCTTGCAACAACTCCAAACCCTCAAACAACGTCGCCTCACTACTGTAGGTAACGACTCAACTTGTTAGGGCGATCGCGGGTTTAGGGATTTTTGCCATTTTCGCTCATTCTGCGACTAGGATGAGCGAAATTTAGCTTTAAAACCTTAAGCTGAACTGTCCGAGCGATTTTTGCGCTTGCGTTCTTGGCGTTGCTTCCAATCGCGAATGGCTTTCGCCGTTTTAGTAACCGAAGAAGGACGACGGGGGGGAGGATGATTAAACTCGGAAGACGGTGGGGGGGTAGAAGGGTTGGGCGTACTCAAACAATCGGATAAGTTGCTGTGAGAAATCTCTAAGTCGAGGGTCTTGAGAATCGGTAAAACTAGCTGATAGCGGTCTGGGAGAGAAGGTTGCAGCATTTTATCCAGAATCCGCCCCAAAGGTTTGCTGATTTGCACTTTTCCCTGCCATTGCAATGTTCCAGTGCGATCGTTTTGAAAATCCAAAGGCGCTTTTCCGGTCAATAAATATAAAGTGGTGACCCCCAAGGCATAAATATCGCTGGCAAATACCGGACGCAGGGTATATTGTTCGGGCGGTGCAAACCCCACCGTCCCGACAAAATGGGTGGTAATATTTTTAGAACTAAAGCCCAACGCCTGGACTAACTGCTCTTTGACCGCACCAAAATCAATTAAAACCAAGCGACCGTCATCTTGACAGCGAATAATATTCTGTGGCTTAATATCCCGGTGAATCACCCCGGTACTATGGACATATTGCAGTAAAATCAGCATTTCTCGCAAAAAGCGGGTGACCACTAACTCCGACTGCGGGCCGTAGCGACGCACCAAACGAGCCAAAGTCATGCCGCGAATGTACTCTTGGACTAAATAAAAATCTTCCCCTAGGGTAAAGTAATCGAGCAAACGGGGAATTTGGGAATGACTCCCCAAGGCCGCTAGGGTTTTGGCTTCGCGACGAAAGCGACGACGGGCGGTGTCGAGAGCGTCTATTTCGCTAATGCGCGGACAAAGCAGTTTGATGGCGCACAGAGGTTGACCCGGAAGGAGGGTATCTCGCGCCAGAAAGGTGGCACCAAAACCACCGCGGCCGATCATACGAAGAATTAAATAGCGATCGCGAAACAACTCTGGCGTGTTACACAGTCGCCCCAGCAGCGTTTCTTGCAAAATATCATTGTGAAATGACGACAAGTTTTGAGGAGCAAATTTCATAGATTTTCTATGACTCGCTGGCTAAAGCGGCTTTGTGAAAGTGATTAGGAGGGTTGTTTACTCTTAGTTTGACAACTCTACGCCCTTAAAGGACGTAGATTCTCGTTTCTTTCAGGTTGCCT
>JBKHDX010000270.1:0-5767 GCA_046541115.1 Spirulinaceae cyanobacterium | reverse complement strand
AAATTGCCTCTAAGCCTCATTCACCGTCAACAAACGGGAAGTTTCAAAACGATCCATCCAACCCCGTAAATACTGCCGATTTTCTTGTTGATGTTGGGAATTTTGGCTGTCTAAAGGATGGGGGGCTAATCCCTTAATCGCGGCTGTCGTGACGCAAAACATCGACTTTTGGAAACTTTGGCAAATCTGCACCCGCAAATCATCTTCTTGACGGGGAGTTTGACGATATAAATCGTGGAGATAAGACGGCAGAAAGTGGCGCATATCCTGCATTAACAAAGTTGGTGGAATGCCTGACCCCCCAATGGGTAACGGGTCAGCATATAGCGCCCCATAGGTAAAATCTCCTTGACTTGATGGGATTTGATGGGCTTGGGCATTATAAGATACCGTCCCCGGAAACGGCGCACCCCGGAAGAAAATCGCTTCTACATAAGGGACGGCGGTATCCATCAAAAAGGTGAGTCCTGCCGACTTGGGGATAATGTTGTATGTTTCCCCGCGTAACTTAACGCTGTAGGTAACGGGTTTACTCGCATCTGCCACCAAGCCATCGAGGATATGTTGTACCACTTGGGGAATTGAGGTGATTTCGCCTTTGTCGTAGCGATCGCTCAAACTTAAAAACATATCGCTCATCACTCGCCAAAACTGCCCCAAACCACTGTAATAAGACAGCATTCGCACTTGTTCGGGCAGATAATCCGGGAATAAAGCATTTAAACCCAACATCACCGGATTATTACCCCATTTGGCTTGAATCGCCGCTTTAGCATTTTTGACAAACTCCGGGGAGTCAAGATAAGCATCCAACTTGCCGCCCCCATGCCAAAACATAGACTTCATGCAATATTCAGCATATTCATAATTAATGCGATCGTGAAACCAATGGGCGGTTAAACGCTTCAAGGAAACATCGCCATTAAAATATTTAAAAAAGGGAAACAACACCAAAAACTGGTTTTCTGAAATGTAAATCAAATTGCGGGAATAAGCATCCAAAACCACCCCATAACTTTTGAGAATACCCACCACTTCCACTACATTTTGAGGTGAATTTTGTAGTAAATCCTGTCCCGCTTCGAGGCGTTTGATATATTCAGCGAGGGGATGGCGAGAAGTTGCAATTCGAGTCGTCATTTCAGTTATCAGTTATCAGTTACCAGTTATCAGTGACTACCGCTGCCCTGTCGGTAGCTGGAAATCCGGCCAATTTTCCTTCTCAACCTTTGGAAAAGGTAGGTTTGTTACCCCTATTTCTGGGTTACAGAAATTTTACCTGTTGAGTTAATCAAGGTTGCGGATTTTGTTTTGTTGAGCGAGATCGGCGGTAGGAATTTCCACTCGAAGCGCTGGATCGATAATTAAAGTGGCTGTATTTAGCTCGCTCCAGCGCGAAATCCAACTCGGTTGCAATCCTAAAACCACAATTAAAACCGCTAAAACAATGGCGGGAAGGCGCTCAGACCATTGAACTTGCGGCAGTTGGCTCACGGGGATAGACAAACGGCCAAAAAAGACATTATTGACCATGAGCAAGAAATACACCGCCGTTAAACCTGTTCCGATCATACACAGAAGCGTCGCGATCGCAAATCGGGGAAAGCTACCGCGAAACACTAGAAACTCGGCGATAAAGCCAATCATACCGGGAATCCCTGCACTGGCCATCACCCCTAGGATAGTTAAACTGCCCACCAAAGGTAAGCCTCTTTCGGGATTGAGTAAGCCGTGTAAGACTTTGACATCGCGAGTCCCGGTTTTTTTGTACACCACCCCGACTAATAAAAAGAGTAACGCTGAAATTAAGCCGTGACCGATCATTTGATACACTGCTGCCATGAGGCTGAGGGGGGTGGTTGCTGCCGCAGCTAGCAGTACATAAGCCATGTGGGCGATAGAAGAATAAGCGACGACTTTTTTCATGTCTTGCTGCGCGATCGCGGTGAGAGCGCCATATAAAGCACTCACGGCGGCTAACAGGGCTAACCCAGGGGCTAGCACCAGCCAGGCTTCGCGAAATAAACCCACACCAAAGCGCAATAAGCCATAAGTCCCTAATTTCAACAACACCCCGGCAAGTAACACCGAAACCGGGGTTGAGGCTTCAACGTGCGCGTCCGGTAGCCAAGTATGAAAGGGGAAAATCGGGATTTTGATGAATAAGCCTACCAACAACATCCCCAATAACCAAAATTGTAAATCTAAGGGTAACGCCGACGATCGCAAGGGTTCATAATCAAAGGTGGTCCCGTGGGTAAACCACACAATCCCCAAAAAGGAAGCCAGGACGAGAAACCCCGATAAAGCAGTATAAATGAGGAATTTCATCGCTGCATAACCACGACGACTCCCACCCCAAATCGCAATCAAGAAATATAAGGGGATGACTTCAAATTCATAAAACAGGAAAAATAGTAATAAATTTTGCGCTAAAAAGGCTCCCGCAACGCCGCCACTGAGAAACAACATTAAGGCGAAATAAAAGCGCGATCGCCCGATTTTCTCATCGGTGCTATAAATGGCAACTAGGGTTAAAAAGCTATTGAGGACGATCAACGGCAGGGATAAGCCATCTAAGCCCAAATGGTAACTAATCCCTAAACTTGGCAACCAGTTGAAGCGCTCGACAAACTGCATATCTGCTTGGTCGGGGTTGAAGTTGTACCCCAATACCAGCGTCCACAATAAAACGAAACTGGCGATGGTAATGGCGATTTTTCGATAGCGATGCGCTTCCCAATGAGAGGGTAAAAATGCGATCGCGATCGCCCCTAGAATCGGTATCCAAACTAATGCACTTAACATTTTGTTATTGGTTGTTGGTTATTGGTTGTTGGTTGTTGGTTATTGGTTGTTAGTTATTGGTTGTTGGTTGTTGGGCAGGGTTTCCCCGCCCCTACAAGCCCACTCCCCAAAACACTGATGACTGATTACTGATAACTGATAACTGAAAAAGCTGCCCCTTAATTACTGATTACTGAAAAAGCTGAAGACCAATAGTTTAAAATCCCCTCCCATTGACCGCTAAACGCCAAACCGAGAATCAGACTTACTGCCAAGAAAATCGTGAATAAATAAAACTGAGATTGACCCGAAACATTGTATTTCAGGGCATTACCGCTAAAAATTGCCGCTAAACCCACTAAATTCACGCCGCCATCGACAATGTAGCGGTCAAACCAAGCGGTAAAGCGGGAAAGCGACGAGACTGCCCAAACCACTGTCACGTTATACAAACGCTCGATATAAAAGTCGTAGGCAAACAAATCTTGGAAAAAGCGTAAATAAACTTGCGTGGGTCTTTCCCAATTGCGGCGTAACGGCATCAAGGCCCCAAATAAACAACCCACAACCCCCGAAGCGATTAATAAGGGCATTGCCCAGTGATTGAGCAGTAAAACATCTTCAATCCAGGCGTTTTCGCGACGGACTAATAAATCCAGTTGTTGCAGTCCCACAGGTAGGAATAAAACGACAGTTGATAACGTCACCATCGGCACAGCCATAGGCCACTGTACTTCTGCACAACGGCGGGTTTTGGGGTGGGGGTTACCGAGAAAAACTAAACGAAACAAGCGCGTGAGGTTAATGGCACTCAAACCATTCACCAATAACAACAGAATGAGCAATAAAGGGGGAATGGTGTAAAAGCCTTGTAACCATTGCTGCATCGTCCAAAACATTCCCATGGGGAGTAAAGCCAGTAACCCGGCGCTTCCAATCAAAAAGGCCACGGTGGTTGCAGGCATTCGCGACCATAAACCGCCCATTTGGGTAACATCTTGGTTGGTGGTGTTGAATATAATTGAGCCAGCACTCATGAAAAGTAAAGCTTTTGCGATCGCGTGGGCAAATAAAAGCAGTAAGGCCAAGGTTACGGGTTGACCAATGCCGACGGTAACGAAAACTAAGCCAAGGTAAGCACTGGTGGAGTGAGATAAAGCCCGTTTAATATCAATTTGCGCGATCGCCATCAAGGATGCCCCAATCGCCGTAATAACGCCAATTCCTACCAATACATCCGCAGCGACTGAGGATAAGGTAAAGACCGGTTGCAACTTAATTAAGACATAAGCCCCGGCCGAAACCACAATGGAGTTTCGCAAAATCCCGGCAGGATTCGGCCCTTCCATGGCTTCATCGAGCCATAAATTTAAGGGAAATTGAGCGCATTTTCCGGTTGGCCCGGCAATTAAAGCCAGTCCTAACAAGGTAGCGGTGAAGGGATGCAACGGGGCAGTTTGTACCCAATCTTTAAGCTGACTAAAATCTAAACCTTCACCATAACTCGATAAGGCGACCACCCCCATGAGGAGTAAAATATCCCCGACTCGTTTCGTTAAAAAAGCGTCTCGCGCGGCGGTGACGACCAAGGGTTGTGCATACCAAAAACCGACTAATAAATAAGTCGATAAGGTCAGCATTTCGAGCAACCCATAACTCAAAAGTAACGAGTCACTCAAAGCTAAACCACTCAAGGCAGCTTCAAAAAAGCCCATTAAGCCATAAAATCGCGCCATAGACCAATCTTTTTCCATATACCCTAGGGCGTAAATTTGAGCGAGTAAACTTAAGCCCGTTACTAAACATAAAGCCCCCATACTAATCGGGGAAATATCTAAGGTTAGGGTGAGGTTGAGAGCGGCGATTTGTAACCATTGATAAGCGACTTGCTGGGGGGGGTGATGCCACACGAAGCGCAACAAGATTAAGTTATGAATAAAGGCGACCAAGGTCATTAAAATATTAAAATAAGCGGCGGGCCGGGGCCCGGTGCGGCGGACAATGCCCATAGACCAAGGTAATGTTAATATTGCGCCAATTAAGCCATAAATGGGGATAATACCACTGCTGGATAAAAGCCATTCAGTCATTAAAAATTACCTTAAAAAAACAACATATTATTGAGGTTGAGAAGCAACGACAAGCTTTAGGTTGAGTCGGGGTTGAAGCTCAACGGTCGTCTGATTTTTTGACTCAAATATCAGCCCAGAGTTACTTTGCGATCGTCCTTGGTCGCCGTCAAGTTCGCTCAATTTTAAGTCTTTTCTGTCTTGACAAAGTAACAACTTTTTGCATGAGTTTTTGGCGCGGTGGGGGAGGCGGAAACCCCACGATGTGAGTCTTAATTTTGTGGGGCAACGGCGCGATCGCCTTGTTGCCATTTCATCGGGTTTAATGGCGATCCCGTTACAAATCCCTGAGTATTGGCTCACGGGGGGCTGATTTCTGGTGTCAGGGAGTCCCCGATGAATCTCAGTCGGTTTTGAGGAAATTAATCCCGGAATAAAGTGATTATAAAACACCACCGAACCGCCTCGCGAAATCCATCAGATTGTCCTTGAAGAGAAAACCCTACAGATTGACGTATTAATTTTTGTTAACTCACTAATTTAAAAAAATCATAAAGACTTATATTGTCAAAGGTACAAAGGTTTCCTATGCTTGTTTCTAGAAGGAAAATTTTAGAATCGCCGTTCCCGTCAAAAAAATATTAATCGGGAAATTGGCTGGGTTCAAGTCGAGTCGAAAAAGCGATCGTATAGAGAAAACGAAAGAATTTTCGTTTCCTGGGTTTTCGAGGAGCGATCGCCAATTTTACGACAGAATCGGTCAAAAACAGATTCAAAATTTACAGTACACCCAATTACGCAGAGGTCAGTTTGCGTGACCTTGCCAACTGCGTTCGTTTTAATGAGGAGCTAAACAAAAAATGTCAATTGCAGTGGGAATGGTAGAAACCCTCGGTTTCCCCGCCGTCGTC
>JBKHDX010000269.1:0-5865 GCA_046541115.1 Spirulinaceae cyanobacterium | reverse complement strand
TAACTGAAAAAAGCTGCCTACTGCCCAAAACACTGATGACTGTTCATTTAGACGGTTGCGGTTCTAATGCGGCTTTCGGGTAAACAATGCGTTGGTGATTATATTGTTGCCAAACCCGAATAAAGACTTCGGCAATAATCGGTAACTCCTCTTTTTTCAAGCCCGAATCAACCAATTGATTGTCTTGCCAACGGGCTTTAAAAATCTTCTTCACCGTTGCTAAAGCCATATCAGGGGTCACATCTTTGAGCGATCGCAACGCCGCTTCGCAAGCATCTGCTAACATCACAATGCCCGTTTCCCGCGATTGGGGAATCGGCCCGTCGTAACGAAAATCCGCTTCTGAGATCGTAGAAGCTTGGGCATCGTGGGCTTGTGGCGATCGCTGTTTCGCTTGAAAATAGAAATAAGAAATCAAAATCGTCCCCTGATGTTCGGGAATAAAATTGCAAATTGCTTGGGGCAGATTATACTTGCGGGCCATGACCAACCCTTCGCTAACGTGCTTTTTAATGATTTCTGCACTTTGCCAAGGATCGTTAATTTTGTCGTGTTTATTGGGGCCTCCCATTTGGTTTTCAATAAACCCTAGGGGGTCGTGCATCTTACCAATATCGTGATATAGAGTTCCGGCGCGAGCCAGTTCAACATTGCAGTGTAACTCGCTGGCTGCGGCTTCAGCTAACGATGCCACAAATAAAGTATGTTGAAACGTACCTGGGGCTTCGGTGGCCAAGCGTTTGAGTAGAGGGCGGTTGGGGTTAGACAGTTCGGCCAAGCGAATTGGTGTAACCAAGTCAAAGAATTTTTCGAGATAAGGGGATAAGCCCAACGCCACCACGCACCAAGCGGTACTAAACAAGCCATACAGCGCTGCTTCGGGGAAAACCGCCAAAACGATTATGCTAGGGTTCGCACTGGCGATTAAGCTAATAATAAGATAGGTTCCGCCGGAAACCGCACCGATACCGCCACCGAGTAAGGCTAATTCTTCGCGCGATCGCAAGCGTCCGGCGGTGACTGCGGCCACTCCCCCACCAATCATCCCCGGAATGAGGTTTTCCCAACTCATTTCCAAGTCCCCTTGAACACCAATGGAACTAAAGGTGGTTAATCCCGAAAGTAGGGCAACTTGGGTAAAAGCGAGAGTCGGGCTATAGAAACTACTCACCAACAAACCGACGGCGGGTAAATTAAGATAAGGCACGTTAAACACCACCAACAACGGCGTACTCACACTGAGCAAGCACAACAAAATGCGATCGCGACAGCGCAAGCGTATATTTAACCGTTTCTGTACCAGCCAAAAAACGCCAATACTAGCCAAAACCAAACCCGCGCTTCCGGCTAAACCCCAATGATTAATACTGCGATCGGTTTTACCCAGTTCATCTAGGGCCAAAAACTGTTGAGGACTGATTTTGTCCCCTTCTCGAACAATGACTTCACCTTTTTTATAGTTGACCGGGACGGGCTTAATTTCCGCTTCTGCTTGTTGAGCGCGTTCGGCTGTGCGGTCTGGGTCTTGTATCAAGTTAGGCTGAATAATTTCGACCAACACCTCGGCCAGGTTATTTTCCTGTTGAGGGGCGACTTCATACCGTAATTGTTCGAGAATGGCACTGCGTTCAATATCTTCGGGTAAACCTTTGGGAACACCTTGAGCGAGAATGCGATCGACTGCTAACTCCAACCCTCGGATTGTTTGTTGCCAAGTAGTATCAGATAATGCCAACAAACTGATTTTACGATTATCTGCAATATTACTGGTGGTCAAAATATCCAGTAAATCGAGGGCAGAATCGTAGCTCATGCGGGCTGTCTCGATTTTTTGTAACCGTATTGCGAGTTCTGTATCCCCGGCTTCGGCTTGATAGCCTTTGAGGGCCGCGATCGCATCAGACACTTCGGGCAAATTCCCGACAAGAGCGCGATCGAGGTTGGTTTCAATCTCTGTTGAGTTTTCTTGGGTGTAAAGGCGCTCGACGGCTGTTTTAATATATTGCCATTCTTCCTCGCTGCTACTGCGGAGAAAGTGTTGAAGCTGTATATCTAAGATTGACTCCTCTACATAGGGAAATGGCCCGGCTTGTTGCCGCAAGCGCTCCACATCCCTGATAAATTTTTCTAACTCGGTTTCGGTCTGAAAAATGGCTTCTGCATCCAGCATCAGAACGGCGGTTACAGCTTTTTGGGCTTCTTTGCGCTTGTTGTCTGTGGCCCGCTCGTCGATTAGGTTAATGTTGCGAGTGGCCACAACCTTTTCGGGGGCTGTTGTGCCTTCTTTGAGGCGGGGTTGGTTGTAAAAGCGATAGCCTACTACGCTAGTCATGGATACCACTGCGATCGCGAGCATCACGGGCCCGGGAATTTGCCACGCCCGCCGTCCTAAGCGCTTTTGAGTGGCACTGCGCCCGGTTGGGGTAACGCGATGCCAATATTGACGGCAAGTTTGTTGCCAGCCATCAAGCTGTTGGGTCAGAAAATGAAAATTTTTCATTGGGTGTGTGAGTGCGTTCGCATTCCTCAAAAAGCAAGTTTTTGTTGCTCGGTCGAGATCGAAGCCGCTATGTTTTCATATTTTAACTTGCACTTCCTTGGGCAGTGGGCTTTTCAGTTATCGCCTCATCAGTCATCGCCTCATCAGTTTTTTAGGCAATCGGCTTGTAGGGGCGCTCTTTTCCCCGTCCAACAACCAACAACCAATAACCAATAACAAAATTAAAACTTTTGCGAGATAATCGGGCGCGATCGCCGCTTTTGCAGTTTTCCGGCGGGGGCGATCGCTTGCACCGAAGCCGTATAACTGGGGGAGGGTAATCCCCCCGACCAGATTGTTAATAATTGCTGGCTATATTGACAGATTTCTGTTTTTATGTTGTGTGGGAGAAATTGTAAGGCACGAAATGGCAAGCCGCTTTTGCTGTTATAACACCCACTGATAGCTCCGACGAGGGCAGAAAGCCAGGGAGAGGGTTGGGGGACAAATCGCGATCGCGCCATGGCTACACCCCAAGATTCCGGGGTGGTGAGGAAACAAAACAAAGCCCCGGCGATGGCTTGTTGACTGGGATTGAGATGAAGTGACCATTGTCGCTGAAGGGCAGTCCAACTCAAAGAATGGCTTAAAGCCTGGGGAAACTCGGCGATCGCATCGACTAACGGCGTAGATAGAGAGCGACTGCGATCGAGGAGTTGCACTAAAAACAAATCGGGCGCTAAAGTATCAAGCAAGACAAGGGACATGGCATTTCCCCACAAACAAACATCGGCATTACCGTCAAAATTCGCTAGAGTGGGTAACCGTTGAATCCAGTCTTGGGCGATCGCATCTACCAACCGCGATTGTAAATTTTCTCGGTCTTCATGATGCAAAAAGATTATCGGCAACAACAGCACCGCCAAAACCGCACTTGTCATGGGAGTAGACTCGATTTCCGCCGCGATCGCAGTCCTGTTTCTCGCAAAAGCGGTCGTAGACTTATCCGGAGTCGCTGTCATCTGGGCGATCGCCTGTTGAATTTCGAGCCAAGTCCATAATCTATCGGGAGGATGGCTCAACGGTCGTTGCGGATGGGGCCAAATTTCACCTTCTCCCAAAATACTACCTAACCAGGCTCCCTGAAAGCGACTGACTAATGAGTAACGCATAACAATAAGTGCGATCGCGTCCAACTAAATTCTCGAAAATAACATTCTCTACCGCGATCGTAAGCCAAAACTCTAGGAATGTTAGATTTTAACGGTTAGATTTAAGACAAAATTATCACGGGTTGATTTCTGCCTTCAGCCTCGATCGTTTATTATTCTTTATTTTATTCATGCCGGATACGGACGATTTTCATCAATCGATAGGTCGGCTCGTCGCCCAAATCCTGACTTATCCCCCCGACAGCGCCCAACGCCGTCGCCTGCTCAATCAATTAGTGCGGCGGGTGATGCAATCGGGTAAACTCTGGAAAGAGTATAAACCTTATTATGGCGATGCCCTACAGCAAATGTGGGAATATTGCCTCACTCACCTCGAAGAATACGACCCCAGCCGGGCCAGTGTTACCACTTGGCTGAATTATTATCTCAAAAAGCGGTTGCGTTACTTTCGCGATCGCAGTTATCGGGAACTCAATCGCCGCGCTACCCCTTATACGACCAGCGAAGATCGAGACCTCGACCCCCTCGATCGCGTTAGCGCCCCGGAAGATATTGAACCGGTCATTGATATTTGGCAACATACCCTGAAATGGGTAGAAACCGATCCCGATGGTATTTTACGCGCTACTTGTTTCCGTAAACGCCCGGATATTAACGCCCAAACCCTTTTCCTCAAGCGCTTTCCCAGCGAAACCCCTTGGAAAGACATTGCGGCAGATTTCGACCTCAACGAAGCCGAAACTAAGGATTTACCGAAATTTTACAATCGAAAATGTTTGCCCTTGTTGCGAAATTTTGGTTCCTCGCAGGGATATATAAACAGTTAGTTCCCCGACCAACCTAGGAGAAATGCCATGACCTTCGCGGCTGAACCCCATACTCCCCTTTCCCTTCCCATTACTTTAGCCGATCGCCAAATTGCCCGCCGCTTTGCCGCAGAACAACCCAATGCTGCCAAAGCCGAACAAGTGTATCGCAATACCCTCGCGGTGTTGAGTACCAACCATTATTTACAGATGTTAGGCATTGAAACCGACCCCCAAGCCGGGGATAGCTGGAATGCCGCAGTCCGGTTGTTTGCGAATGTGGCGGATTTACCGATTGTGGGTTACGGTAGCCTCGAATGCCGTCCTATGGGAGTTGATGAACAGGGGTGTTATGTCCCGGCTGAAGTGCAAGACGACCGTTTGGGGTATGTCGTTGTACAGTTGGATGCAGAATGCGAAGCGGTCACTTTCCGAGGATTTACGGAAACGGCGAACTCCGAAAGAATTGAAATGACGCAGTTGCGAGCGCTCGACGATCTCATCGATTGCGTGAGTCGCAGCTATCCGATTCAAACTGCTTTGGCGGATTTGCGTCAGTGGCTCGATAATGCGGTAGAAGTTGGGTGGGAAAGCGTCGAAACCCTTTTGACTCCTGACCCAGAATTGCTGCCCGTCCGGGGTCAAGCGGTGGCCGAATCGGCCTCGATGACTGATAATATGGCCGCGATCGCGCCGGTTTTAAGATTACTCCAACCCAACCAAGCTGAAACCATCCGCCGTCATGCCGCGAGTGTATTAGGGGAAAT
This sequence comes from Spirulinaceae cyanobacterium, assembly GCA_046541115.1. Taxonomy (GTDB): domain Bacteria; phylum Cyanobacteriota; class Cyanobacteriia; order Cyanobacteriales; family Spirulinaceae; genus Jaaginema. Next base: position 641 of record JBKHDX010000269.1, on the reverse strand, counting down.
CGGGGGCGATCGCCCAGAAGTGATTTACGCTTTAGTAGACCTGATTGACAATACCGAAGACGAAGAAACCCGTTGGCAAGCCTCCCTCAGTCTGGGTAAACTTAGCCCCAATCATCCTTTAGCGGGCATTCGCCGGGCGAAACAGCTAGAAATTGCCGAAAATGTCACAATTTTGTTTATCGTGGCGTTAATGCCCAAATCTAGAGGGCGCTTAGGGGTCGATATCCAAATCGAAGCGATTGGCCAATCTCCCATCCTGCCCCCTGACCTCACCCTGAGCATCATGGCCAACGGCGTAACCCGCACCACCGTCACCGCCCGCAGCGACGACCAAGGGGAGGGGATTGATGCCTCCATGCGTCGCCGTTTCACCCCTCCGGCGGGTACGGAATTTCAAGTTAAAATCCAGTGGCGCGATCGCGAAGTCATCGAAAGCTTCATTGCTTAGAATTGTTATTAGTTATTGGTTATTAGTTATTGGTTGTTTGTTATTCGTCACAATCTAATTTCTTCCCACTGCCCACAGCACGCGCTGCCGACTGCCCAAAAACTGATAACTGATAACTGTTAACTGATGACTGAAAAAGCCGACTGCCCAAAAACTGATAACTGATAACTGTTAACTGATGACTGAAAAAGCC
>JBKHDX010000268.1:0-5867 GCA_046541115.1 Spirulinaceae cyanobacterium | reverse complement strand
AGTCATCTAACCAAAAACTAACAACAAAGGACGCAGGACAAAAGACAAAATGGATATGCTTGAGTAAGCATGGGAACAAATTATAAAGGATTTACTTCAACAGGCCGGAATCTTGCCTTAATCTGATTTTTTTATCCTTAGGTCAATGGCTATTTTTTTACAGCTCATTTCTAATCAATTTTTTGATGTCTTTAGAAAAACCATTGATATTGCAGGAACAAAGTTAACGTTACTAGACATTGGTTATCTTCTCTTAGCTTCGATTATTATTATTGTCCTCAGTGGCGCTTTTAGAAATATATTACGCAACCGCTTGTTAGTGCGATTAAGTATAGATGCAGGTAATCGCGAAGCAATTTCTACAATTTTAAGCTATACCATCGGGACTTTTGGATTTATAATTATCCTGCAAAGTACGGGGTTTAATTTAGCGTCTTTGGCGGTAATTATTGGGGGACTAGGGGTTGGGATTGGTTTTGGTTTGCAGAATTTAACTCGTAACTTTGCTAGTGGTTTAACGTTACTTTTAGAACGACAAATCAAAGTTGGTGATTTTATTGAATTTGATGGATTAGCCGGATATGTCAAAGCTATTTCCTTACGAACTACAATTATTCGGACGCGGGAAGGGGGAGATATTATTGTTCCCAATGAAAACCTCATTGAAAGTCGGGTTTTAAGTTGGACTTATGATGGTTTTTTAGTAGGACGGATTCATTTACCGGTTGGGGTGGCTTATGGCAGCGATCCGGTTTTGGTAACAGAAACATTGCTCCAAGCGGCTTATATGGAACCTATGGTGTTACAAGACCCGGCACCTTTAGTCAATTTCCGAGGTTTTGGGGATAATTCCCTGGATTTTGAGTTGAGGGTTTGGATTGAACCGATTGATAAAGAGCCGGATATTAGGAGTTCTTTAAATTATTTAATTGAATATCTTTTTCGTCAACACAATATTCAAATGCCTTTCCCACAATTAGATTTGTGGTTGCGAAATCCTGAAGTATTATATCGTTCTCGCTATTCAGCTTCCAGAGAGCCAGAATCGCCAAACTTTGCTCCTATTACTTCAGAAGAAACTTCATTAAAGCCTCTAAATATTAAGGATTTACTGCAACAAGTTAAATATTTTCATAACTTTACCGAGTTGGAGTTAAGACAGTTAATTGAAATTGGCTATCGTCAAAAATTAAGACCTTCTGCTTTTTTATTTCACGAAGGTCAACCGGGGGATGCGTTTTATATTATTTTGTCGGGTTCAGTAGAAGTATTCGCGGAAAAAGTCAATAAACACTTGGCGACTTTGAAAGCGGGTCAGTTTTTTGGGGAGTTAGCGTTGATGTTGGGGATTCCTCGGACGGCTTCTGTCAGGGCGTTAGAAGAAACTATTTTGTTTGCGATTAATCACAAAGGATTTAGTCGCTTGTTGCAGCAACATCCTGAATTAGCAGAGGAAATTATCCATGAGTTGGGCAAACATCAAGAGGAGTTAGCCGAAAGACAACAACAGTTAAGAGAAATGGGTTTACTTAATAGTTCTGAAGATGATAAAAGTCCGGTAATTTGGATGCGAAAGCGACTCAAAAATTTGTTTGGTGTTTCGTCTTAAACTCAGTATTAGAGAAGTTACAATCGAGTGGATTGGCGGTAGTTTTTAAACAATTCAACTGAGTGGTTAGAGAGGGAGAGTCACCCGTCGGATGGGTCAATAACAATCGATCCCTGTTGTCGAGTTAAGCTTGCGTAAAAATCAGTAAGAACTAGGCGATCGCGTCCGCAACAAATACAGGAAATTTACGGAGAAAAAAAGAGAATATAATGATTTGGCTAAGGCGAGCCTCTATGTTTAAGATGGAGTCAAAGCGATCGCGCAGAAAAGGCTTTGAATCAACAGGAGGAAAGATGGCGATTAAATCCAATGTTTTTATGATTCCTCTCGTCTTGTTACTGGTATTTATTGGGTTTGGCGATAAGTTTTTACCCAATCCCCTCAGTAACGCCAGCGTCCAAACTCGCACTACTCTAAATAAGTGGATTATTGGTATATTTCCCCAAAGAGATGGAGATAGAATTAACCCGAATAAAGAACGAGAAGCCCAAATCGAACAATTGGAAAACGCTCGATAAAATCTAAGGGCGATCGCGTTCTTTTTCGATAACATTTTGAATATCCGTCGGAACAGTAGACAAGAAATCGTAACCCGTCGCCTTTTCCAACTCATCGACAGACACCAAATAATCTTGCCAATCGGTACGTCGTACTGCGTCGCTATTGGGCATATTCACGGCAATTACCCTGGTATCCGCCGCGATGGGGGCGTTGGCAGAATCGAGGACAACGACGATTTTCCAGGTACTCTGGGGAATCGTCACTTTGTTTTTGGCGATCGCCCCCTTTTGTCCTATTCCTCCGGCAATAATGTAGAGAGTTTTGCCTTCATCAACGAGATCGCGACTGTATTCTTCCAACTCTCGCCACACCTCCCGGTTGTTTTCCGGGGCTTGGGGTATCATATTTGACATGACGAAGGTGGCGCTGTTACTGGCGATACTATCGGTGCGATCGCCACTGGGAGTCACATGGCCGCGATCGTAACCACTACCGCGATAATCATTGGGGCGCACCGCATAACAACCATCGGGTAAAGTCTCATCCGGGCGAAAATCATCTTGGCGATTGGTATTCCCCAACCAATCTTGACTCAACTGCCAAGATACCCAATTGGGAATCCCCTGACTGCAATTGTAAGACAACACAAACTCCGGTTTCTGAAGAAGATAATTATTCAGATCGCTGTTATTGGCATTACTGGGATTGCCCAAACGCATATTGGTATTGTAGGGATCGCAGCTTACCAGGATTGACGCGATCGCAAAAATCCCTAGAAAACGCCATTGATGCCAAAGCCATTTCAACATAAAGTCAAGGTGAAATTGCCAAAAGTATAATTTTTACTCTAGCAGAAGGGGGAAAGAGGTTGGAAAACCGTACTTGCGGCTTCGCATTCTCCTGACCCAAGGTTTGAAGGAAACTCAGTACAATGCGGCCAAACCCAACTCGACATTATGGAGTAATAGCCCTAATGAATACTGAATCTAATATCCCCAAAGATAGCGCCATCGTGGAAGTAGACGAAAACGAACAAGCTTTAGTCGAAAGCGATTTGCAACAGCGATCGCTAACTGAAGAACCCCTGAGTGAAGAATTACAACAAGAAACTGTAGCGTTGATCGAAGCGATTAAACGTAAAGCCCAAGCCGAAAGCCAAAAAGTCGGTGAATTTAGCCGCGAACAGTATCTAGAAGCGATGCGGAAAGCCCGCGAAGAAATCGAATCTAGAGATTTGTTCGATCCCGATCGCATTGCTGAATCGATCCAGATTATGACTGAAGAAGTGGAGAAAAACTGGGAAGGCCTCGTCAAAGAAGTCACCGATTTTGGCGATCGCCTCAATGATGCAGCCCAAGCCGCTTGGGAAAAACTGACTGAACCCCGGCCCCGTTAATTGTGAGCATCGGTCAACTGGGCGATCGCGCTGACGAGGGCTTGGGGAGTTGTGACCAATCGATCGGGATGATGTTGAACTAACAACTCTGGTGCATTAAATCCCCACCCCACCGCGATCGCCCATACGCCGCTTTTTCGGGCAGCTTCAATGTCTCGCGATTCATCCCCCACATAAACCAATTCTGAAGGAGTGAGGGCGTTTAACCGCAATAAACGCCGAATTTGACGATGTTTTCCGAATAAAGATGCGTCGGGATAAATAAATTCAAAAACATCTTGTAAATTATTTGTTTCTAAAAACACTGTCACATTTTCTTGTAAATTCGAGGTTAAAATTCCCAAACGATAGCCCTCAGATTTGAGAACTTTTAACGCATCTTCTATCCCTACAATGGGCTGAACCTTATCGATTTCTTGATTTAACTCTTTTTTGATGCGCCGCAATAAAAAAGGAAGTTGTAGCCAAGAAACTTGAGATTGGCGGACAATTTCCCGGGAACTTAAGCCCCGCAATGCTAAAATTTCTGCCTCGTTTAATGACTTATAACCAAATTCAGCCGCTAAACGATTGACAATCGCCACGATCGTTTGAGGTGTATTGGCGATTGTACCATCAAAGTCAAAAACAATTAAACGAGGATTCATTTCAGTTATCAGTTATCAGTTATCAGTCATCAGTGAACGCTCTGAATCAGCTTTCAAAGTCGATAGCTTGAAAAGGAAGGAGGCTTGTCACCCATAATTTTGGGCCATGGAATTACAAGTAATGAATTTCGTTTGTTCTAAGTTATTCGTCCTTCTTTTTGAGGCATAAAACTGCTCATCCAAATAGATGACCAGTAAATTATTAGGAAAATGCAATTCTTAGATGCTGTTAATTGTTAATGTCAATCAGGATTACAAATTGGCCTTCGCATTGCGTCGTAGCATTTCCGGTTTGATGCGTCGTAACGCCGAAGCCCGAAATTGTCGATCCCATTCTTCATCGGTAATTTCGGCTAAATCTTGAAGTTTGGGGGCAACATTCTGAGGATAAGGCTGAAACTCCTCAACGTCCGTGGCTTGAGCAAAACGCTGATTCCAGGGACATACATCTTGGCAAATATCACACCCGGCTACCCAGCCTTCTGCATGATTCGCGATCGCGTCGGGTATCGTGTCGCTGCGATTTTCGATGGTATGGTAAGCAATGCAACGATTCGCATCGACCACAAAAGGCTGCGCGATCGCCCCCGTCGGACAAGCCTCAATACAGCGCGTACAAGTGCCACAATGCTCGCTGTGGGGTTTATCTGGGGTTAGTGCCACATTGACCAATACTTCCCCTAAAAACACCCAACTGCCATAATCCCGCGTGATGACATTCCCATTTTTCGCGATCCAACCTAACCCGGCCCGTTGCGCCCAGACCTTATCCTGAATCGGCCCGGTATCAGCATAAAAACGCGCCTGCACCCCGTTTTCTTGCTCCTGTAGCCAACTTACCAGTTTTTTGAGCTTTTTGTGCATAATTTTATGATAATCTCGTCCCCAACCGTAACGAGAGATTTTGGCGTATTCTTTCCCTTCGGGGCGTTGCTGCGGGGTGTAATAATTTAAAGCAACACAAATCACCGATTGCACTTCCGGCCAACATTGACGCACATCAAACCGTCGCGGATTGTGCATCCAAGCCATATCCGCATGATATCCCAACGCCAGCCAAGCTTCTAAATGCTCCACTGCACCATCAGATTGAGACGGGATATCGGCGATCCCAACTTTATGAAAGCCCAAGGCTTGAGCTTGTTGTTTAACGGTTTTGCTGGTTAAAGTCACGTTAGATTGATTGCTAATTCAGCCCAAAGGCATAAGCATAAAAAAAAGAAGTTAGAGGCTAAAAGTTACAAAAATTTGCATAATAAGCAAGTAAGACCACCCCAAAATTTTTAAATTTAAAATGGTATCTCAAATTAATTCTAGTTCTACTATAACAATTGAAAATATTAGCGAACCGACCTTGCTGCAATACTTCGAGGCGTTAAATGCTGCCGATTTTGCGGCCACCGCCGCGTTATTTGCGACCGAGGGAGAGTTACATCCCCCCTTTGAAGAAGCCATTATCGGCCCGGACGCGATCGCATCTTACCTCGAAGCCGAAGCCCAAGGATTAGTCCTCAGACCTAAAACCGGAGAAACCCTTTCCCGCGATGACGGCGGCCTCGAAGCCCAAATTACCGGGAAAGCCAGCACCTCTTTATTTACCGTGAATGTGGCTTGGCAATTCATCCTCAATCCCCAAACAGAAATTACCTACGCTCGCATTAAATTACTCGCTTCTCCCCAAGAGTTACTGAGTTTGCGGGAAAAACGGGAAAAT
>JBKHDX010000267.1:0-5881 GCA_046541115.1 Spirulinaceae cyanobacterium | reverse complement strand
CCCAAATTTACAAAGAAGTGACTGGAGAAGACTTTGATGACCCGCGGCCGGGGGCTGAGGATAGCTTGTTGGGGATGGATGAGTGGAGTACCCTCGAAGATATCTGCTCCGATGACACCATGCACCTAGAATTGATGTCAAGGCTGCTGGATACAGAACGGCAGTACTTTACAAAATCGCGGCGAAGTGGTATCTTTAATGACCTAGAGAAGTGTTTTGAAATTAGTTCGCGGTCAAAAGAAGAAGCGATCGCGAATGCACATTTTAAACGCGGTCTCAAAGAAGCAGCCCAAGAAGGAGATGTCGCAGCTATCAAGCAGTTGACCCTCGCAGAAAATCCCGTAGCCCCCGATACAAAATCAACTCAAAAAGCCGAGAAAGCAACAGAAAACGCATCGGGTTGGGGAAACTTGAAATTCCCGTCCCAAAATACCTAAGTTGGACGATGTACGCGATCGCCCCACATCTTAATATTATGGTGGGGCTGTATTTTTGTTGACCGACAGAACCCACACCCACTCTAACCAGTTCTTTGTTATTTTAAAACTTAGTTCATTATGCCCGATCCTGGCTTGCGACGACTCACCCAACAACTTTCAAGTAAACTAGAGAAAGACAGTTTAATTCAAAGTACCGTCCAATACCTCCAAAAAACACTACAAGTTGACCGGATTATACTGTACTATTTTTATCGAGAATGGGAAGGCCAAGTAACTTTTGAATCTTTGAGTCACACCGAGTTTTCCATTTTTGGAAGTAGCGGCCCCGATGAATGTTTTAATCAAGAATATGCTCAGTTATATTTAGAAGGCCGCGTCCGCGCAATTCCTGATATTGAAACCGAGCCAATTGCAGAATGTCACCGGGACTTTTTGCGGGACTTACAGGTTCGTGCTAACTTAGTTGTTCCGGTATTAGCCCAAGGAAGCCTCTGGGGACTTCTGATTGCTCACAGTTGCACTCAGCCTCGCACCTGGTCACCCACAGATATCGAAACCATGCAAAAAGGGGCAAATTTACTCGCAACATCTCCCGTCATTATGGAAAACTCGTAGTCGAAAAATTAACAAATCATTGCGTTAATCAAACTACAGAATTATAAACAAAATAATGACTATTTATCTTAGAAAATGATATATTAAAAATCTAAGATTAATTCTTCAACATTCATGATTTTTCGCGAGCTTGTTCTACAAAACTTTGGCCCCTATTTAGGTCGTCAAGTTGTCAATTTATCCCCCGAAACCAAAGGAGAAATGCGTCCAATTGTACTTTTGGGGGGGATGAATGGAGGTGGTAAAACAACCATGATGGATGCGATTCGCTTGGCGTTTTACGGACAACGAGCGCAATGTTCGACACGGGGAAGTTTGAGTTATAGCGATTTTCTCAATCAATGCGTGAATCGTAATGTTAAAGGCGTTGAAGAAACAGCAATTGAACTCGCATTTGAACACGTTTATGAAAACACCAATGTTGTGTATCGTATTCGTCGCAGTTGGCTCAAAAGCGATAAAAATACCAAAGATAAATTAGAAATTTCCATTGATAAATGGTTTGATAGCGCCTTAACCAAAACTTGGGATGAGTATATCGAAGATATTTTACCTTTAGGTATTTCTAACTTGTTTTTATTTGACGGGGAACAAGTCAAAGAATTAGCAGAATTAGATGCTCCTCCCCCCCAAGTTGTAACAGCAATTCAATCTTTACTCGGATTAGAATTAGCCGAACGTTTAGCCATTGATTTAGAAATTTTAGTCAATCGCAAACGGAAAGCATTAGCAAGTACAGAAGACTTAGCCACATTAGAAGAAATCGAGCAAAAACTAGAAGCCAAAAAAGCCGAATACGAAGCCGCAAAAGAAAGCATAGAACCGTTACAAAGTCAACTCAAACAAGCCCAAAAAGACTTTACTAAAGCCCAAGATCGCTTTGTCACAGAAGGGGGAAAAATTGCCGCAGAGCGATCGCGTCTCGAAACAAAAGTCAAAGAAATTAAGGCTAAAATCGATAACTGTCGCGCCCAAATGTGCGAGATTGCCGCCGGAATCTTACCCCTAGCCCTAATTATGCCGCTCCTCGAACAAGCGCAAATTCAAGGTGAAAACGAGCAGAAAAGAGCCGCTAATCTCGCGTCTAGAGATACCATTGAAAAGCGCGATCGCCGTCTCCTGGAATACCTCGACACCATTGCAATTACCACCGCCAAAATCAACAAAATTAAAGCCTTTTTAGAAGCCGAAAACCAAGCGATCGCGGCCAACCTCGACCCCAACAGTAAACCCTGGCTACACGCCGATCCTGAAGCCCTCGAAACCCTAACTTATCTGCGCGATCGCGACCTCCCCAATCAACTCAACCAACTCCAAGACCTCCAACAACAACTCAGCACCTTAGAAGAAGAAATAAGCGCCACTGAGCGACAACTGCAAAGTGCCGCCTCCCCCGAAGAATATCAAAACCTCGAACAAGCCGTCAAAGCCGCCCAAAATCATCGTCATGACGCGACAATTGCCCTCGAAAAAAGTCAGCAACAAGTCCAACAACTCGCCCAAATCGTCGAACAAACCAAAAAAGAATTAAAACAATTTAGCGAACAAAACATCGACCGCAAAAGCAACGAACATATTATTAAATCTGCCGGCAAAGTTCAAGAAACCCTCAAACTATTCCGAGAAAAACTTACCCTGAAAAAGCTCAATAAACTTGAAGTCGAAGTCACCGAATGCTTCCGCTACTTACTCCACAAATCCGACTTAGTGCATCGCGTCGCCATTGATGCCGAAAGCTTCAGCTTGTCCCTGTATGACCCCCAAGGTCAACCCCTCCCCAAACACCGCCTTTCTGCCGGGGAAAAACAACTCCTCGCAATCTCCTTTTTGTGGGGACTGGCTCGCGTTTCCGGTCGTCACCTCCCCGTCGCCATTGATACCCCCCTCGGTCGCCTCGATTCTTCTCACCGAAGCAACCTCGTCGAGCGCTACTTCCCCGCCGCTTCCATGCAAGTCATCTTACTTTCTACCGATACTGAGGTGGGTGAAACCGAATATCAACAACTCAAAGACCTGGACGCGATCGCGCGATCGTACCTCCTATCCTACGATCCCACCTCTCGTCAAACCCATGTCAAAGAAGGTTACTTTTGGGATCGGGTTCTCACCGCCAAATCCAGTTAACCCCTCACTGGTTCAGAACCTCGGTTTCTGTGGTCAAATTCTATAGCAACCGTCAAAGTAGTTAGGACACCGCCATCAAGTCTTAAAAAATAAGCCCCTCTCTCAATTTGGGAGAGGGGTTTGGGGTGAGGGTAAACCCCACCTCAAATGTCCTAACCATTATGCTTGCTGCTATAACTTTATCGGACGAACAGAGAAGAAACCGGGGTTCTAAATCTTCACGATTAAACGGATTTGATAGGACTAAAGCAAACTAATCTCAACCGCACAAGCCTTAAGTTCCGGTTGGTGGGAATCCGGGCAAGACTCTGGATGGGTAAGATTATTTGCTTCAGCCCCTTCAGCCCAAAGGGAACCCCAGTGCATCGGGACAAAAACCGTCCGGGGGGCGATCGCGGTAGTAACTTTAACTTGTAAGCGACAAAATCCCCGACGCGATCGCACCTCCACCCAATCCCCATCCGCAATCCCTCGTTTCTCCGCATCGCGAGGATGCACCTCCAAAAACGGGTCGGGGTGCAACTTATTAATCTTGCTAATCCGTCCCGTGCGGGTTTGGGTGTGCCAGTGACCGTATAAGCGCCCTGTGGTCAACACAAGGGGATATTTCGCGTCCGGGGGTTCAGCGAGGCCGCGACTGTGTACGGCGGCAAAACGGGCGCGTTGGTCGGGGGTCGCAAAGCGCAAATCCGTATAAAGCCGTTTCGACTCAGTTTTCGTGGGGGAACTGCCTTCAGGATAAGGCCATTGCTGCGGCCCGCATTCATACAGCAATTGATGACTGAGGCCACTCAGATCGCAAAGTCGCCCCTTCGTAACTTGGACAAACTCGCGAAACACATCCGCCACAGATTCAAAAGCAAACTGCTCAGTAAAACCCAAACGGCGACCCACTTGGCTAAAAATCCACCAATCATCCTTCGCTTCTCCTGGAGGATGATGAAAAGCAGGACAATAAGTAACCATCCGCTCAGAATTCGTCATAACCCCCGTTTTTTCGCTCCATTGCCGCGCCGGAAGTAATAAATGGGCATAAGCCGCCGTTTCCGTGGGATAATAAGCCTCTTGGTACACCGTAAAAGGCGATCGCAACAACGCCTTTTTCGTTCGTTCCAAATCCGGTAAACTCACCGCCGGATTCGTCGCAGCAATCCAGAGCATTTCAACATCTCCGGTTTCGAGTCCCGTTATCATTTCCCAAGTGGTGCGTCCCCGTTGAGGAGAAAGACGACCCGGCGGTAAATTCCAAAACTGCTCGACCTCAGCGCGATCGCGTGCCTCAATTACGCTACGATAACCCGGTAGCAAGTGAGACAATCCCCCCGCTTCTCGTCCTCCCATAGCATTGGGTTGTCCCGTGAGAGAAAACGGCCCCGCCCCCGGCTTACCCACTTGACCCGTAAGCAGGTGTAAATTAATCAAACTGCGGACTTTTGCCGTCCCTTCCGAAGATTGATTCAGCCCCATCGACCATAACGACAAAATCCGCTTCGATTCCGCCCAATAATTCGCCGCTTGCTCCAAATCCCCCATCGAAATACCGCAACGCTCGCTCACCACTTCTGGGGGATAACAATTCACCACTTCCACAAAATCCTGAAAGTGATGGGTGCAATCCTCAATAAAATCCTCATCAACTACCCCCCAATGCAGCAACAAGTAAGCAATCCCGTTAAGTAAATCGATATCCGTTCCCGGTTTAATTGCCAGGTGCAAATCTGCCGCTTCAGCCGTAGGGGTACGCCGAGGATCGACCACAATCATCTTAACCCCTTCGTTTTGCTTGTGATGCTTGCGAAGTCGATTAAACACAATGGGGTGACATTCCGCCGTATTCGTGCCGATGAGAAAAGCGCAATCGGTTAACTCCAAATCTTCATAACAACAAGGCGGCCCATCCGACCCAAAACTCTGCTTATACCCCGACACCGCCGAAGACATACATAAGCGAGAATTGGCATCAAAATTATTTGTTCCTAAACAACCTTTAACTAACTTTTGAGCCGTATAGTAATCTTCCGTGATAAACTGCCCCGAACCGTAAACGCAAAGCTTGTCAATCTCTTGGCGATCTTGTAAAGTTTTGATGCGGGATGCGATCGCGTCTAACGCTTCATCCCAACTAATGCGGCGAAACTCATCCTTCAGAGAATCTCGGATCGTGGGATACAGCAAGCGATCGCGCTCAATTGACTCAATAATCGTCGCCCCCTTCACACAAACCATACCCTGGCTTGAAGGATGAGCGCGATCGCCCCTCACCTTCCAACCCGTGACAGAAGCACCCGGATCGCTAACATTTTTGGGGGGAACAACCTCTAAACCGCAACCCACCCCACAATAAGGGCATAAAGTTTTCACATTTTCAACCATAGTAACTAAAATGAAAATATTTTTCCGATAATTGACTGGTTTTCTGTTGTTTGTCGTTTGTTATTTGTTCTTGCAGAGTAAAAAATCAAAAACATTATGTCAAAAAATTATTTGTAAACTCAAAGCCAGCAATACCAAACTTACTCAATGTGTGGTTAAACTCTTGTTGCCATCAACCGAAGCCCCTTGACTGCCGCAAAGTCACCCACTCTCAAACCCCCCTTACGCAGGGGGTCTGGGGGCAACGTCTTGCCCCCAGTGGGGGGGCGTGGGGGGGCTAGTCCCCCCACACAACCTTCAGTAACAAACCAACCAATTACAAACAACAA
>JBKHDX010000266.1:0-5913 GCA_046541115.1 Spirulinaceae cyanobacterium | reverse complement strand
GATAAAAAAAAGCGATCGCCCCATCAAAAGACGCGATCGCGATACTGTCCTCAGCTAGTCTTGATTACACGGCAGCCAATTGTTTCACCTTATTTTCGAGAGACTGCATCAACGATTCATAAGGCTTGATAAACTTATCAATACCTTCGTCAAGCAACTCTGCCATCATGCCATCGAGATCGATCTGCACATCGGGGTCATTTAACGTATCGATCAACTGTTGAGCTTCTTCGACATTGCTTTCGATACGATTGGCTTGGATGTCACAATGATCCGCACAAGCCTCAATCGTGCCAGGAGGCAGGGTGTTTACCGTGTCTTGACCGATTAACTCATTGACATACATTACATCGCTGTAATCGGGATTTTTGGTGCTGGTGCTTGCCCACAGCAACCGTTGTACATTAGCCCCTTTTGCCGCTAAAGCCTGCCAGCGATCGCTCTGGGTAATTTCTTTATATTTTTGATAAGCCAGTTTCGCGTTACTAATCGCCACTTTGCCTTTAATTTGGCCCAGACGAGCTTCTTCGTTTAATTCCTCAGTGCCAATGTGCTTAAGACGCTCATCGACGGCTGCATCCGCTTTGCTATCAATGCGACTGAGGAAAAAACTCGCCACCGACGCAATTTTATCAATGGGTTGACCCGCTTCAACGCGACGCTCTAAACCGCGAATATAAGCCCAGGCGGTTTGCTCGTAACTTTCCACGGCAAACAACAACGTAATATTAACGTTAATGCCTTCAAAAATGGCTTGTTCGACCGCCGGAAAGCCCTCTGGCGTGCCGGGAATTTTAATCATGACATTTTCCCGATTAATCGCTTCGTAATAGCGTCGAGCTTCAGCGATGGTGCTTTCGGTGTCGCGGGCTAAATGGGGAGGGACTTCGATGCTGACATAGCCATCTAAGCCGTGGGTTTCTTCGTAGATGGGTTTGAAGATATCACAGGCGTTGCGGATGTCTTCAAAGATCAGAGATTCGTAGATGGCGCTGACGGATTTATCCGCTTTGATGCCTGCTTCGATATCCTTGTCATAGACTTGGTTACCCGCGATCGCTTTTTCAAAAATCGCAGGATTAGAAGTCAAGCCCCGCAAGCCACGGGTTTCAATTAAGTTTTTTAATTCTCCCGATTCAATCAAATCGCGAGTTAGATTATCCATCCAAATGCTTTGACCGAAATTCGGAATAGTTAGAAGGGGATTTTGTGTCGTATTCATAAAAGTAATAAACTCTCTACTTGCTGCAAAATTCAGTTGATTGGATTAACTTTTGGATTCGGTATTAGCCCTCACCCCAAACCCCTCTCCCATGGGCGAGGTGCTTATTTTTAAGAGTGGAATGAGGTGTACCGACGCGTGACTGTAGTCCCGTGACACCGCTAAAAATGTGCATCTTTTGTGGGGTAGGGTTAGGCGGCTAGAATCTAGGCTGTGAAAGCATTGTACCAATCCGCCATCATCCACCATTGAAGGTGTGTCACGGTAGTAATGGCCTCAAAATCCAATTGGCTTATGCTTCTGTGGGGGCGGTGTAGCCTTGGATATTTTCGGGGTTAAACTGACGTAAAATGCCCGTTGCTTGCTCGATAACGGCATCTGTGCCTTGGGCAACAATGAGGTATTTTCCGGCGTTGAGGCGGTTACGATATGCCAGCGCATCGCCACTTCCAATCGTCCAACCCACAGCACCACCGACGAGTAACGCGCCTAACGCCCCGGCCACAGCACCGAAGATACCGCCGAGAAGATGATTAAAGATGGGGTTAGTCCCGGCGATAATCTGAATTTGGGTAAGGACATTGAAGAGATAGCCTGCGGCAAAACCAAAGGGAACTAACCAATAGGATAGACGACGCGATCGCTTTTCGGCAGCTTCGTTGGGTTGAATTAAACCAAAGTCATCGGCACTTTGATAACCTTCTCCTAATATGGTTAATTCTTCGACGGGTAAGTTGTTTTTTGCTAAAGAAGAATAAGCTTCTTCTGCCTTGAGGCGATCGCTTAATACAGCAATAAGATAATTCATAAAATAAATTAAGTTTCGATTTGTAAAGATTTCTGTTATCTTTACCCTATCGAATTTATCTCGGTTGTACCTCTATCCAACGTGGGACAAGGCTTCGATCGGCATCACCCCAAACAGTAGACAGACTCTAAGGGGCAGTAGGCAGTGGGCAGTAGTTTTTGGGCAATCGGCAGTCGGCAATCGGCAATCGGGGGGGGGAGTGGGGATGCAAGCCCCTCCAAAGGAGGTCAGAAACTTATTCCCGAGAAGGTAGACTTTCAAAAAAGGCTCAAAGCTAGACTAGATAAGCGTTAAAGCCTCACAAAGGGAAGTTAAGTTTCTAGAGAGACTCTAAAAAAAAGGCGAACTTTACAAAGTCCGCCTAGAGATTTAAGCCGATTTAAGCATCATCTAAAGCCACAATACCGGGTAACTCTTTCCCTTCGAGTAATTCCAGACTTGCACCGCCTCCGGTGGAAATATGGCTCATTTTGCTGGCTACGCCCACTTTTTCCACCGCAGCCACAGAGTCACCGCCGCCGATAATGGTAATCGTGCCTTTTTCGGTAATTTCTGCTAAAGTATGCGCGATCGCTTCTGTCCCTTTCGCGAATTTATCAAACTCAAACACCCCCATCGGCCCGTTCCAAATCACGCATTTACAATCCCCTAAAGCCTCTTGGAAGACCTTAATGGCATCGGGGCCGATATCTAAGCCCATCCAGCCGTCGGGGATGCTTTCAACGCTCACAGTTTGCGCGTTTGCATCCGCCGCAAAGTTATCAGCCACCACAACATCTGTCGGTAATAACAACTCTACGCCTTTTTCTTTCGCTTTCGCTTCCAGAGACTTAGCCAGTTCGAGTTTGTCTTCTTCGACGAGGGACTTACCCACATTCAAGCCCCGCGCTTTATAAAATGTAAAGATCATCCCGCCACCGATCAGCAGTTTGTCACATTTTTCCAGCAGGGTTTCGATCACGCCGATTTTACTGGAAACCTTAGAACCGCCGATAATCGCCGCTAAGGGACGCTGAGGATTATCAATCGCATTTTTAAGATAGGTTAATTCTTTTTCGATTAATAAACCCGCCACACTAGGACTCAGGTATTTTGTTACCCCTTCTGTCGAAGCATGGGCGCGGTGAGCCGTCCCAAAGGCATCATTGACATATAAATCGGCGTTTTCTGCTAACTTTTTCGCAAATTCCGGGTCGTTCTTTTCTTCTTCGGCATAAAAACGGACGTTTTCGAGTAAAGCCACATCGCCATCGCTCATGCTGCTGACAGTTTGGGCCACTTCATCCCCAATACAGTCATCGCATTTTTTAACTTCTTTGCCCAACAACTCCGACAAGCGGGCGGCTACGGGGTTTAAGCGCAGGTTATCCTTAACTTGACCCTTGGGGCGGCCCATGTGGCTGCTGAGTAAGACTTTCGCTTTTTTGGCAACTAAATCTTGGATCGTCGGCAAAGCGGCCCGAATCCGAGTATCATCCGTAATATTACCGTTATCATCAAGCGGTACGTTAAAATCGGCCCGAACTAAAACTTTTTTTCCAGCTAAATCAGTTTCTGATAAATTTGCTACAGTTTTTTTGGACACAGTTAATGACCTCCTAATTGCAATGTTGGCGAGGGCAAAGCTTAAACCAATAAGTGCCGCGACTCAATTTTTTGCGTTTACTCTGGATTAAAAGCAAAGCCGATCGAGAGCAAATCGAAATTGCTCTCTTGCCGATTGTACCGGAGTGCGTGTACTCAAGGGATGTTCTATGTTCAAAACCGTTTTATTTTCCATTGACCAAAGTCGAGAAGCCCGTAATGCGGTGGATGTTGTGATTAATGTGGTACAGCAATACAACAGTCGTTTGGTGTTGTTGTCGGTGGTGGAAACCCCTCCAGAAGCCGAAGCAGCTTCAGAAGCGGATGTGATGAAATCCCAAGAAGCGGTGGCCAAGTTGCTGGCTGGAGCGCGGGAGCTTTTTACCCAAAAAGGGATTCAAGCTGAAATTATTGAACGTTCGGGAATGCCGTCGTTTACGATTTGTGATGTGGCCGATGAAATCAACGCAGATTTAATTATTATGGGCTGTCGCGGTCTGGGGTTAACGGATGAAGGAGCTGCCGAAAGCGTGACCAATCGCACGATTAATTTAGCGCCTTGTCCGGTGTTGGTGGTGCCTTAAATTCAGCCCTTGTGGTTTAATCGGGGTGAAGGGTATTTTCGGAAACGTCATGACAAATTCTCAACCGCCTTCTCCCCGGAAGCCGATTTTAGATTTTGATGAGTGGGTTGCGGTGATTGTGTCTTTTGGCGCGATCGCGTTAATCTTGGCTTTGGGTCTCGCTCGTTCGGACAAACTGCTAGACTCCAATAAAATTCCTGAATTGGGGCTTCCCACCAAGGAAACTGACACTCAGTTACCGACTCTTTTTGAACCCTAGTCACCTTGAGCCGCTAGGGTCAAGGTAGGGAAACTTTTGAGGCTGTTCTCTCGCGCTGCGATCGCGCCGGGTTAAAATAAGTTAAACAACCTCAACAGCAAACGTAACGCAAACTTACGCCAGCCAAACTTCATGCAATGGGTCAACGCTTTTTCCACTCATCCTTCCCTCGAAATGGCTGTTCAAGAAGTCACAGCCATGGCCCAGCAATCACTCCACGCTCCGGCTGATTTAGCTTTCATTTTTATTTCTTCGGCGTTTGCCAGCGATTATCCCCGGTTGATGCCGTTATTGCGGGAATATCTCCATGTTCCTTGTTTAATCGGCTGTGGCGGTGGGGGAATTATCGGTAGCAGCCCCCATCTCACCGAAGCCCAAGAAGTGGAACGAGAACCCGCATTGAGCTTGACTTTGGCCAGTTTACCGGATGTTCAGTTAAAGTTCTTTCACCTCGAAGACACAGATTTACCGGATTTAGATAGTCCACCGGATCGTTGGACAGAATTAATCGGCGTTCCCAAAAGCGATCGCCCCCAGTTTATCTTGTTGGCCGCTCCTGCCACCCCTGGCATTAACGATTTATTGCAGGGGTTGGATTTTGCTTACCCCGACTCCCCCAAAGTCGGCGGTTTAGCCAGTGGGGGGATGACTAACCAAGGTATGAGTTTATTTGGCAATTATCAGCATTATCACAATGGCATTGTGGGTTTAGCCCTGAGTGGCAATGTGGTGATGGATACCATTGTCGCCCAAGGTTGTCGCCCCATTGGCCAGCCCTACCAAATCGCCCAGGGAGAGCGCAATATCATTATGACGGTAGAAAGTGAGGTAGGGGGGGAACAAGCGCCGCTACAAGCCCTACAAGACTTACTGAATCAACTGAGCGGCTCGGATCGTACCCTGGCTCAAAATTCTTTGTTTGTTGGTGTAGCCCGCGATGAGTTCAAGCAGAATTTGGCTCAAGGGGACTTTTTGATTCGCAATTTGATCGGCCTCGATCCCCGCAATGGCGCGATCGCGATTGGCGATCGCGCTCGACCGGGGGCCCGCATTCAGTTTCACCTCCGTGATGCTCAAACCTCCGCCGAGGATTTAGAAATGCGGCTACAACGGCAAGCCCAACAAGAGCATTCTGCGATGGGGGCTTTGATGTTTTCCTGTTTGGGTCGCGGTGCGGGGTTGTACGGTCAGCCTAATTTTGAATCTCAACAAATTAACCGCTATTTCGGAGATATTGCCTTGAGTGGCTTTTTTGCTAATGGGGAAATTGGCCCGGTGGGCGGTAATACGTTTTTACACGGTTATACTTCTGTTGTGGCGATTTTCCGATCGATATCCTAGAGCGCAGACCAGTGGCGCGATCGCGCCCTTGTTTCCGATGGCATTGTTAAAGAGTGGCATACTAGGGTGAGCTACAAAATCGCCACAACACCCCATGAAAAACAATACTCAACTT
>JBKHDX010000265.1:0-6083 GCA_046541115.1 Spirulinaceae cyanobacterium | reverse complement strand
ACTTAACAACGTCAACAACTTCTCGTATTCAAAATTATCCACATACTTTTGTAAAACAGCGGCCAAGTCAGGCAACTCACGGTATATTATGCCGACAATCCCTTCAATTTCTTCTAAATCTGCCGCTAAAATAGCTTCCCGTAACTGTTGTTGCTGGGACGGCGGTAAAACCGCTAACATTTCAGAAGACAAAGATTTTTGGCTCGTAGAAGCAGACATGGCCCCTTGAGATGGGCAGTCATCGTAAAGAAAGCGGGCCCCCAAATATGTTGTAATCGCCTTGAAAATATCATCAGAACGAAACGGCTTTCGCATAAAATCATCAAAACCCGCCGGAATCGCAATCGTCCGTTCTTCTTCGAGGACGCTGGCAGTTAAGGCAATAATAACGGTGTGAGGGCGATTTTGTTCCTTTTCTTGACGACGAATCTCCCGTAACGCCCCGTAACCGTCGAGAAGGGGCATTCGCATATCCATCCAAATCAAATCCGGTTGCCAAGATTCCCATTGCGCGATCGCTTCTTGACCATTATTGGCCGTTGCTAACTGAAATCCCAAGGGTTGTAACAATTTGATCAACAACTGACGATTGGTTAACTTATCATCTACGATCAGTAACTTGTAAGGCGGACAAGCCGGATCGAGGGCGATAATCTGGCGTTTAGCAGTCGGTTGATGATGTTCGACTTCCGAGGCAGCAATAGGGGTCACCATAATCTCAAATCGCAATAACGTCCCTTTTCCCACCTGAGAACTTACGGTAATATCGCCCCCCATTAACTGAACAAACTTGCGGGAAATGGGTAAACCCAACCCCGTTCCCTCCTGAGAGGCTTTCCCGGTTTCGGTTTGCACAAAAGCTTCAAATAAGCTATTTAACTCGGTTTCAGCGATTCCCGCCCCGGTATCTTCTACTTCAAAGGTTAACACCGGGTTTTCAGTTCTGCCCTGGGATGCGACCCGCAACGACACGCCACCATCTTCGGTAAACTTGATGGCATTATTGAGCAAATTAATTAAAACTTGACGTAATTTGATTGCATCGGTGCGAACATAACGAGGAACGCTAACATGGCGTTCAAATAAAAGCTGTAGTTCTTTTTCCTCGGCTTTGAACGCAAACATATCTTCCAAGTCATCCAGCAAGCGATACAAATCAAAATTACTCAAATGGATTTGAATGCGTCCGGCTTCGATTTTAGAAAGGTCGAGGACTTGGTTGATCAAAGACAACAAATGTTCGCCACTGCGGTTAATAATGCTGAGATTTTCCTGGTGATCCGGCTTTAAATCCCGACTGCGTTGCAATAACTGGGTAAAGCCTAAAATTGCATTGAGAGGCGTGCGAAATTCATGGCTCATGTTGGCGATAAAGGTGCTTTTGGCGCGGTTGGCGGCTTCGGCTTTTTCTTTGGCTTGGTTGAGTTCTTGGGTTTGGGCTTGCAGTTGACTTACGGATTTTTCGAGAGAATCCATGACTTGGTTGTAGCGTTGGGCAATGTGACCGACTTCAGTGAAGGG
Organism: Spirulinaceae cyanobacterium; assembly: GCA_046541115.1. Taxonomy (GTDB): domain Bacteria; phylum Cyanobacteriota; class Cyanobacteriia; order Cyanobacteriales; family Spirulinaceae; genus Jaaginema. The sequence continues at coordinate 4,562 of JBKHDX010000265.1, read as the reverse complement.
TTCGACGGGAACCCGCAAACTCAAATCTTGCTTTTGGGTTTGCTGGGCCATCACATCAAATAAATCGTAGAGTTCGGTTTTGGCGTGATGTTCCGAGACATTTAAGCCCATATTTTCTGCTTCTGGGGAAACCCGCAGGGGAAAAAAGCGGTTAATGAGGGTAAACAGCAACCAACACAAACCAAAAGCCCAAACAAAACAAATCCCAATCCCCACCATTTGCACCACTAATTGCTGTAGAGGGGTTAAGCCTGTATCGAGCAGTTCGGGTTGGCCGAACAAAGCTACCGCTAGAGTTCCCCAAATCCCTGCCCCCCCGTGAACGGCCACCGCATCGACTGCATCATCAATGCGCCAAAACTCCAGCCAATTTCGCACTGAAAGCATGATAACAGCACCGATCGCGCCAATAATAACTGCTTCGGGAGTCGTAACCGCATGACAAGAAGCTGTAATCGCCACTAACCCCGCGATCGCCCCATTTATCAAAACTTCGACTTCTAAGCGCTTGTAGAGCCATCCTGCGGCGATTCCAGCAGCAATCAACCCGGCCACCCCGGCCATGATGGTATGAACTAAAATGCTCGGTACGCGATCGTCTAATACTAATGTACTGCCGCCATTAAAGCCCAACCAACCAATCCATAACAGCATGACTCCTAACACCGACATGGGTAAATTGGAGCCGTGAATTTTGCGCGATCGCCCTTGTTCGGGAAAACGCCCCAACCGCGGCCCTATGACGATCAACGCCGCTAAGGACACCCAAGCCCCCACGCTATGCACCACCGTCGATCCGGCAAAATCCACAAAACCCCATTGACCCAACCAGCCGTTAAATTGCGCTTGGTCTATCCCATTCCAAGCCCAATGGCCGAACAACGGATAAATTACGCCAGAAACAACAATGGCGATAATAATATAAGCATTAAACTTCAACCGTTCCGCCACAGCCCCCGAAACAATGGTGGTGGCAGTACTGCAAAACAACGCCTGAAACAGAAAAAAAGCCGCCACTTCGGGCCGGCTATCAACGTTGGTGAAAAATTCCGAAGTTCCCCACCATCCTAGATAAGATCCCCCAAACATCCAGCCATAGCCACCGATCCAAAACAAGCCGACAGAAATGCCTAAGTCTGCTAAGTTTTTGATCGCGACATTAATACTATTTTTCGATCGCGTTAAGCCGGACTCTAAGCACATAAACCCCGGTTGCATCAAAAATACCAGGGCCGAACAAGCCATAAGCCACTTAATATCTGTCATTGGTTGTTGGTTATTGGTTATTGGTTATTGGTTGTCGATCGACGTTTATAGCGCTACGGTACGCCCATTAGGACATTGCGCTCGGTGGGCAATGCCCACTATATCTAGCTTTGAGCCTTGGCATTTTGTCTCAAGCCACGAACGTATTGCGATAATTTTTAACTTGATTTTCTTAAAATGAGCCATGAGTAATTCTCCCCTATTACTAGGTGGGAGATTTGCGTCCTATACACCCACTTTCTCAAATTTCCACATTCTCAACCCTAGCCCGGAACAAAAACTTAGACCAGAGGCGACAATCCGTTGTAACGGGTAGGTTTATTTAGACCAGAGACAGTAGGGGGAGGAAATTACCAATTACCAGTTACCCATGACCAATTGAGGAAATAAGAGCGAACACCAACAACAAATAACAAATAACCATTAAAAGAAATCTGAAGAAAAATCCGGTAAATCTGGCGGAATGGCACTGCGGTCTGCCGTAGCTTTGCGGCTTTCTCTTTGGGTGGCAATGTCAATCGCGATCGCCTCAAAACGAATCGAACGACTGCCCAAGGGAACTTGTAACTGAGTCATGGTTTCCAATTCCCCAGTGGGTAACGCACTAAAATCTACCAAAGCTCGCGGCCCGTCTAAAAGATGACGAGTTTCGCAATCAATTACCCAAAGTTTGACATAAATTGCTCCCGATTGCGGCGGCAGTTTGACCCGAATTAAAACGGGTTCTCCGGCAATGAGTTCTCCTTCAGTAACCGTCAAAATCGGGATAGGAATGGGGGCATTATCTTGTCGGACTACGCCTCCTAGGGCTTCTTGGGCTGATACTCTGACTGTATCGGGATAAGGTAGGCCAGAGGTATCGCGACGGGGGAGTGGGGGGGCGTACCAATCCCGGTCATCATCTACGACAATTTCGGGATTGTAGTATTCAGCTTCGGCGGGAGAGGGCGATTCTGGGGGCGTTTGTTCAAAAAACTCCTCCGATGCGATCGCGTCTGCTTCTGGGTCTGCTTCAGTTTCTTCTGGGGTCGTTTGGGGATAAGCAGGAAAGAAAGAAGACGGGGGTTCGGCCTCGGTCTCGATTACTGCCGCTTCTAACTCGGTGTCTTCTTCATCGCTGTCCCAGTCGATGGTTTCATCTGGGGGGGCTGAGTCTTCGGTTGCTTCTGCATCCGTCGCGGGGGCTTGGGCCCAGCGTAACGGCGGTGGCGGGGCCAGCAAGTCCTCGAAAGGCAGTTGTAGCGGGGGGTGTGTGGGAATGACCACACTTTCTGGGTTTGGGGGGTTTTCCTCGGTTTCCGCTTCAGTCCCTAGGGGTTCTTCTGGGGCTTCGGGGGTAATTGCTTCTGAGTCTAGGGGTAAGTTGTCTGGGGGCCAGGTGGTGGCAAAAAAGCTGGCATCTTCAGCTAGGGAATTCATGCGATGCCAAAAACGATCCTGAAGTTGTAAGGACTGAAACCCTTGGTCTGCTGCGGGATTGGGGGGGGGTTGGGGTGGACTTTCGAGTTCGGGAAAGTCGTCTAACTCTAAGTTAATGTCGGGGTTGTTGTCCCTATCTGCTTCTAATTCTGATTCTAGGGGTTCGTCCCAAACCCCCGTTATGGCTTCGGGGGTGGGGTTGGGGTCGGCTTCGGCAAAGAACTGAATGGGGGGGTGCTGTATTTCGGTTTCTGCCGGGGGTTCTGGAGTTTCTGGGGCTTCTGGGGGGGGTTCTGGGGCGATCGCGTCAGTTTGGAAAAGAGAATAGTCAGGAGGCGGATTAAAGGGCGGTAAATCTAAGTTCCGCTTGGGTGTTTCTCCTGGGGCGTTGGGTTTAGTTGGGCTGAGTTTGGGGGGGATGGCTTGTTTGCTTGTGGGATTAAATTGGGAAACGGGAATGGCATGAGGTGTTTTGGTTAAATCGACAAAATCCGTCTTTAAGGGGGTCGGGGGAATGGCTTTGGCGATTTGAGGTTGTTCGCTTTCTCTGGGGAAAGCGGTTTCGAGGAGTTCTTCGATCTCGGCGGTAATGGTAAAGGGTTGACGCGCCAGAATGGTGGTATAAACGGTTTTGTGCTGTTTGGATTGGATTTGCAGTTCGAGAATGGCCTCACCGAGAATCAAGGGTTGCTGGAATTCCGGGGCGATCGCGAGGTTAAAGCCAAAGATTAAGGGTAAACTGGACTCGGCGTTGGCTTGTTGATTGTGGTAGAGTTGCTGGCTTTGGCTGTTTTCAGGGGGGCGATCGGGGTCGTAAAAGGCAGTGGATTGGGGATCGCGTAGATGATACTGTAGCCGTAAGGTCGCGTTTTGGTTGCTGATGGGAGCGAGTAAGATGTTTAGGTCTTTGCTTTGGCGGGCCGGGGCGTTGATTTGACCGCTCACAAATAGGTTTTCTGTCCCATAACGCACATAGTTGTCATGGTTGAGGGACATCAGCAGTTTGAGGTTCGCGACGCGATCGCGCATCTGTTCGACCCATTGCTCATGGGGGTTTTCGGCTTCTGGCTGACTGGGGGTTTCGAGGGCGGTTTCTTCGCTTTCTAGGGGTCGATCGGCTTGTTGCAGGATTTCTTCGAGACTTTGAATCGATTGGTCTAACAGGGATTTTAAATCTGTGGTTTCGGTGTCTCGGTTTTCTGTTTCTGGGGTTTCGGTTTCCGAGAAGACAAAATCTTCGGTTTCTGGGGAGGGTATTGGGTCGGGATTTGCTTCAAATTCGGCTGAAATTGGCTCGGAAGTATATTCTTCTGATGTTTTAGTTAAATTTGGGGTACTTTCTGTTTCCTGCGGCTCATAAGCACCATTATCGGCGGCTGGCGCGACTGGCCAGTCTAATTCTGCGGGGGTCGCCGCCGTTTCAGGAAGGGTCTCGGTCGCGATATCGGGGTCTGTTGACTCCGCCGTTATCGTGCTATCGTCTAAAATTGCGTCATAAACGTCTTCAATCTCCGAATAGGTTGGATTTGAGGCGATCGCGGTTTCTGTTGTCTCAAAGTTGTTATTTTCTGCGGTAGGACTCGCCAGATCGCTGGCTTCTGTCTCCACCGGCCAATTCAATTCCGAGGGAGTAGCAGCCGTATCGGGTATCCCGTCATTTTCACTCGAAATTGTCTCAGAAACGCTTTCTACAATCGGCTCGATGGGATTATCTGTTTCTTGTGTCTCGTAATCGCTTGTTTCTGCCTCAGAGATCGCGAAATCTTCAGAAACGCGATCGCCTTCTTCCACCGGCCAATTCAATTGCGAGGGAGTAGCAGCAGTATCGGGTATCCCGTCATTTTCACTCGAAATTGTCTCAGAAACGCTTTCTACAA
>JBKHDX010000264.1:0-6154 GCA_046541115.1 Spirulinaceae cyanobacterium | reverse complement strand
ATAACCCCAAAATTAGGTTTTAAAACTCCCCTTTCAACTGGCAAGCGGATAAAAAATATCCGATTCAATCTTTCAAGCCTCTGACTTTGGACAAAGAGACTGATGACTGATAACTGATGACTGATAACTGAAATGACCAAACCTTATCTCAATATTCCTATTATTGAATGTGGCGAACCCTTGGTCGCGATTCCCTTAGAAGAATTTAAGGTGGTTTCTCCTCACCCTTATGTGAAGTTGGGGGCGGATTATGGGACGCGATCGCCTTATTATGTACGAAAGCAAGTTTTAGAAGGGTTGAGAATGGCGCAACACCAGCTTCAGCAGCAACAACCCCGCTTGCGGATTTTGATTTTTGATGCTTATCGACCCATCGCGGTGCAGCAGTTTATGGTGGATTATACTTTTGCTCAGGTGTGCCAAGCTCAAGGATTTGACCCTAAAAATCTGTCTGCGAGCCAAGCCGAAGCGATTTGGCAGGAGGTGTATCAATTTTGGGCAGTTCCCAGTGAAAACCCGGATACTCCCCCTCCCCATAGTACAGGAGCGGCGGTGGATGTGACGTTAATTGATGAAAAAGGGCAATGGCTGGCAATGGGAGGAGAGATTGACGAAATTTCCCCGATTTCCCATCCGAATTATTATGCGGAAGCAACTACCCCAGAAACTCAGAAATACCACGCTCATCGGCAGTTATTGGCGGCTGTGATGCACCACGGGGGGTTTTGTCGTCACGATCGCGAGTGGTGGCATTTTTCTCTGGGGGATCAAATGTGGGCTTGGAAACAGAATCGCGATCGCACCCCGGTTATTTCGGCTCGCTATGGCAGAATTTAGAATAGCCTAGCAGTAAATTTTGGCATCTTTTTCTAAAAAAAGAATAAGCTATAAATCAGTTTTTTGTAATTACTAAATTCCGAAAAAGTTGCCTGCGTAAAAATGCGGAAGTCGCGGAAAAAATCTGACAAATCCACCGAATATTAGCAGGACTTGGGCTAAATCCTTGAGGTTTTTACGGATTCTGGTGGGCTAAGAGTTAGTTAAAATGTGACAATAGGTTCAAGTATTTTCAATTTTGTCTCGACTCTATTACTAAAGTCGAGTAAATTTCAGTAAAATTGGAAATTAACAGTACAAAAAAGCTAGATTGACAGTTTGTTAAACTTCTCGATGATAGTATTTTCTGGGGGCGAAAATTTCGATACAAGTATCAAAATTGACAAAATATGCAATGGAATTCTAAATTTTACCTTAATCTTTTTTTAGCAAAAGTAGCACTATTATTGCTATAAATTCATCGGTTTTTCTCTTTCACACTAGACTCTAAGACCTACATTACACTTTATGTTGGCCAATCTTCCTTCTATCGCAATTCCTCAAACCTATAAACTGTTGGTTGTCGAAGACGATCCCGATCAAGCAGAACTGCTTGAAGAATTACTGATGGCTTCTCATGCTCTCAATCGCTTTGCCATTGTTAGTGCTGGAACTCTAAAAGAGGCTTGCGATCGCCTACGAGAAGTTCAGTTTGATATTATTCTGCTCGATTTATATTTACCCGATAGCACTGCGTTAAACACTTTAACGGCTATTCAAGAATATAGCAGGCGATCGCCCATCGTTGTGTTAACTTCTCACAATGATATTACTTTAGCAATCCAAGCGATTCAAGCGGGGGCGCAAGATTTTTTGATCAAAGGAACGGTGGGTTGTCATTTACTCACGCGCTGCTTATATTTAGCCATTGAACGGCATAAAAATCAAGAGCATTGTTATCAGATTGAACAGCAGTATCAATTATGCAACGATCAAATCCTGAACGCGATCGCGACTCCGATTTTTCTTAAAAATACCCAAAACCAAATCCTCAAAGTGAATGATGCTTTTTGTGATTGGTTGGGCTGTTCTCGACAAGCCTTACTCGATCCGAAAAGCGATCGCGACTTAAAACCCGAACACAAGCAATTATTAAAACAACTCCAAGACTCTCAATCCCCTCTCACGGAACCCCAAGAAAGACAAATTATTTTTACCAATAGCGATCGCCAAAAATATGCCCTTATTATTAAAGAAAATGGGGTCAAGACCAATAAGAGTGAAACCTTGATTATCGGGCAAATTCAAGATATCACCACCCAACAACAGCAACAGGAAGAATTAATGAGTTTAACGGCTCGTTTTAACCGTCTTGCTGATAACATTCCGGGTTTAATTTATCAGTTTCGTCTCACCCCAACAGGAGAAAAATCATTTCCTTATGTTTCGTCGGGTTGTCGAGAATTGTATGGTGTTGAACCCGAAGCGATTACAGCTAATGCCGAAAGACTATTCGATCCCGTTCATCCTGATGATGCAGTGGGAGTTGCCGAAACCATAGCAACTTCGGCGGAAACTTTAATGCCGTGGCAATCCCAATGGCGTATTCTTGCCCCTAATTTTGAATGGAAATGGTTGCGGGGAATTGCTCGTCCTGAACTACAAGAAAATGGCGATATTCTTTGGGATGGTTTAGTGATTGATATTACTGAACTCAAAGAAACCGAAGCCGATCTTCGCGAACAAAAGCATTTATTTGAAAACTTAGTAGCAACGCTACCTAACCTGGTTTATATTTATGATTTAGCCCAAAACGATTATATTTACAGCAATCAAAAAATCATTGAAGTATTGGGTTATTCTTCTGACCTCAAAGTTGATAAAGACTTCTTACAGAACTTAATACATCCTGAGGACTTTCCCCGTTTTTGTCACTATCAAAAACAGTTTATTGCCGCTAGTGATGGCAAAATTTATACCATCGAATATCGACTCAAAGATGCCCAAAATCAATGGCGTTGGTTTGTGAGTCGCGACAAAGTATTTGATAGAGATTTGCAAGGTCAAGTTACCCAAATTATCGGTGTAACCACTGATATCACCGAACGCAAACAAACCGAACTGGCCCTTCAAATCAGCCAAGAACGCCTGCAACTCGCCTTAGAAGGTAGTTCTCTGGGTTTGTGGGATTGGAACCTCAAAACCGGGGAAATTTACTACGATTGGCAGTGGAAAGCCATGTTAGGGTACGCGGACGCAGAAATTGAAGCTAACTTAGATGCCTTTAAGGGGTTAGTGCATCCCGATGACTTGCCGCAGGTTCAAGCCCACCTCACAGATTATCTCGAAAATCGCATCGATGCGTATGAAATGGAACTGCGAATGCAAACTAAATCGGGGGAGTGGAAATGGATTGCCACCCACGGTATGGCCTTTGAACGAGACGCACAAAATCGCCCCCTCCGCATGACGGGAACCCACAAAGACATTCATGGCCGCAAACAAGCCGAAATCGCCTTAAATCGCTTTAAACAAGCGGCGGATAGTGCCACCGACGCGATCGGTATTTCCGATCCTCAAGGTTATCATTTTTACCAAAATCAAGCCTTTAGCGAGTTGTTTGGTTACCCCACAGCCGCCGATTTTCAAGAGAATAGGGGGCCCCAAAAAGTTTTTGTTGACCCGCAAGTGGGCCGCGAGGTGATTGCAACCATTACTCGCGGCCAATCTTGGGTGGGGGAGGTGGTACAAAAATCTAAGTTTGGGAAACGTTTTGAGGTGTTTTTACGGGCAACTCCAATTAAAGATTGCCAAAATCAAATTGTGGGATTACTGGCCATTCATACTGATATTAGCGATCGCAAACAAGCCGAAATTGCCCTGCAAGAATCCGAACGTCGCGAACGGGAAAAAGCGGTAGAATTAACTGAAGTTTTACGACAATTACAAAGTACCCAAGCCCAAATCATTCAAAGTGAAAAACTGGCTTCGATTGGTCAAATGGTGGCCGGAGTTGCCCACGAAATTAATAATCCCGTTAGCTTTATTTACGGGAATGTCGATCCTGCGATTGAATATGCGAATGATTTATTACACTTGCTGAACTTGTATCAACAATGCTATCCTCAACCCCATCCCGAAATTAGGGCAGAACTTGAAACTCTGGATTTGGAGTTTATCCAAGATGACTTTCCCAAGTTACTGCGATCGATGAAAACTGGGGCAAATCGCATTCGCGAGATTGTTTTATCTTTGCGGACTTTTTCCCGTGTCGATGAAGCTGATATGAAAAAAGCGGATTTACATCAGGGGATTGAAAGTACATTAATGATTCTGCAAAATCGCCTTAAAGCCCATAAAACCCGTAAGGCGATCGCGGTAACAACTCGATTTGGCAACATTCCTGCCATTGAATGTTATCCAGGGCAGTTAAATCAAGTATTTATGAATTTAATTATCAACGCCATCGATGCGTTAGAAGAAAAATGCGGAAAAACCCCTAATTTTCTGCCCGAAATTCAGATCATTACAGAACTAAAATCTAATGAAAACGCGATCGCGATTCGCATACAAGATAATGGTTTGGGTATTCCTCCAAAAGCCCAAAATCGTTTATTCGATCCCTTTTTTACCACTAAAGAGATCGGAAAAGGAACGGGTTTGGGTTTGGCGATTTCCCATCAAATTATCACCGAAAAACATGGGGGTCAACTGCTTTGTTTTTCAACTCCCGGTGAGGGGACTGAGTTTATTGTGGAGTTGCCTTTTTCTGAAGAAAAGTTATCGTAATAATGGACTGACTTAATCTTCTCGCGTAGGTTGGGTTGAGGTTACGAAACCCAACAAAAGTTGAGGTGGTGTTGGGTTTCGCTTCGTTCTACCCAACCTACGTTAGAATCTAAATCTATCGATTACGAGAATAAGAAACCGGGGTTCTAAAGCCCCACGAATAAGTGGATTTGATAGGCTGCTAAGATCGTCTTACTTCGGTTTCTCCGTGGGCTTTGAGTAAAGCTGCAATGCGATGACGAATGATAATTCCGGGCTTATCTGTCATCATGTGTTGTTCGGCTTTAATCTCTAAAGGAACGTCAAAATCGGTACTTTCTAAAATAATTTTATCTTCTAAAGTCACCTGACGATCAAACGCGATCGCGTCGCTGGCTTTGGTTTCCGCTTCGGTATCGTTGCGAATACAAAATTGTACCATTTGCGATCGCCCATCCGCGATCGGAGTCATGGTATTAACCACCATGTGGGTTAAGCCGTTGGGATAATTAATCCGCAGACAACAGGTAAACGGCATAAACCAGTCAATATCGAGAGTTCGCGTGGTTTCCCGATTTTCCATTTTCAGGTTTTTCTGTTGCAATTCTGGATTTACTACCCCCAGGGTCGCTTTCACCTTCACCCCGTAATCCGTCTCCTTCACATCCATCGCATCAGGAACCGGGTGTCCCTCGCTGCCAAAGGTGGTAGTATGTACAAAGGTAGGATGCGCCAAATCCATTTCGTTTTCCATCACCCGCAATCCCGCACAGTTCCAGGGTTCGTAAAACTCCGGGATAATGCGATAATCGTCTTGACTTGCTTCGGGAATCTCTGGAATGGGCTGCAACGGTTCCCCCATACACACCCACACATAACCATACCGTTCGCTGCATTGATACGCCTGGATTTTATAGGTTTTGGGAATCTTATTTTGATCGCTGATTTGCGGGACTTTCTGACATTCCCCCGTCTCGTCAAATTGCCACCCGTGATAAGGACACACAATACAGCCATCGTCCACCGTCCCCAAGGACAGTTTAGCCGAACGATGACAGCAGCGATCCTGACTGGCTGCGGGTTTCCCGTCTTTATCCAACCACACCACAATGGCTTCCCCTAGCAAGGTAAAGGAGTAGGGTTGCTGGCTTTTGAGGAGTTCGAGGGGAACGACGGGATACCAAAAGTTACGAAATACGGGCTGTTGAGTGATAAGCATAATTCTTAAAAGCTGAAGGGCGCGATCGTATTTTATATTTGGTTTAATTGTAGGGATTTTCTATTCTGTATGCAGTATACAGCTTTACCGATTCCCCCAGAATACACCATTTCTCAAACTAACGCCCTGTCATCGCCATCACCGCCACCACCGTCAACTGCGGCAAAATCCCCAAACTTGGCAGTATCTCTGCATTCGCATAAACCAAGGGTAAATCATCCCCTTGCCAAACCCACACTTGCTGACGGCTGAAATCCACCAACCACGCCAGTTGCGTCCCCTGACTCAGACAATGCAGAATCTTGTTTTGTAACTCCAATGTACCTTGGTCGGGGGAACGAATTTCAATCA
>JBKHDX010000263.1:0-6188 GCA_046541115.1 Spirulinaceae cyanobacterium | reverse complement strand
CCCGCTCAAACACAAAAGACAAAAGCTTAATACATCCGACTCAACACATATTCAGTTAAATCTAACAACGCTTGACTGGATGCTGAAGGTTTGAGCAACTTGAGGCTTTCTACAGCTTGTTTTGAGTGGTGAGCAGCCAACTGCCGCGATTTGGTAATTCCTTGGCTTTTTTCCACCAAGCTCAACGCCTGCTCTAAATCTCCATCTTGGCTAAACTCGCGCTCGATCAAGACTTCGAGAAAGGGTTGTTCTTCCATGGCAAATAAAACCGGGGCTGTGAGATTCCCACTGGCTAAATCTGACCCGGTAGGCTTGCCTAATACCTCCGTCGAAGCGGTGAAGTCTAAAATATCATCCACAATCTGGAATGCCAAGCCAAAGTGACGACCGTAATCGTATAACCCTTGGTTAACTTCAGGATCGGCTTCGCTTAACACCCCGGCGGCTTTGGCACTATTGGCCATCAAGGACGCGGTTTTGTAGTAGCTTTTTTCGATGTAGGCTTCTAAAGACAAGCTGGTGTCAAAGCGATTGAGTCCTTGGCGAATTTCTCCTTCGGCAAAGTCGCGAATCACCTCAGAGAGCAGTTTGACGACTTCGAGTTGGTCGAGGTTGGCCAGATACCAAGAGGCTTGAGCAAATAAAAAGTCTCCGGCTAACACGGCAATGCGGTTGCCAAATAAGCTGTTGACCGTCGAGACGTTGCGCCGCACTTCCGATTCATCTACTACATCGTCGTGGACTAAACTCGCTGTGTGGATCATTTCGGTGATTTCGGCCAAGCGACGGTGACGCGGTGTGATTTCTTTTTCTAACATCGTGCCACGGGCGACAAGGAGGACAATGGCCGGCCTGAGTCGCTTTCCTCCCGCACCAAACAGGTGTTCGGCCGCAGCACTGAGAATGGGATGTTGTGCGCTAACGAGGTTTTGGAGGTTTTCCGCTAAGAGCCTCAAATCGGTCTCAACGGGAGCAAAAAGCGATTTTACTGAGGTCATGAGTTCGCCCGGTTTGGCTGTATGGTTACGAAAGTTTACATATCTTTTCATTTATTTTAAGACAAGCTTTCCCAACAAGGGCTGATTATGCCAGAGAATTTCCTATCAATTTTTCGCGATCGCGCCCTGACGGGGCCAAGTCTTCTGTAAAGGTTAGTAAAATTACAGATTTTTTTAGGATAACCCCTTTAAGCCTAAGGGATGTTGTGTTAATCTATTAGTAGGGGTTCTAAGCGTTTTCAAAGCTCGTTTTTAACGAAGTTTTGTTAAAGAATGAGCAGCCCCACGCAGCCAATTGTTTTTCCGCACGAAAAGCACTCACAGTCAATCAATTGACCAGGGCAATCTGCTTTTGTAGCGTTGTTTGGTTTTTCATGTAGCGCGAGCATTCATCAAACTACATTGGTTTTCTGTAGTAGTGTGAGTCACCGCTCAGTTTCAAGGCTTTAAAGTTTGAACTGGAGTAGTGATGGAATTACGGGTTGCGATTTAGACGATCTCGATCGAATTTTTCAATGTGTTGCTGTCGTCAGCCCGGAAACTCGTTACCAAGCTGGCGAAACAATCGATCGTCGTTTTAAGAATTACAGGTACAATTCAGCCCTCGCTCAAAAGAACTGTTTTTGAGTGAGTGGTGACTACAACTAAATACCTCTCTCGCTATTCTTCCTTGTCCTTTAGCTATGAGTTATGGAGAAATGCCCACGCTAATCTTGTTCATTGCCTCGATTTATTTATTATCTGTTTATTTGTTGTTAGCGGTGGCGCGGCGTACCGGGAAAGTAACAGCCACGCCCACCCGTAACATTCATTAGGCAGCAATCGCGCTGTAGCCTATCATTATATCAGTCTATCGACTCAATAGGTAGTTCTAATGCCGTTGAGAGATAGACTTTTTCAACGTGGGGAAAATCTCCCAACCATTGCTGAGACAACCGGGCAAACTGCTGAGGCGAACCACTCACGTGGAATTGGGTAGGGGCGCGATCGCCCCGGTTTGGAAGATTGAGTAACGTTAACTCCTGTTGAGTGGCTTGCACCAGCGATCGCGCCGGATCGATTAACTGCACCGAAGGCGGTAGAATCCCCTGCAACACCGGTTCGAGATGGGGATAATGGGTACAGCCATAAATCAACGTATCAATATCGCGATCGAGCAGGGGTTGAAGATAACGACTCGCCACTTCATAAGTATAAGCATCGTGAAGGCGGTTTTGTTCGATCAACGGCACAAACTCAGGACAACCCACTTCCCAAACCTCCACCGTAGAATCAATTTCTAAAATGGCATTCCGGTAAGCATGACTCGCGGCGGTTGCAGGAGTCGCAATTACACCAATGCGTCGCCCTTTTTGCACGGCGGCGGCAGCTCCTGGTAAAATTAAACCTAAAATCGGCACATCAAACTCCTGGCGCACCGCTTCTAACGCCAACGCCGAACTCGTATTACAAGCCATCAAAATCATCTTGACTTGTTGCGCGAGCATCCAGGGAATAATTTCTCGGACAAACTGTACAATTTCGGCAGGCGATCGCGTCCCGTAAGGCAGACGGGCCGTATCTGCAAAATAAAGAATAGACTCCTGGGGAAGCTGGCGATCGAGTTCGCGCAAAACTGTTAATCCCCCCACACCACTATCAAAAATGCCAATTCGCTGCATCGGTTTCCTAAATAATTGACGCAATATAAAGAATTAGACCTCAGTGTAGCCGAGTGTCAGGCTTTTGTCGGACTTTCTCAAAGTTGAATCGGCCTGAAATCGTTACGATCCTTGTTGAATATAAAGTAAAATGCCCCTCGCGATCGCTTCTGCCATTTGAGCGCGATGAGCCGCTTGACGTAAATTGGCCGCATCTTCTCGTCCCGTGACAAAGCCCGTTTCCACCAACACCGCAGGCATCGCCGAATTTCGCAACACATAAAACCGCGCTTGGCGCACCCCGCGATCGCGAATATTAATACTCTGCATCACACTACGATGAATCGTCTGGGCCAACTGCAATCCACTCGAATAATAATAAATCTCAAAACCATTCACATCCGGGCGACTCATACTAATTGCATTGGCATGAATGCTCACAAAAATATCCGCCCGGGCCCGATTCGCCATCGCCGTGCGACCGTCCAAACTAATAAAACGGTCATCTGAGCGCGTCAACAACACCTGCACCCCTTGTTGTTCGAGCAACCGCGCCACCTGCAAGCTAATATCGAGTACCACATCCTTTTCTCGCAACCCCCCAATCCCGATCGCCCCTGGGTCTTTACCCCCGTGGCCCGGATCGACCGTCACCAAAACCCGCGAATTGCGTACCCTAGGTAAATCCCCCGTCGGGGCAGGAGTGGGAGCCGCTTGAGAAGGGCTAGAGCGGCGAGTCGGAGGCGGTACAGCAATGCGTTGACGTTCTTCGGTGGGGGGATTGACGCGAGAGCTTTGGCGTTCGAGGGGCAGGCTTAAACGGCGACTGCGGCCCCTCGGCATTTGTCCTAAACGGTAGCCAGGATTGGGCTTGAGTAATAAAATCGTGGTGCGATCGTCTTGTTGACGCACCCGCAATTCTGCAATTGGGCTATTGCCTCCCATTTGAGGCCCTCGCAAGCGTTCGGCAATTTGAGCATTAGAAATTGTAATTTCATAAAGTTGGGCTTGAGCATTCCAACGGCTTGACCCTTCAATTTCGGTATTGGCATTAATCATTAACGTATCGCGACTGAAATCAATTGATTCAATCGTCGCTACCCCAGAACGAGCCGCAACCGGGGTGATATTGCCCACAGGAACAATGTTGACCCCACCCCGGTTATCGGAACTCGCTTGCCACCGTTGAGCGCGATCGCTCGTATCGAGAGTGATGCGAGCGATCGGCGGATTGGCATTCATTTGAGTAAAACGGGCCGAGCGTACCCCAAACTGGTCGAGGGCGATCGCGTTAGCGAGTAAGTTTTCCGGTAAAACCACCCCTTCGAGGTCAATATTGACCCGATCGCGATCGCGATTGACATCAACCTTAGCGGGAGAGTCGTTCAGACTTAAAAAAAAACCGCGACTCGTCACTTGAAAGGGCTGTTCCGACTCAGCAGAACTCGTTGTCGTCGGCGGTTCGGAAACCGACGACGAAATCCGTTCCGGTTCGGGTAACTGTACCGACCACTGAGTCGGCGTTGCTCCCCGAAAGCGAATCTTTTCCGGGTCTAGGGTATAGCCCGGAGCCACTTCAATGACGATGCGCGTCGTGCGAGCATCAAACTGACCCACCCGCAACGAGCGAATCAAACCGCCCACCGATTGATTCACCGTGGGTTGACCCAAGCGAATCCCCGGTAGGTCAATGACTAAACGAGTCGGATTAGAAATCAACTGCGCCGTCGGTTGCACATCAGAATCCGTGGTAAACACCAACTGATTCTCATTGCGGTCAAAACGCCAAAACGTAATGCGATCGGCCCAACTTGGTGTCGCAATACACAACACGCTCAATAGACTTAGGAGTAGTCCATATCGTTGGTAATGTTTCAAAATCTTACTCCTCGAGAGGTTATTACTCGGTATAGGTGTCCTTGTAATTTACAAAGATACTTTACCCCCTACTTGGGTTCCGAGTTCACAGAATTTGATGAAACCGCCTCGGATTTGGGTTCGGGGGTTTGAAAGACAACCCGCAACAAAGGCGGAGCCAGAAACGTTGTGGAAATGACCATCATAATAATTGCCGCTTCGGTTGAAGCCGACAATGCGCCACTTGCCGAACCCACCCCGGCAAACACCAAACCCACTTCACCGCGAGGAATCATCCCCACCCCAATGGCCAAGCGGTTAATACCCGGTTGTCCGAACACCGTAAAACCTGTGATTACCTTACCGATAATCGCCACAATAATCAGGAAGATCGCCACAATCAACCCTTCACGATTGCTCGGAACCGCAGGATTCAAGACACTTAAATTCGTTTGCGCTCCCACGCAGACAAAAAACACCGGAACCAATACATCTGACACAGGGATAATTTGTTCTTCTAGCTCTTGACGTTTCTGGGTTTCAGCCAACACCAAACCCGCCGCAAATGCCCCTAAAATTCCTTCGAGTTGAATCGCATTGGCAATATAGGCTAAAGCAAAGCAAAACACCAAAGCCGTGAGCAGCAATTCGCCGCGGGTCTTCATGTTATTCACCAAGCCCACATAATAATCCTTGAGCAAGCGACCCAATAAAATCGCCCCGACTAAAAATACTGCCGCACTCACAATCAGATAAGCAATATTGACAATCTGGACTTCTCCGGTTTTCGCCAAACTCGAAACCACCGCCAGAACGATAATGCCCAATACATCATCAATTACTGCCGCCCCGATAATAATTTGACCTTCCTTGCTGCTGAGTTGACCTAATTCCGCCAATACCTTTGCTGTAATGCCGATACTGGTGGCTGTTAATGCTGCCCCGGCGAAAACTGCCGGAATCGTGGGAATGCTAAATAAATAAATTAACCCAATGGTTCCCAAAGCAAAAGGAGCTACTACCCCTACTACCGCAACAATTGTCGCTTGGACTCCGGCATCAATGAGTTCTTTGAGGTCAGACTCTAGCCCAATTTCAAACAGCAGAATAATAACGCCCAACTCCGACAGTACATCGATTACTTCGCTTTGGGACTCAAAAATCGATTCTGCGATTTCAGGCGGAAGCGGTGTACCGAGTTCGATCAACTTAAAAATTAGAGAATCACTCGCTTGTGCGCCACTTTCTGGAAATACTAAAATCGATAAGGCAGAAACTCCGATCAGTACGCCGCCTACTAATTCGCCCAGTACCGGGGGTAGATTAATCCGAGAGCAAATTTCACCCCCGACTTTACTCGCAATAAAGATCGTAATTAAGCTTAACAATACGCCAGCAATCACCAGCGCACCGCGATCGATATCGGTGGTTTCGGGGGTTGTCGCCAGGCACCAATAGGGCAGGGATAACCCGTGAGTCGCCGTGAAATCGATTATCGTTTGAACAAATATCATGCGTTATAACAATCTCCTAATCTTGCCGTTGGCTCGTCGGCGAGCGTTAACCTTCCAATAATGTACATAAACGTTTTAACTCCTGCTGCTTTTCTTGCAACGGATTCTGATAACGCTTTGGGGTTAGCGTAGGGATTTTCCTGATGGTTGGGGTCGAAGTTTGTCAAAAGGAATGGTCA
>JBKHDX010000262.1:0-6218 GCA_046541115.1 Spirulinaceae cyanobacterium | reverse complement strand
GATTGCATTTTACGGAAAAGGCGGTATTGGTAAATCCACCACTTCTCAAAACACCATCGCAGCCCTATCAGAAACCGAACGCGTCATGATCGTCGGGTGCGACCCGAAAGCCGACTCCACCCGCTTGATGCTCCACTGCAAAGCCCAAACCACAATTCTTAGCCTCGCTGCCGAACGCGGTTCGGTTGAAGATGTCGAACTCGAAGAAGTATTAGTCCCAGGCTACAACAACGTCCGTTGCGTTGAATCCGGTGGTCCTGAACCCGGCGTAGGTTGTGCAGGTCGGGGTATTATCACCGCCATTAACTTCCTCGAAGAAGAAGGCGCTTACGAAGACCTCGACTTAGTGTCCTACGATGTATTAGGTGACGTAGTTTGCGGTGGTTTTGCCATGCCGATTCGGGAAGGCAAAGCCCAAGAAATCTACATCGTCACCTCCGGGGAAATGATGGCCATGTACGCAGCCAACAACATCGCTCGCGGTATTCTCAAATATGCCCAATCTGGCGGCGTGCGTTTAGGCGGCTTAATCTGCAACAGCCGTAAAGTTGACAAAGAAGTTGAACTAATCGAAGCCCTCGCTGAAAAACTCGGCACCAAAATGATTCACTTCGTTCCCCGCGACAACGTGGTGCAACGGGCAGAATTACGTCGCATGACCGTGATCGAGTACGAGCCGGAACATCCCCAAGCCAATGAATACCGCGCTCTTGCTGACAAGATCAAAAACAACAAAGACTTAGTAATTCCGACTCCCATCACCATGGATGAGCTTGAAGACTTATTAGTTGAGTTCGGCTTCATGGATTCTGACGAAGAATATCAAAAAGTAATCGAAGCCGATAAAGCAACGACTTCCGTCTAACCAGCCTTCTAGGGGAGGAGAGACATTAGTTTCCCTCCTCCCTGCCCCAAGCCCACACCTCATCAATTGCAAGGGAAAGATATCATGACCACTGTCGATCAAAATCAAGACCTCATTAAAGAGGTACTAGAAGCCTATCCCGAAAAGGCAGCGAAAAAACGTCAAAAACACCTCGGCGTTTACGAAGAAAACAACTCTGATTGCGGCGTAAAGTCCAATAAAAAATCCGTTCCTGGAGTAATGACCACTCGCGGTTGCGCCTATGCTGGTGCGAAAGGGGTGGTTTGGGGACCGGTCAAAGACATGGTTCACATTAGCCACGGGCCTGTCGGTTGCGGTTACTACTCCTGGTCCGGTCGTCGTAACTACTACGTTGGCACCACGGGCGTAGATACCTTTGGTACGATGCAGTTTACCTCCGACTTCCAAGAACGAGACATCGTTTTCGGCGGTGACAAAAAACTCGCCAAACTCATCGACGAACTCGAAGTTCTGTTCCCCTTAAGCCAAGGCACTACCATTGAATCAGAATGTCCCGTCGGCTTAATCGGAGATGACATCGAAGCCGTCGCTCGCGCCAAAGCCAAAGAAACTGGAAAACCAGTTGTTCCCGTTCGTTGTGAAGGCTTCCGGGGTGTATCCCAATCCCTCGGTCACCACATCGCCAATGACACCGTGCGAGACTGGGTACTGCCCAAAGCCGACGAATATCGCAAGACTCCTGAAGGCTACGAACCCGGCCCCTATGATGTCAACATTATCGGTGACTACAACATCGGCGGTGACGCTTGGCCCAGTCGGATGTTACTCGAATCCATTGGTTTGCGCGTCATCAGTCAATTCTCTGGAGATGGCAGCTTTAACGAAGTCGTCATGGCTCCTTTGGCAAAAATGAACCTCATCCACTGTTATCGGTCGATGAACTACCTTTGCCGTCACATGGAAGAAACTTACGGCATCGGCTGGATGGAGTTCAACTTCTTTGGCCCGACTCAAATCGCCAAATCGTTGCGGAGCATTGCAGCGAAGTTTGATGAAACCATCCAAGAAAACGCCGAGCGCGTCATTGCCGAATATCAAACCAATATGGATGCGTTAATCGCGCAATATCGTCCGCGTTTAGAAGGCAAAACCGTCATGATGATGGTCGGTGGACTGCGCCCCCGTCACGTTATCCCTGCTTTCCAAGACCTCGGTATGGAAGTTATTGGCACCGGGTATGAATTCGGCCATGGCGATGACTACAAGCGCACCACAGAATACGTCAAAGAAGGCACGATTATCTACGATGACGTAAGCGGTCATGAATTTGAAGAATTTGCCAAAAAACTGAATCCCGACTTGATTGCTGCGGGAATCAAAGAAAAATACGTTTTCCAAAAAATGGCTCTGCCTTTCCGTCAGATGCACTCTTGGGATTACTCCGGGCCTTATCACGGCTATCACGGCTTTGCAATCTTCGCTCGTGATATGGACTTGGCGATTAACAACCCCACCTGGAGCTTAATCAAAAATCCCTGGCAGAAATAAGCATTGGTCATGAATCATTGGTCATTCGCCATAGCCACAAATGGCGAGACCAATGACAAATAATAAAGGACAAACGACACAGGATAAAGGACACAAGAGTATCATGACACAGAACACTGAAAACAATCAAAATCCCGCCGCCATCAACGCAGAACCCGGCAAGATTCAAGACCACTTCGATTTATTCCACACCGAACCCTATCAAAATTTATTTGAGTACAAACGTCAGTTTGAAGGTGCACACAGCAAAGAAGAAGTTGCCCGTGTTGCCGAATGGACAAAAAGCTGGGAGTACCGCGAGAAAAACTTTGCTCGCGAAGCCCTGACCATTAACCCGGCTAAAGCTTGTCAACCGTTAGGCGCTTTGTTTGTCGCTGCTGGATTTGAAGGTACTTTACCCTACAGCCACGGTTCTCAAGGTTGCGTTGCTTACTTCCGCACCCACTTAACCCGGAACTACAAAGAACCCTTCCAAGCGGTTTCTTCCTCTATGACTGAAGAAGCAGCCGTATTTGGTGGACTGAAAAATATGGTTGATGGCTTGGCTAACTCTTACGAGTTGTACAAACCGAAAATGATTGCTTTATGCACCACTTGTATGGCAGAAGTTATCGGCGATGACTTGGGTGCATACGTGCAAACCGCGAAAAATGAAGGTTCGGTGCCGCACGAATTCCCGGTTCCTCACGCCCATACACCGAGTTTTGTGGGTTCCCACATCACCGGTTATGACAATATGCTCAAAGCGATTCTGGAGTGCTTGAGCAAAGATAAGAAGCAAGAAACCACCAATGGCAAGTATAACTTTAACTTGGGCTTCGATCCTTATATTGGTAATATTCGCGAATTGAAGCGGATTCTGCAATTGTTTGACATTGATTACACGATTTTGTCGGATAATGCTGATTCCTTTGATTCTCCGAATACGGGCGAATTCAAGATGTATAACGGTCTGACGACCTTAGAAGAAGCAGGGGATTCGATTAATGGTGAAGGGACTTTCTTCTTCCAGAAATATTCCACGCTGAAGACCCAAGAATACCTCGAAAAAAATTGGCAGCAGTCTACATTTAATGCTCGACCTTTTGGTATTCGCGGTACAGATGAATTCTTGACGAAACTCTCAGAAGTTACGGGCAAACCTGTACCGCAAGAATTGATCGATGAACGCGGTCGCGCTGTTGATGCGGTGACGGATTCTCAAGCTTGGATTCACGGCAAACGGATTGCGATTTATGGCGACCCGGATCATGTTGTGGGTTTGGTGAACTTCGTTATGGAATTGGGCGCAGAACCGATTCATATTGTGGTGAGCAACAGCAATCCTGATTTTGAAAAAGAACTGCAAGCAATTTTAGATGCGAATCCTTATGGTCAAAACGCGACGATTTGGCCCCAGAAAGATTTGTGGCATCTCCGCAGTTTGATGTTTACTGAACCGGTTGATTTATTGATTGGTAATTCTTACGGTAAATATCTCTGGCGGGATACGAAGACTCCCTTAGTTCGCATTGGTTATCCGATTTTCGATCGCCACCACATGCACCGCTATCCGACGTTGGGTTATCAAGGGGCGATCAATATGCACAACTGGATTGTTAATACGATTCTGGATGAGTTGGATCGTCAAACGAATATTCCGTCGAAAACAGATATTTCTTTCGATTTGATTCGTTAATTGTTTTCAGGAGGTCATGGGTTATTTGTTGTCAAAAAAATCTCGAACTGATGACCTCCTTGCCAATTTGATATATAGGAAAAAAGAAATGAAACTTGGTGAAATTGAACTCGATCGCGAACCCGATTTTGACTTAGATTGCAAGGTTAGAGTTTGTCGCAAAATCCGCAACGATGGCACGTTCCCCGGTAAGCAAGTAGGGGAAACTCTAGCCGATAAAGGGGATGAAGGTTATATCATTTCCATTGGCACTTATTTACAAACTGCTTATATTTATGCGGTACATTTTTTAGAAACAGGAAATGTGGTGGGCTGTCTAAGCAAAGAACTTGAGCTAGTAGGCGAGTGAGGCGACGATGGCGATCCCTATTCACGATCATTTCCACTCCTCTGTTCATAAGCCTCATTTCGATCTATTTACACCGCTTCGTCACTGGGTCGATCGCATCGAAGTTAAGAACGAAAGATTTGCCCATTTTGTTTGTAAGCTCATTCCCTGTACTTGTCCGTTTGAGCGCGATGTCAAGATTTTAGGACGAGGGTTTCACATTCCGCCGTTGTGCAAACTGAATCCCCTGTATCAAGAGTTTGTGAGTTTGCGTCTCCGCGCCCTGGTGTATTTAGAAGGGGATTGCGGCGTTGATGTGACTCAATACATTTGTTAATTGTTTCGGGCGCTCATCCCCCACGACGAAAGACAAACAACCAACAACCCACAACCCACAACCAACAACAAAGCGAAAGACCCATGACTAAACCCAAGGTTGCAGACCTCCTCAATGAACCGGGTTGCGAACACAATCATAAAAAAGGACAAGACGGTAAAAATAAGGCTTGTACGCAACAAGCCAAGCCGGGAGCCGCCCAGGGGGGTTGTGCTTTTGATGGGGCTTCGATCGCGTTAGTGCCGATTACGGATGCTGCCCATTTGGTTCACGGGCCCATTGCTTGTGCGGGCAATTCTTGGGGAAGTCGCGGTAGTTTGTCTTCGGATGCGACGCTGTATCAGTTGGGCTTTACGACGGATATCAGCGAGAATGATATTATCATGGGGTGCGAGAAGAAGCTGTACCGGGCGATCGCGCAGATTATCGACCGCTATCACCCCGCCGCCGTTTTTGTCTATTCTACTTGCGTTACGGCGTTGATTGGGGACGATTTAGACGCGGTGTGCAAAGCAGCGAAGGCGAAGTTTAACACCCCGATTATTCCGGTACATTCTCCGGGCTTTGTGGGCAGTAAAAACCTCGGTAATCGCTTGGCCGGAGAAGCGTTGCTCGACCATGTAATCGGTACGGCAGAACCGCCATACACGACTCCTTATGATATTAACCTGATTGGCGAGTACAACATTGCCGGGGAACTCTGGGGTGTGTTGCCGTTGTTTGAAAAGGTGGGGATTCGCGTTCTCTCTAAAATATCGGGAGATGCGACATACGGCGAGATTTGTTATGCTCATCGCGCCAAGCTGAATGTGATGATCTGCTCGAAGGCGTTGGTGAATGTGGGGCGCAAGATGGAGGAACGCTACGGTATTCCTTACATTGAGGAGTCGTTCTACGGGATTGCCGATATGAATCGCTGTTTGCGGAATGTGGCGGCGAAATTGGGCGATCGCGCTCTCCAAGACCGAGTGGAAGTGGTTATTGCTGAGGAAACGGAGAAGCTCAATATTGCTCTGGCTCCCTATCGCCAAAAACTGAAAGGTAAGCGTATGGTACTTTACACCGGCGGCGTTAAGAGTTGGTCGATTGTCTCTGCTGCTCAAGATTTGGGGATGGAAGTGGCGGCCACTAGCACTAAGAAAAGTACTGAAGAAGATAAAGCAAAAATCAAGGAATTATTGGGTAAAGACGGCATTATGCTCAGTAAAGGTAATGCTCAAGAGCTTTTGCGCGTGATTGAGAAAACGAACGCTGATATGCTTGTTGCCGGGGGACGCAACCAATACACGGCTTTGAAGGCGCGTATTCCCTTCCTCGACATCAACCAAGAGCGTCACAACCCTTATGCGGGCTATGTAGGTTTGATTGAGATGGCTAAAGAGTTTGACCGGGTTTTACATAGTCCCATCTGGGAGCAAGTGCGACAGCCGGCACCGTGGGAGACATAACAGTTATCAGTTATCAGTCAACAGTCATCAGT
>JBKHDX010000261.1:0-6338 GCA_046541115.1 Spirulinaceae cyanobacterium | reverse complement strand
CGCAGGGCCCCGCAAAAGTTCTCCATCACAGCTAAATCGCGACCCATGACAAGGACAATCCCAACTCTTTTCACCATTATTCCAACTCACCACACAACCTAAATGGGGACATACCGCAGACACCGCATGAACTCGATCATTGTTATCACGATAAGCGGCCACTTTTTGATTATTAAGGGTTAAAATTTTGCCTTCATTGGTCTTGACTTTATCAAAGGAATTATTCGCAAATCCTTTGAAGCGATCGCCAAACCAATGAGTTGCGACATCGAAGTTTTCTTTGATGGAAGTTTTAGAAATAAAAGGGGTTGCTCGCGTTGCATCAAAGGTCGCAGCCCAAGGATTATTTCGACCTAAAATTAAGTCGGATAATATCATGGCTGATAATGTGCCTTTAGACATTCCCCACAAACTAAAACCTGTCGCAACATAAATATGGTCGGAAGGGGGAGTAAGCTTACCAATGTAGGGTAACTTGTCCATTGACACCATATCTTGAGTAGACCAACGATAATCAATATTATCGATGTTAAACTGCGTTCTGGCGTAATTTTCGAGTTGTCGATAACATTCTTCGGTGTCTTTTTTCTCACCGACTTTATGCCCTTGACCCCCTACCATTAATAATGTACCGCCATCATCAAGGGGAGTAGAACGAATAGAATGATCGTCTTTTCCTGTCCCAATATACATCCCTTCGGGTGCGATAGATTTATCGACTTTTGCTCCAATTAAATAAGACCGTTTGGGATAAGCTTTCGCGAAAAATAAGCCTCGATCTAAAATTGGTAAATTGGTCGCAACAATCACATCTTGGGCTTTAATTAAACCGCGATCGCTCACCACTTCACAAAGATCGCCTGTATTCACCGTTTGAACTCTCGTATTTTCAATGACATAGCTGCCATTTCCCGGAATTTTGTGTGCGAGGTTGAGGAGATATTTCCGCGCATGAAAGCGGGCTTGATTCGGCAGTTTAATCGCACCTGCGACGTTAAAGGGTAATTCGGTAGCCGTCACAAAGGAAGCGGGTAAATCAGCTTTTTGGGCGGCTTGGACTTCGGCGTGGATTTTATCTATACTGTTGATATAGCGAGCAAAAGTATAAGCATCACAGCGACGAAAATCGCAATCAATTTGTTCTTCTGCGACTAAGGTTGCGACTTGTTCGATCGCGGCTTGATTGGCTTCCCCATAAATACGAGCCGTTTCGACATCAAATTGCTCAATTAAATCATTGTAAATTAGACGATGTAAAGCGGTAATTTTGGCAGTGGTTTTGCCGCTTGTCCCTTGTACAATTTTTTCAGAATCGATTAAAGCGACGGTTTTTCCGGCTTTTTTCAATAAAGTTGCGGCGGTAATTCCCACAATTCCCGCACCAATAATCGCCACATCAACGGTTAAATTCTCCGGTAAGATGGGATAATCAGTGGGTAGGGTTGAATCGATCCAATAGGAGATATGTTTTCCCGTAATGGTGGCATTTTTATCAGTTAATACAGTCATAAATTAAGGCTTTTAAACTCAAGCGATCGCTTTAGTTTAATGAAGCTTTAACAGAATTTTCATCCATCCTGAGATTGAAGCCCATAGAGAATTACCTATCTCTAGATATAGCCTCCGCAAAAAAACGGTTTATGAGTTAAAAACTAACTCAAAGTCGCAGAAATATAGTCGGCTGTGGCTTCTACCATCGCGATCGCATTTTCATAGATCATGCGTGTCGGGCCAATTACCCCCACACTCCCCACGGGGATATCTCGATGATGATAATTGGCTGTAATTAAAGCACAAGTGCTAAGGGGTTCAAGCTTATTTTCAGTCCCAATTTTCACGGTAACTCGCTTTTGAATTGCGTCAAATTCTGGCAATTCAAAGACCATCGGAAGCAGTCGATCTTGTTCTTCTTCAAGGAGATGCAACAGCATTTGGACTTGTTGGAGTTGGCAAAATTCTGGCTGACGTAACACCTCAGAAATACCGCGAATTAAAATCGGAGTAGAAGACGGAAGTTCGGCCCGTCGCGTCAATTCCTTGAGTAAGTTTTTGAGAAAATCGGTATAACTGGTAAACTCTCGATCCAATTCCACCCAATCAAGTTGCGTTAGGGTAGACAGGGATTTTCCTTGCAATTTGTGGTTGAGAAAATTCGACAGGAGTTGTAACTCGTCGTCAATTAATTGTGTATTTCCTGTGGCTTCGAGGGCTTTGGGTAAATTCATCAATACTGATTGGGTTTGATAAGTATCTGTGACCACAATCAGCATCACTTGTTTGTCATTAACTTGAATGAGTTGGAGGTGATGCAGAATATTGTGAATATTTTGAGGAAGGGTAATTAAAGCAATTTGACCGCTAATGGTGGCTAAAAGTTGGGCTGCACTTTGAAAAAAACTTTCAAAAGAATAACCCATTCCTTCGAGTTGGGTGGTGTAAATTTGTTCGACTTGACGGGCCCAAACTTCATTGGGAATCATCAAGCGGTCTACATAAATACGGTATCCAGAGTCCGAAGGAATGCGACCCGCAGAGGTATGAGGTTGATAGAGTAAACCCGCTTTTTCTAAGCGGCCCATCGCATTGCGAATGGTCGCAGAACTAACTTTAAAATTGTATTCTTGGGCAAGGGTTTTAGAGCCAACGGGTTCAGCCGTTGCAACATAATGATGAACTGTGGCTTTCAAAACATCTTGTTGACGTTCGTTGAGTTGATGCGCTTTAGACATAATCGCAAACGCTGGCGTAAAGAAAAATAAATTAAGAAAGATGTTAAAGGGTTTTGGTAGCGTTTAAGCTGAAAATGAGCGAAGCAAAAACCTCAGTACCGAGGCACACTGGGATTAATATAAACCGAGTAGGCTTCGATGCCCCCTACGATATTTTTAACATTAGTAAACCCTTGGGCGCGTAACCATTGACACATCTGCTGCGATCGCACCCCGTGATGACACAGTACAAAGGTTTCCCTATCCGCATCAAAGCGCTGATGAATCTTGTCCGACCATTGGGAAAATTGACTTAAAGGTAACACCTCAAAGCCTTCGATATAAGCCATTTCAATTTCTTGTGGTTCGCGAACGTCGATGAGTTGCGGGGGATTGTCTGCGGTTTCGAGTCGTTCGCAAAACTCATTAACGTTAATTTGGGGGATGGGTTGAGAAGATGTAGTATCGGACATGATGGCAAATCAATAGTTAACAATAGAGTTATGAATACAGGGTAGCAGTTCCGCGAGCAGGTGTTGTGTGTCGTGTTACAGCTTGCCATCCCAGCAAAATAATGAGAGAGAGTTTCCAGTCGGGCCAGAGCAAGTAATAATTGAAAAGCTGACAAATATGGCGATCGCGTTTATGAAGTTGCGTTCTTTTTTCTTGGTTTTAGCCAGTTTGGTTCTGATTACCCTACTCATTGCGGGAGGGGGCTTTTATTGGATTTTGGCTCAAAGTCCCGTGAAGTCTCTGTCTCTGGGTCGCGTGGCCAATCCTACCGCAGCCCTGTTTATCCCCCGTCAATCCCCGGTTGTACTGTCGTTGTTAGCGAATCCCGATCGCATTGAAGCTTTTAGCGAAGTGGCTGTTCCCCTACGACAACGAGGCCGCGATCGCCGTCGTTTTGACCGCCTTAAAGACAGTTTACTCGCAAATACCAATATTAACTACGAACAAGATATTCAACCCTGGCTAGGGGAAGAAGTCACTTTTGCCCTGACTTCCTCCGATTATGACCGTAATCCCGAAAATGGGGCGCAATTAGGTTATATTGTGGTGGCTTCCAGTCGCGACCAAGTCGCAGCCAGAGAGTTTTTACAACGGTTATATTCTAGAGACGCGATCGCCTCGGAATCGGAATTAGTATTTGAAACTTACAAAGGCGTAAAACTGATTTATCGCCGCAATACCGCAGAAAATCGCTATACTTCAGCCAGTGCGGTAATTGGCGATCGCTTTGTGATGTTTGCCAATCATCCCAAAGTCTTGCGATCGGCCCTCAACAACGTCCAAGCGGCCAACCTCAACCTCGAAAACGCCCCCGGCTACCAAAAAGCCTTAAATGTCATCAAATCGCCGCGAATTGGGGTAGGTGTGGTTAATTTACCGGCTCTCGCGGCTTGGATCGCTAAAAAGCCCCTTCCCCCGGAACTAGAGCAGACTTTAACCCTGTCCCTCAACGCCGATCGCCAGGGCTTAGTCGCAGAAACAGCCCTCGCTGGCTTACTCAGCGATACCACCGTCCCTCCGGCGCTATCCTCCCCTGTGCAAGCTTTAGATTACATCCCCCAGAGTGCCATTTTAAGTGCTGCCGGAACCGATCTAAAACAACTGTGGGCGCAAGTGGACGAAAGCCTCACGCCTCAGAATGGCTTTGCACCCCTGATTAAGCAAGCGATCGCATCCCTAAACGAAAACCTGGGAATTGATGTCACCCAGGAGATTTTTAGCTGGACTGAGGGCGAATATGCCTTAGCCTTCCTCCCGGATTCTCAATGGCTGTTTGTGGCGGAAAATACTACGACTGAAACCAAAGACGCGATCGCCCATCTCGACACCCTAGCCATTGACCAAGGCTTGAGTTTGAATCAAATTAATATTGGCGATCGCCCCATCACCGTCTGGACAAAACTGTTTCCCACCACTCAAAATGGCATTCCCGACCTACAAACCGAGGTTAATGGTGTTCATACCCAGATCGGTAATTACGAGCTATTCAGCAACACCCTAGGGGGCTTAGAATTAGTTTTTCAAGACCAAGACCCTAGTATTTTGGATAAACCTGACTTCCGAGACGCGATCGCCCAACTCCCCAAAAATAACAACGGCTATCTTTACATTGACTGGCCCCAAACCCAACCTTTCATCGACCGCAATCTCCCCCTATTTCGTCTGATTGAATTTGTCGGCAAGCCTGTATTTGACTCGCTGCATTCCTTTACCCTCAGCAGTCGCGGCCGCGAAAATGGTATTAATCGGGCCAGTATTTTCTTTGATGTTAAGGATTAACAAGTAGAACGTTTTTCCGATAATTGACTGGTTTCTGGTTGTTAGTTGTTAGTTGTTAGTTATTGGTTGACAGAGAGTTTTTGAGGCACAGAGGGGAATGATGAATTGCCAAAATGGAAGAAAGAGGGACAAATAGACATTGGGAAGAAATTAGATGGTGACAAATAATAAACAGCAAATGACCAAGGACGAAGGACAAATGACCAATGACAAACAACCCATGAAAATCCGTAAACCTATCTTAGTCGGCGGTTTAGGCTTGTCCTTCGGGCTGTGGGCTTGGTGGAATCTACAAGACTCGCTGCTGCAAGCGGGGGAAACTGGATTAACTGGAGTGATGATTGTCGGGGGTGGTTTGTGGTTGCTACAAAAAGCAAAACCCCGCAAAAATCTGAGTTTACCGCAACCGCAGATTGTCACCGAAACTATGCTGAATCAGGCGATCGCGAAAGTGCAAGAATTGATTAAACTGATTACCACCGAAGCCCCAGACAGCGATGTTAGCGACTTAGAAGCGCAAATAAAAACGATTCGCGATCGCCTGCAACGTCAAACTCTCCAACTCGCGATCGCCGGGGGCAGAAAAACCGGAAAAACCGAGTTAGCGAATCAACTCAAAGGCTCATTTCCCTCAGAAACCCTCGAAATTATTGAAACTGAAGCCTTATTTCGCAATAGCGAGACAGAAGATAGCGAAATCGAAACAACAATTTTAGCCGCCGATGGGGTTATCTTTTTACTCGATGGCGATCTCAGCGATTCCCAACTGCAAAAAATCAAACAATGGCGATCGCGCAATCAACAAGTTTTAGTCAGTCTCAATAAACAAGACCGCTACCCAGAAGACGAAAAAGCAACCATCATCGAGCAAATCAAAGCCCGTCTCGTTACCTTAATTGATTTTGACAATATCAGCGCTATTTCCGCGCAACCTGCCCCAGTTAAAGTTAGAAAACACCAAGAAGACGGCACAACGATCGAAACCTTAGAAACGCAAAAACCTGAAATTACCATACTGCGCGATCGCGTCTCCAATCTGCTCGAAAATCAGCGCCAAGCCTTGATTTTAGCCACCGCATGGCGAGAAGCCACCAACCTGCAAACCACCGCCAAAACCCGTCTGAATGCCCTTAGACGCGATCGCGCCCTTCCCATTATCGAGCGTTATCAATGGATTGCGGCCACTGCTGCGGTTGCCAACCCCGTCGCCGCTTTAGACCTACTTGCCGCCGCCGCCATTAGTACCCAAATGTTAGTGGATTTAGGGGAAATTTACCAACAAAAATTCTCTCTGTCTCAAGCCCAAAACGCCTCTGGCACATTAGGGGAACAAATGGT
>JBKHDX010000260.1:0-6342 GCA_046541115.1 Spirulinaceae cyanobacterium | reverse complement strand
AAACTTGATTCAACCAGAATACAGACCGAAAATCTCTTGCCCTGTTTTAGCTGTATCGCGCCACTACGGCTGTGACACAGCTAAAATGAGGCTTTAATGTAGGGTGGGTTAGGCGGCTAAAATCTAGGCTATGACTGTAATCTAGCAATCCGCCGTAACCCACCAATTAAGATGTATCGCGCCACTACGGCTTGCTTACTGCCTTTGATGGTGCTGTTGAAACCAAGCCACGGCATCCTTGAGGGCGTAGTGTAAGGGAGTTTGAGATAAGCCTAACTCCGCTACCGCTTTTGAGGCATCGTAATACATGGTATGGGCTGACATTTGTACCCCTTCGAGGGGGACTGAAGGGGTTTTGCCGAATTTGGCCAAAATCATTTCGTCAATCCAAGCAACCGTTAAGGGCAGCCACAGGGGAACAGTCCGAGTCGGGGCTGGCAGTTGGGTAATTTCGGCTAAATCTTGTAGAAAGGCTTTGAGGGTGAGGTTTTGGTGGCCGAGAATGTAGCGATCGCCCGTTTTGCCTTTCTCTAACGCCAGTAAATGCCCCTGCGCCACGTCTCGTACATCAATGAAGTTTAAGCCGGTATTGACATAAGCGGGCATCTGACGGCGCAAAAACCGCAGAATGATGTCCCCGGTGGGGGTGGGTTTGATGTCGCGGGGGCCAATGGGGGTACTGGGGTTCACAATGACTATATCTTGACCTTTCGCGATCGCGTTTTGGGCTTCTTTCTCGGCGAAATATTTAGATTTTTTGTAGTGGCCGATCAAATCATACACCGGGCTTTGGTGGGTTTCGTCGGCGGGTTGGCCGTCGGCTCGTGTGCCAATCGCGGCCACGGAACTGGTATAGACAACTCGCTCTACTCCAGCTTTTTGCGCGGCAGCTAGGAGGTTGCGGGTTCCGAGGACGTTGGTTTGATAGAGTAAGTCGCGATCGCGCTGCCACAAGGAGTAATGGGCCGCAACGTGAAATAATACCTGACACCCCCGTAAATGGCTCTCTAAGCCGGGATCGTTGAGGTCGCTGGTAATAATTTCAATATCCAGGTTTTGCAGGTTATCCAGGGGACTGTGGGGACGGACGAGGGCGCGAATTTCATACCCTGCTTGTTGCAGTGTCCGCACGACATGGGACCCGACAAAGCCTGTTCCTCCGGTTACAAAAGCACGCATATACAGTTATCAGTCATCAGTTATCAGTCATCAGTTTTTGAGGCTTGTAGGGGCGGGGTTTCCCCGTCCAACGGTAGGGGGATTTGGGTTTTAGGGATTTCCAATGATAGGAAGTTAGCGGCGTATTTTCCCCGATTTTAAGGCTTTTAGGGCAGATTGGCATTGTCTGATTTGCCGATGTTGCCCTGGGGAGATCGTTACTGTCGTTTACAAATTTTAGGGCAATCTGGTTACAATTTGAATCAATTATCATTTTTATTCAACTTTAAAATTTCGAGCATGAAACGCATCGTCTTAATCACTGGATTTGAAACGTTTAATGCAAGTTTATATCGTCAGGCTGCCCAATTCGCTACAGAAAAATGTCCGCAGTTAACGATTTTTACTTTTAGCGATCGCGATTTGGTGACGCAACCGGAAGGGGTAGAAGCGGCATTACAGCAAGCCGATGTGTTTTTTGCCAGTTTATTATTTGATTACGATCAAGTAATGTGGCTGCGCGATCGCATACAACAAATTCCGATTCGTTTAGTTTTCGAGTCGGCGCTGGAGTTAATGAGTTTAACGCGGTTAGGGAAATTTGTCATAGGCGATCGCCCCAAAGGAATGCCCAAACCGATTAAATTTATCCTCAGTAAGTTTAGCAATTCTCGCGAAGAAGACCGCCTCGCGGGTTATATTAGTTTTCTCAAAGTCGGGCCTAAACTCTTAAAATACATTCCAGCGCGGAAAGTGCAAGATTTACGCTGCTGGCTGATTATTTATGGCTATTGGAATGCAGGGGGAGTTGAGAATGTTGCGGCGATGTTTTGGTATATTGCCGAGCAGTATTTAAACTTAAGTGTAGCGGAAATTCCTAGCCTTATTGAAACGCCGAATATGGGATTATTACATCCCGATTATTCTGGTTATTTCACCTCACCCCAAGCTTATTTAACTTGGTATCGCCAACAATTCCCCCACACTCAGAATTATCCAGTTGTGGCGATGCTGCTATACCGCAAGCACGTTATCAGCAAGCAGCCCTATATTCCCCAACTCATTCGCCACTTTGAAGCCGCAAATTTAATTCCTTTACCGATATTCATTAACGGCGTAGAAGGTCATGTCGCGGTACGAGATTGGCTGACGACAAATTACGAACAACAGCAAAGACAAGAAGGAAATATTGAAATTAATTCCTTATCGACTGAAGCTATTACTGTTGATGCAATTATCTCTACGATTGGATTTCCCCTTGTTGGCGGC
Organism: Spirulinaceae cyanobacterium; assembly: GCA_046541115.1. Lineage (GTDB taxonomy): Bacteria > Cyanobacteriota > Cyanobacteriia > Cyanobacteriales > Spirulinaceae > Jaaginema. The sequence goes on along the minus strand of JBKHDX010000260.1, from coordinate 3,915 downwards.
CCGGCGGGGTCGATGGAAGCGGGACGACAAGTTGAGGTGGCAAAACGCATTTTAAGCGCCAAAAATATCCCTTATTTAATCGCAGCACCGTTACTCATTCAGGATTTGCACTCTTGGACGCGGCAGGGAATCGGCGGGCTGCAAAGCGTTGTACTGTATGCGTTACCAGAATTAGACGGCGCGATCGATACTGTTCCTTTAGGGGGGTTAGTTGGGGAGAAAATCTACTTAATTCCCGAACGAGTCCAGCGTTTAATCGGTAGAGTAAAAAACTGGATAAAACTGCGTCAAACTGTACCCAAAGATCGCAAAATTGCAATTGTTTTATACGGCTTTCCGCCGGGATATGGTGCAACAGGAACGGCGGCTTTATTGAATGTTCCTCAAAGTTTGTTGAACTTCCTGATCGCATTGAGAAATGCGGGTTATACTATTCCTAATTTACCCGAAGATGGCGAAATTTTGATTAACCAAGTTAAAGCAGCAGATGAACAATGGCAAAGACAAGTATCAACCCAAAATGGTTCACCTTTACCAACAAGGGTTAACCTTAAAACCCTAGAAGAATGGCTTGGCTATCTCCTCACCAGTCGCATCAAAAAACAGTGGCGCTCCCTCGATCAAACTGGCATTAAAACCGTTGGAGATGACTTTTATTTAGGGGGAATCGAGTTAGGAAATATTTGGATTGGCGTACAACCTCCTCTGGGAATTGCTGGCGATCCCATGCGATTAATGTTTGAAAAAGACTTGACTCCCCATCCCCAATATGCTGCCTTTTATAAATGGCTGCAAAATGAATTTAAAGCCAATGCGGTGGTTCATTTTGGGATGCACGGAACAGTGGAATGGCTACCCGGATCGCCATTAGGAAATACGGGTTATTCTTGGTCGGATGTGTTATTGGGAAATCTGCCCAATCTGTATATTTATGCTTGTAATAACCCCTCAGAATCGATTTTGGCAAAACGGCGCGGTTATGGGGTTTTAGTGTCTCATAATGTGCCGCCTTATGGTCGTGCAGGTTTGTATAAAGAGTTGTTGGAATTGCGGGAACTCATCGCAGAATATCGCGAAGATACTGAGAAGAATTATGTTCTGCGTGAAATCATTTGTCAGAAAATTGTTGATGCGGGAATTGAGCGCGATCGCCCTTTCACAGAAGCCCAAAAATCAGGCATTGATTTTACAGTTGAAACGGCAAAACTATTTAGTAAACACGCATTAAATGAATATTTTGTCAAGGTTTATGAGTATCTGCAAGAAGTCGAACAAAGACTGTTTTCTTCAGGCTTGCATATCTTAGGGAAAGCGCCCACTCAAACCGAAATCGATTCTTATCTGGATGCGTACTTTGGCGAAGATTTTAGTTATAAAAAAGCTACAGACGAACAACTGGCAGAAGCTTCAAAAATCACCCAATTACTCTTACAAACTCCCGATGAAATGACCCACCTTTTAAAAGGGTTAAATGGGGAGTATATTCCCCCTGCACCGGGAGGCGATTTGATTCGGGATGGAGTGGGTGTATTGCCCACAGGCCGCAATATACACGCTCTCGACCCCTATCGTATGCCCTCTCCTGCGGCTTATGAAAGAGGACGAGAAATTGCTCGTAAAATCATCGAACAGCATTACCGAGAAAACAACAGTTACCCTGAAACGATCGCGGTCATGTTGTGGGGCTTAGATGTTATCAAAACCAAGGGAGAATCGATTGGGATTGTTTTAGAATTAGTGGGAGCAGAACCGATTAAAGAAGGGACGGGGCGAATTGTACGATATGAGTTGATTCCCCTGGAACATATAAATCGTCCCCGCATTGATATTTTGGCGAATTTATCGGGTATTTTCCGCGATAGTTTTGCCCATGTTATCGAACTTTTAGACGACCTTTTTCAACGAGCCGCCCAAGCGGAAGAAGACCCGAATCAAAACTTTATTCGCAAACACAGTTTAGCGCTCAAAGCCCAAGGCGTGGAAAACACCTCAGCCCGCTTATTTTCCAATCCTGCGGGGGATTTTGGCTCATTGGTAAACGATCGCGTCGTGGATGGTAACTGGGAGTCTGGGGACGAATTAGCGCAAACCTGGGAAAGCCGCAACGCCTTTAGTTACGGACGCAAAGATCGCGGTCAAGCCCGTCCTGAAGTGCTGCAACAACTCCTCGAAAATTGCGATCGCATCGTCCAAGAAATCGATTCCGTTGAATACGGCCTCACCGATATTCAAGAATACTACGCCAACACCGGCGCACTCAAACAAGCCGCCGAAAAACGCCGAGGCAAAAAAGTCACCGCATCCTTTATCGAAAGCTTCTCGAAAGACACTACCCCCCGTCAACTCGAAAGCGTTTTGCGCTTAGAATATCGCAGCAAACTCCTCAACCCCAAATGGGCCAAAGCCATGGCTAATCAAGGAAGCGGGGGGGCTTACGAAATCTCTCAACGGATGACAGCCCTCATCGGTTGGGGAGGGACGGTCAACTTTAGCGATGATTGGGTGTACGACCAAGCCGCCGATACCTATGCTTTCGACGCAGACATGGCCGCACAACTACGTCAAGCCAACCCCGAAGCCTTCCGCAATATCATCGGACGAATGCTCGAAGCCCAGGGTCGCGGTTTGTGGCAAGCGGACGAGGAAAAACTGCAAAAGCTGCGTCAGTTGTACGATACCGCCGATGCGGAGATTGAAGGTGTGACAGTTTAGCCAATTTTTTCACTGTTTAAATCTATGACTCAGCCCACCGGAATCCGTCAAAAAGAATTGTGCGATCGCTTAGGACTAGACTACAAAACCGTTGCCCTCTCAGCCAAACAACAAGGTCTGAGTACCCATGATTACATTCAACAAGAAACAGGCTGGATTCTCAAAAACGAACTCTATTATCCCCCTGAAACCCCATCTCGGCCGCAACGACGAAAATGGCTGGATTTTTTGGGATTGTTTGGTATTGGCCTGATCCTAGTGTTGGCGATCGCCCTCGTCAACCAAATCGGGATCGAGCAAATTCGCACAGAGGTTAAACAATTGGGCATTTTTGCCCCCTTTGCCCTGTGGTTGTTGCGATCGCTCAGTATTGCCATTCCCGCCATTCCCAGTACTGCTTATTCGGTATTAGCAGGGACTTTATTTGGTTTTTGGCAAGGGATAGCCGTTATCGCCGTTGCGGATTTAGTCGCCTGTTCTCTTAATTTCTATCTTGCCAAACGCTACGGACGGGGACTTGTCCAACGGTTAGTCGGTCAACGATTTATGGGGAAAGTCGATTCTTTTGCTTCAAAACACCTCGAAACCAATCCTTTCCTCGTCGCTGGCTTTTTAATGACCGGACTGTTTGATTTTGTGGCTTATGCCGTCGGTTTGACGCGGATGCAGTGGCGTAAGTTTCTCCCCGCTTTAATTCTGGCGATCGCCGTTTCTACCCCTCCCATTGTTGCTTTAGGGGCGGGTATTTTTACCGGGGGAAAATGGTTGCTGGGTTTGGCGTTGTTGGGAATGTTCGCGATCGCCTTGCTAACAGGATGGTTGCATCGCCGACACGCCGAACATTAATCCTAGGTTTGTCTGAATCATATTAAAATTTGGTGTTAAATGATACTACTTTTACAGTGACAAAACTTCCCGGTTTTGTCATGGCGGTAGCTCAAAGCAAGGGGACGCGATCGCACTCCGGCAAAACGTTTTATCAGTAAAATAATATCAAATCCGAAAAAATAACCACTGGCGCGAGAACCCCGGTTTCTAGCTTAAAATTTCAACTTGACTGTGTAAGCAGGTAAGAAACCGGGGTTAATGCAGCTTCACTAATTAAACGGACTTGATATAAGAATCTAGGATTTACGAGCAATAACGTATTGACAACTCCCCGTCCTTAAGGAGCGGGGATTCTCGCTTCATTGGGAGAGTAAG
>JBKHDX010000259.1:0-6392 GCA_046541115.1 Spirulinaceae cyanobacterium | reverse complement strand
TTTGGGCAGTGGGCTTGTAGGGGCGGGGTTTCCCCGCCCAATAACCAACAACCAATAACCAATAACCAATAACCAACAACCAACAACCAATAACCAACAACCAACAACCAATAACTAACTCAACTGCACCACCGCTTGATTGTTTAACAAGGTGGTATCGGTGAGTAAATCTTCCACGGTGAGCCGTAGAGTGCATTGGGAATCCACGGTAAAGGATAGTTTGATGCGATCGCGCCCTGGATTGCCGGGAGGGTCTAGGGTGGCGATGGTGCGGCCGCTGTCGCTGTCATTGAGGGGTTGGACGGCGGTTTCGTTACTGTCGAGGGTGCGGGTGACGAGGCGATCGCCATCGAAATAAACCTCGGTGGCTCCGGTTTGTGCGCCCAATTCCCCGATAATTAGCTCAATTTTCGGTTGATTGTCCACTGATGCCCCTAACAACAATTCTACAGGCTGAGTCATGGGATAGGGCTGTCCGGCTTTGATCAGGGGATGCCAACTGTGACAATTGTCCCGGCGATTCCAGTAGCGAATGCCGTAGCTATGATAAAGAAAATCTTTAACTTCAATGCCTTGAGCGAGTTGTAATGCTCCCGACGCGATCGCGGTAAAGGGTTTTTCTGAGCGAATTTTGGACGGCTCGAAATATTGTTGAATCCACTGTTGAACTGCGGGAATTTGGGCTGTTCCTCCCACTAATAATACTGCGTCGATGTTATCAACTTCGATGCCTTGCAGTCGCCCATTTTGTAAGACTTGAGTGATTAAATTGTCGAGTTGCTCAAAAAAGTTATGTTGCTGTAAAATTTCGTTGAATTTTGTTTGATTGAGTTTAAATTCGTAAGTTTCTAAGGTTTCGTCGTTGAAGTAAGCTTCGGTGGCTTCTGGAACTGTAGAAAGTTGAATTTTGACTCGTTCGGCAAGACGCGAAACTAAAGAGGATTTTTCAACTTTTTGGGTTTCGACAAAGTAATCGACAATCCAGTTATCTAAATCGGAACCTCCTAAGTTTTGTCCGGCTTTGGCTAAAACGCGAGCCGTTTTTATTTTTTGGTTTTCACTTTCACTTAAATTCCGATTGCCCCATTTTAAAATAAATCCGAGGGGCTTTTTGCCGGGTTTGTTGACTTCAGCATTTAAACTTACTAAAGATAAATCAATCGTGCCACCCCCAAAATCAACGACCAATAAAACATCGCTGGCGGTTGTTTCATAGCCCAATGCGGCGGCGGTGGGTTCGTCGATAAGCCGGATTTGGTCGATGTTGAGAGATTGACATACGCCACTAAGCCAGTTACGGTAAGCCTCAAAACTATCAACAGGAACGGTTAAAATGAGAGAATCAACAGTTTCTTGGGTTTCGCTTTTTAATTGTTGAATTAAGTTCTCTAAAAACCATTGACCGACTTTTTCAAAAGTAATAGTACAGTCATCGATTTCGGGTAAAAAACCTTGAATTTCTGTGCCAATTCCCCGTTTAAAGCCACTCCAAAAGCGCGGATCGGCAGCTAAATCTAAACCGCGATCGCGCACCGCTTGACCCATGAGAATTTTCTGGGATTGGGCATTCTCGATATACAATAAACTGGGAATTAAGGGAGGGTTTTGGCCAAGTTGCTGGGCGAGGCCAGGCAGATTAACAATTTCCGGTTGTTGTGTGGTTTCATTCCAACGAGCGATCGCGGTGTTACTGGTTCCAAAGTCAATGGCGTAGGCAGTCATTTCAGTTATCAGTCATCAGTTATCAGTTATCTATGCGATCGCGGTAGGGTTGGTTTCAGAGTTTAAGATAGCCCAAAGGATCGACGTTTACTCTAGAAAAATCAAAATCGCATCGGTAACCGTAAAATTTTCAACAGCATGACAGACAAAATATTGTGAAATTTTTTGTACAGTTTGGGTTGGGTCATACTGGCTTTCGGGCAATTTACCGATTTCATACTTAGGGAGTATATTAAAAGAAGTAATCCTTGTAAATCTTACAATCTGTAAATGGTTCGTCAGCCTTGGAAAAAATTAAGATAGAACCATCACGGGTGCTTTTATTTCTGTAGTTGTCTTGGGTCGGACGTAAACTCAAAAAACGTACTGATGCTAATACCTGCGGCTCAATTCCTCGAAAAATCAATTATTGCTAACAGTTTTTTAAAATCGCTCATCCCCATCCAAGATTATGACGGTTTCCCCCAATCCTGCCACTTCTAACTCGATGACGGCTCCTTCTAACTTAGCGGCCGTTCGCGCTTTGCGATCGCACCTCGAACAAGCGGGACTGCTCGATCGCGCCGATATTCAGCAATATTGGCGGCAAATCGAACAATTAGCCAACACCAACCCCAAGCAAAGTGTACCCGAAAGAAAACGCCTCAGCGCCATTTCTGAAGCCCTACGCAAAACGGATTCCCGCAACGCCCTATTACAAACTGCTGTGACGCAATTGCAACAAGCTTTGCAATGCGATCGCGTCATCATTGGTCGTCTGACCAATCCCGATCGCCTCCTCACGGTAGCCGAAGCCATGATTCCCGGCTATACCCCCACACTCAAGCAAAGCTTCCCGGTGACCTGCTTCCAGCCCGAAGCCCAGCGTAACGGCACATCGCAGCCCCTCATTGCCATTGACGACATCTACACCGCCCAGTTTAGCCCTTATTGCTTGCAACTCCTCGAAAAATTCCAAGTGAAGGCGCAATGCGCGATTCCCATTCTTCTCGAAGGGCAGCCTTGGGGGTGGCTAATCGCCCAAAGCACCCGTCAGCAAAGGTTATGGCAAGACAGCGACCTCACCCTGTTATTACATTTAGCCACAGAAATTAACGCCCAACTTCAGCCGTACAAATTCCGCTATCAACTGCAACAAAAATCGCGCTCAGACGAAGTTTACAACAGCGTCGTCGAAGATGTACGCTCGGATACGACGGATGTAGACAAGCTGTTTGTTAAAACCTGTACCGAAGTGCGTCAGGTGTTGCAATGCGATCGCGCCATAATTTATCGCTTCAATCCCGATTGGACGGGGGAAGTCATTGCTGAATCCGTGGGGAGAGGTTGGGTTTCTTTATTGGTGGCTCAAGATGAAGAAGAAATCCTGCAACGCGATCGCACCGACGACGATCGCTGTATTCTCAAAAAGTTCTCCAAAGGCAGTATTAGCGAACGAGACACCTATCTCCAAGAAACCCAAGGGGGCCCCTACACCCTCGGTAAACCCTACACCAGCGTCAGCGATATTTACAGCGAAGGCTTTTCTCCTTGCTATATCGACAGCCTGGAAAAATACCAAGCCCGGGCTTACACCATTGTGCCGGTGTACCACAACGAGAAGCTCTGGGGCTTGCTCGGAGCGTATCAAAACTCGGGCCCCCGCTACTGGAATGAAAACGAAGTACAACTGCTAACCCGCCTCTCTGCGCCGTTAGGAGTCGCTTTACAAAAATCGGCAGCCCAAGAACAATTGGCAAACCAAGCGGCTCAACTCAACCAAACTGCCCAACGGGATGCCGCTTTAGTACAGACAGTGGAGCGTTTGTGGCAAACCCTGGATGTTGAAACGATTTTCAAAACCGTCACCGAGGAAATTCGCGCCTTAATTGGGGTTAATCGCGTTACCATTTATCGCTTCGAGGGGGAAAATTCCGGTCACCTGCTGGCCGAATCCGTCGAGCGCGATCGCACTTCTTGGCTAGAAGATAATACCCCTAGCTTACAACGGGATTTACAAGCTTTATACGAAGGCGATCGCCAAGACTTAAACACCCGCCAAGCCAGCTTACGGCGGGTTGACAGCATCGAACAAGGCGCGTTTACGGCTTCCCTCAAAGATAAACTGGAAATCTATCAAATCCAGGGTTATCTTACGGTTCCCATTTATCAAAATGGAGAAATTTGGGGCTTAATGACGGCTTATAACCAAAAACAGCCCCGTTTATGGCAACAAGCTGAAATTAATATTGTGGTGCAGTTGGGTAAACAACTCGAAGTTGCCATTCAACAAAGCGAGTATGTGACCCAACTCGAACAAAAATCCACTGAAATTGCCGAATCTGCCGAACGCGATCGCGCCATCGCCACCACCCTCGACCGCATTCGCAATTCCTCGGATTTAGGCAATATTTTCCGCACCACCACCCAAGAAATTCGCCGCCTGCTCAAAAGCGATCGCGCCATTGTTTACCGCTTTAACGAAGATTGGAGCGGTCAAGTGGTAGCCGAATCCGTAGGTAGTGGTTGGGTATCCCTCCTCAACGAACAACAACAAGACGAAGTATTACAAGGCGATCGCATTCAAACCGATCGCTGCGTATTGCGGAAATGGTCTGACAGCACCGCCGACCCCGATACCTACCTCCAAGCCACCGGCGGCGGACGCTACACCCGCGGCCAAAAATATACTCGCGTCGATGATATCTACGGCGAAGACTTCCCCACCTGTTACATCGAATCCCTAGAGAAATACCAAGCCAAAGCTTACATCATCGTCCCGATTTTCCAAGGAGAAAAACTTTGGGGCTTGTTAGGGGCTTATCAAAACTCGGGCCCCCGCCATTGGCAAGAACGGGATATTAACCTCATGTTACGGGTGGGAACGCCCTTGGGGATCGCCCTGCAACAATCAGAAACCCTCAATCGCCTGTCTAGCCAAGCCAAACAAGAAAAAGTTATCGGGCAATTACTCGAAAAAATCCAACAAGCCCCCGGTACTGATTATATTTTCCGGACGACCTGTACTGAAGTGCGGCAAGTCCTCGAAGCCGATCGCGCCATTGTATATCGCTTTAACGAGGATTGGAGTGGGGAAGTCATTGCCGAATCTGTGGGGAGTGGTTGGGCTTCGTTGCTGATCGAACAAAAACAAGACGAGGTATTACAGGGCGATCGCGTCCAAACCGATCGCTGTATTCTCCGCAAATGGTCGAGTGGCAGTCGCAGCGACATCGACACCTATCTCAAAGATAACGCTGGCGGCAAATACACCCAAGGGGAAAAAGTTACCCAGGTTAACGACATCTACGCCGAAGACTTCCCCGCTTGTTATATCAACAGTTTGGAGAAATACCAAGCGCGGGCTTATATTATCGTTCCCATTTTCCAAGACAGCAAACTCTGGGGCTTGTTAGGGGTGTATCAAAACTCCGGGCCGCGACTTTGGCAAGAACAAGAAGTTAATCTCATGACCCGCCTCTCTGCGCCGTTAGGAGTCGCCCTGCAACAAGCTGAAACCCGCGAAAAACTCTCCCAACAATCCGAACAAATGATGCTTTCGGCCCAACGGGAAAAAACCGCTAAAGAGCAACTGCAACAACGGGCTGTGCAGCTTTTGATGGCGATTAAACCGTCTTTTGAAGGGGATCTCACCGCTCGGGCCCCCATTACTGAGGATGAAGTCGGCACGATCGCGGATGCTTACAACAACACCCTGCAAAGCTTGCGGCGCATTGTTGTCCAGGTGAAATCTGCCGCCGATAAAGTGGCGCAAACTTCCAGTATGCGGGAAGTGTCGATTTCCCAATTAGCCGACCAAGCCCAAGATGAATTACGCGCCATTGAAGCGGCTTTGATGCAAATCGAAGACATGGCCCATTCAACCGAAGCGGTGGTGAGCAATGCCCGGCAAGTGGAACTCGCAGTCAGTCGCGCTAACCAAACTGTTTCCCTCGGCGACCAAGCCATGAACCGCACTGTGGACGGCTTCTCTGAGATTCGTAAAACGGTAGCAGAAACCAGCCAAAAAATCAAGCGTTTGGGGGAATCTTCCCAAAAAATTACAAAAGTGGTGAATTTGATCGGCAACTTTGCCACCCAGACGAATTTACTCGCGCTGAATGCGGCGATTGAAGCCACTCGCGCGGGAGAATACGGTCGGGGCTTTGCGGTGGTAGCCGACGAGGTGCGATCGCTCGCTCGTCAATCAGAAGATGCAACCAACGAAATCGAACAAATTGTCCTCGAAATTCAACAGGAAACCAGCGAAGTGGCCGCAGCCATGGATACCGGGATTCAGCAAGTGGTTTCCGGGACGAACTTAGTCAACGAAACCCGGCAAAACCTGAACGAAATTGTCGCCGTGACCGCCCAAATTAGCGAACTTGTCGCCGGGATTACCCAAGCGAGTCAAACCCAACAATCGCGATCGCAATCGGTCACTGAAACCATGCAAAACGTCGCTGAAATTGCCCGTTCGACTTCTGAAGATGCGATCGCGATCGCGTCTTCGTTTAAAACTCTCCTCGAAACTGCCGAAGAACTCCAAGCCAACGTCGGCCAGTTTAAGGTTGACTAGGTTCAGTTATTAGTCAACAGTCAACAGTCAACAGTCAACAGTCATCAGTTATCAGTGTTTTGGGCAATCGGCAGTGACCAGTTAAGGGATTTGGGGAACAACCAATAACCAA
>JBKHDX010000258.1:0-6470 GCA_046541115.1 Spirulinaceae cyanobacterium | reverse complement strand
GTAAAGCGTACAAATTACCGTCTTCGTTGGGTTCAACTTGCAACACTTGACTAAGGCGTTGCACAAAAATTTCCCCGATGGGCGATCGCGTAAACAAATATACCGCAAAGGGATCGATCTCGAAGCGTCGTCCCAATAACTCCCGCAAATTTGCCAATTGTTCCGGAGTGGCGCGATCGGCATAAAAGGCGAAATCGTCGGTAATTTGTCCCGTTTCGACAAATAACGCTAAATCGTCAATATCGACAGAAAACTGCCCCAATACCCCATAAAAAAAGCTTAACCGTTCGGCACTTTGTACGGGTAAAGGGGCAAAAAGACAAGAAAATCCCAAACCCACCCCGGCTAACTTGGCAAAATACGACTGAAACACAAGTAGATTTAAGCAAAAAACTTCAACTTTAATCTATAGCGCTTTTTTCAGTTATCAGTCATCAGTCATCAGTAACCAATAACCAAAAACAAATGACCAATGACAAAAAACAAAGGACAAATGACTAACATAAAATAGTCCCTTACCGTTGTCCCATCATGCCGATTCGTCGTCCTGTGAGTTTCCTGTTGCTTCTACTTCTCAGCGTGACTGCTTGTAGCCAGGAAAGCACCTCAAACTCCACTGCTGCACCTTCTCCCGAACCTTCCCCGGTAGCCACCACCGCGCAAACCCAACCCGAAACCGAAACCCCCAACCGCATCACCACCCAAACCCTCAACCCCGAAGCCATCCGCGTGCAAGTGGAGAATTTACCCGAACCCTACGCCACCCAAAGCGCCTCCAAACCGCCCCAGGTGGTCGCTATACCGGACAATCCCACCCTCAACGTCCCCCCAGGCTTCCAAGTGAATGTGTTCGCAGACGGCTTAAATAACCCCCGTTGGTTGGCTTTAACCCCAGAAGGGGATGTGTTGGTTACTGAAACCCGCGATAATCGCATTCGCTTACTCAAAGATACAAATAATGACGGTGCGGCGGATGTAAGCGAGACATTTGCTAATAGTAATAATGGCTTAAATTTACCCTTTGGGATGGCATTTGCTGAGGGGTATTTCTTCTTGGGAAATACGGGAGAAGTGCGGCGTTATGCTTATGAACCAGGACAAGAACAATTACAAGGAAATGGCGAAAAAATTGCCGATCTTCCCGGTGAAGGTTATCGCCAACATTGGACGCGAAATGTGGTGGTTTCTCCTGATAACCAAAAGCTTTATGTTTCGGTAGGATCGCGTTCTAATGTGGAGGAAGAACCTTTGCCTCGTGCTTCTGTACAGGTAATGAATTTGGATGGATCGAACCAAGAAACGTTTGCTTATGGGTTACGAAATCCTGTGGGTTTAGATTTTCATCCGGTTACAGAAGCGTTCTATACAACGGTTAATGAACGGGATGGATTAGGAGATAATTTAGTTCCTGATTATTTAGCGCGGTTGCAATCGGGAGAGTTTTATGGCTGGCCTTATACTTATTTTAAACCGGATTTACTCGACCCCCGTCAAGTGGTGGATGGTCGCAGTAAAGAGCCAGAATTAGCAGCACAAACGACAATGCCTGATGTTTTATTTGAGTCCCATTCGGCGGCGTTGGGGCTGAAGTTTTATGACCAAAATACCTTTCCTGAAAAGTATCATAATGGCGCATTTGTGGCATTTCGGGGGTCGTGGAATCGCGATCGCGGTACGGGTTATAAAATCGTTTTTGTGCCTTTTGAAAATGGTACACCGACGGGAAGTTATGAGGATTTTGTGACGGGGTTTTTACTCGATCCAAGCGGGCCTACAACTTGGGGCCGTCCGGTGGGGGTTTTGGTTTTACCCGATGGTAGTTTGTTGTTTACTGAAGAAGCGAATAATCGTATTTATCGGGTTCAGTATGTAGGGGATTAATTGGTTTTCTATCAAGCCTTTTGAGTTTGAGATTGAATATTCTAGGCCGCTGAGATGGAAAATCTACCCCAACGACGCGATCGCCCGTTAAGATAGAGCCAAACCTCTTGTTACATCATCAGGGCCAGCACGTTCCGGATCGCTACATAGACTTCACGAAAACTGTAAGTGTAGTCAGCCCAATTTATGTAACTTTAACAACATGGCAATTCTCAACGTTACGTCTTTGGCAGACAGTGGGGCGGGTTCTCTCCGCAACGCGATCGCGTCAGCCAACCCTGGTGATACCATTGCTTTCGACAACAGCCTGGCGGGTCAAACCATAACCCTCACAAGCGGTCAAATCGATTTGGCAGTTGGCAGTAACCTCACGATTGACGGCAGTGGGGCAGCCGGATTAACCCTCAGTGGTAACAATGCCTCCCGGATTTTTAACCTCAAGTCCACCTCCGTCAATCCCACAAGTCTTAATGTAAAAAATATTACACTAGCAAACGCCTATACCAGCGATCGCGGCGGCGCAATCCGTACCGAACACCAAGGCATTCTCACCGTCGAAAATACAAATTTTGTTAACAATACTGCCGATATGGGCGGAGGGGCGATTTTTAGCGCCTTTGAGGGTAAACTGAACGTTACTGGCAGTAAGTTTGAGGGCAACGTGGCCACAGCCGCCAATGACGAACGAGGGGCGGGGGCGATCGCGTTTTGGGGTCCCGATGCTATTACGGTTAAAGATAGCGAATTTATCAATAATAAAGGCATCAACGGCGCAGCCATCAACAGTTTGAACGGCAAACTGACCATCGAGAATAGTAAGTTTCTCAACAACGACACCACCGCCGCCTTTTACGATACAGGCAAGAAAAACCCCTTTCTGCGGGGCTTTGGGGGCGCAATCTACACCGATCGCGCCAGTACCGGTAGCGATGCCACCTCTGGTACGATTAAAATTATTAACAGTGTCTTTGAAGGCAATAAAGGTAAAGGGGAAGGCGGTGCGGCTTATCTCTACACCGGGACGCAAGATAGCGTTATCATCGAAGGTAGCACCTTTAAAGATAACAGTATCGCGGCACTTCCTAACGGCGGTAACAAAGGCATTGGCGGCGCAGTGGTGCAGATGAACAACGGCGCGAATAAAGGCTTTACCGTCACCAATAGCAGCTTTATTAATAATACCGCCGCGAGTAATGGCGGCGGGATTTGGGCGATTGATGCCCCCACCACCATTACCAATACTACTTTTTCGGGTAATCGTGGCGAATCTCTCGGTTATGATGGCAATGGCGGGGCGTTACGGTTGTTAAATAATACTGCCACGATTACCAATAGCACTTTCGCTGAAAACTACGCCGGATGGGTTGGGGGCGCGATTGTTTCTAATCAAGAAGTGAGGGTTGGAAACTCTATTTTCTATCAAAATATCGCGCAAAATGGTAATAATGGCTGGGGGATTCAGCAAAATACCAACAAACAATTTACTGATTTGGAGGGTAATATTCAGTTTGGAGCGGATAACGACCAAGCCACGGCTAATATTTTGATAGCCGACCCCAAGCTTGGCACTTTGCAACAAGTGAATAATCAATGGGTGCGCCCTTTACTCGCCGGAAGTGCGGCCATTGATGCCGGGGTTGCGGGTGCGCCGAATACCGACCAAACGGGCAATGTGCGTCAAGATGGTAACTTTGATGGCATTGTTACCCCCGATAGCGGTGCGTTTGAAGCCCCCGGTACGCCCTTACCGGAAATTGAAGTTTACGACGGTGGTACGGCAATTTTAGACAATACCACCACGGCGATTAATTTGGGCAGTGCGGTGGTGGGTGCGCCGATTACCAAGGCATTTACAATTAAGAATTTGGGAACGGCTGACTTGAATTTGAGCAATCTGCAACTACCCCCCGGCTTTTCCGTGGTGGGGAGTTTAGCCAATACGATTACACAAGGTCAACAAGCAACTCTAGAGATTCAAGTGGATGCGGCGACTGCGGGGGATTATAGTGGCGAGATTAGCTTTACGACTAATGATAGCGATGAAAGTCCTTATAACTTCGCGATCGCGGCCAAAGTGACGGCAACTCCCGAACCCGAAATTCAAATTTTTGACGGTACTACCGAGATTTTCGACGGGACGACAACCCCCTTGGATTTCGGTACAGTTACAATCGGGGAAACCCTCAGCAAAACCTTAACAATTAAGAACATTGGGACAGCAGATTTAAACCTAACTAATCCCCTCAATCTACCCGTAGGATTTAGTGTAGCGGGAAATCCCCCCGGCGCGATCGCCCCCGGTCAACAAGCCGATATTACCATCAACGTTGACACCGCCACCGCCGGGACATACAACGGTGAATTTAGCCTTACCAACAACGACAGCGACGAAGGAACTTATAACTTCGCTGTTTCTGCTACCGTCAGCACTGCCCCAGTTAATCAACAACCTATTTTAGACCAAGCGATCGCCGATCAAACCGCCATTGTCGGCGCACCCTTTTCCCTTGACCTCAAACCCAACTTTAGCGACCCCGACAACGACACCCTCACCTACTCCGCGTCCAATCTTCCCGACGGCCTCACCCTTGACCCCAACACCGGGATTCTCAGTGGCAACATCACCACCGCAGGCTTAAGCCAAATCACCGTCACCGCCGACGATGGCAAAGGTAACACCATCAGCGACCAATTTGACCTGACGACCACTGCCACAACGCCTGTCAGTAATCCCATCGCCAAAAACCCCGGTTTCAAACACATCGGCAACAATATCTTTCACCTCCAAGGTGATGCCGGACAACTGCAATTTAGCCTCAAAACCAACACCAGCAAAGCCGTCCACGAAATCGGCGTATTTCTTGTAGACAACGATAGCGGCAGCATCAACGGTATTGCCCCCCAAGAAAACGGCTATCTCAAAGCCGCCCTCGACCATTCTAAAGTCGTTTTTTCCACCCTGGCAAATAACCAATTCAGCGAGATGAACTTCTCTCGTCAACTGGGATTTGAAGCCGATTCTCGCTTGGGCTTCTTTCTCGTCCAAAATGGTTCGATTGACATTGCTAAAAACCAAATCGCCACCGGACAAACCCCCAACAACATCTTCTTTGCCTCCGCTGGATATCTGCAAACCAATACCGCCGGAAACAACGCTTTTTCCCTGAATTGGGAAGACGGCATGGGCAATACCATCGACTTCCAAGACATTCAAATGGATGTCGCCTTGAGTAACAATCCTCCTCCCATCGGCACAGGGTCAGACCTCGAACTCATTGACCTCCGCAACCATAACGGCTTACTCCCGACCAACTTCACCGTCAACTCCGATGCCGCTTACGACAACTCCTTTGGCTTTTATGCCGTAGACAACGAAAACGGCACGATTAACGGCTTAAATCCAGGGGATGCGGGCTACGCCGAAGCCGCCATTGCCAACCGCATCGACCCCGCCACGGGAATGCCCGGCGGCAAGATACTCGCCCCCTTCCTCATCGCCAACGGCACTGCCGAGCAGTTTTTGAGCCAAAACCCCCAAAACCAAGCCGCCGACGCGCCTATGGCTTATTTTGCCTTCCTAGGGGCAAATCCCGACCAAAAAGACCACGTTCGCCTTCTCGGTGATAATACCATCGGCTTCGAGGATTATTACGGCGGCGGCGACCAAGATTTCAACGATATGGTCGTCAAGGTTGATTTTGCTTAACTATAGCAACCGCCAAAGCGGTTAAGACACCGCATCTGTTCCTATCCCTTATTAGACAATTAGCCCCTCGCCCTATTTGGGAGAGGGGTTTGGGGTGAGGGCTAATTGTTTATCCTCGGAACAATCTTTAAGCCCAAACTTGATTCAGGTTGAGGGTGAAGTACCCAACGCCAACGCTTTACTTTTGGCGTGGGCTTCCTGGTTCAATGACAATTGCCTCTACCAGAAACAGTTTCTAGCTTTGGTCTTACATCGTCTCCACAGGCTAAAACGCCACTTCCTGACGCTAAGAAATAGTCACGCAAATTCAGAGCCGCGTTGATATCTCTATCATGCAACTTTTTACAGTTGGGACATTCCCAAGTTCTAATCTGTAGGGGCATTGATTTCACTCGATGCCCACAACAATTACAAGTCTTGGAACTAGGAAAAAATCGGTTTACAAACTTAACCACTTTTCCTTGCTCTTTGGCTTTGTATTCGGTTAAAGTTTGCAACATCCCCCAAGCCGCATCGTTAATCGATTTCGCTAAACAATGATTGCGAGTCATGCCTTTTATGTTTAAGTTCTCAAACACGATGACTTGGTTTTCGTTCACTAACTTGCGTGAAAGCTTGTGATGAGAATCTTTTCGACAATTGGCAATTTTGTTGTGAATTTTAGCGACTTTTAATCGGGCTTTGTTTCGGTTAGCAGAACCTTTAGTTTTACGAGATAATCGCTTCTGGTGTTTCGCTAACCTCTTTTCATACCTTCGATAGAACTTGGGAGGTTTAATTTTTTCGCCATCGCTGGTAACGATTAAGGCATCTAAGCCCAAATCAATGCCAATAACTTTACCCTCTGTTGATTGTTCGGGAAATTCTCCGGGTAACTCAATTC
>JBKHDX010000257.1:0-6494 GCA_046541115.1 Spirulinaceae cyanobacterium | reverse complement strand
TGTCGAGATCGAGGGCTACGAGGAGTTGCCCGACCTCGATAACTTTGCCGATACGGCCACAGGCTTTACTTTAAACCTCAATATTCAGGGGATGCCCTTTCAGGTGGATTTGATTAGTTTTCGGCGCGATCGCGTCGGGGCCTTTACCGCCATTCTGTCTCGTCGCGGCGATTCTGATGTGAGAATTTTAGATTTGGCCACCACCCTGGATCGAAAAATTCTGGCCGTATTAGGTCAAATGCCCTAGGAGCGCGATCGCCCTTTGGTTATCCTCCATACCTGACCCCCGATCAAAAATGCGTAAGAGGTCTGTATTTTTGATAACCGTCGCTTAGAATGAAAGTGGCGGAAATGAAAATTTCCGTTCACTCCTCACACCACAACCCGCCCGAACTCGTTTCGGGCGGTTCCTTTTGCCCCGATAGGAAGCCTGGGAAACCTTAGTGTTGCGAGGGCTGAACTTCCAAGCTTCCTGAGAAAAAATTATGTCTAATTATATACTTTTTTGCTTCAATAACGTGACTTTTTGCTATTGTAGAAGCCAACACACTTGTTAGAAATTAGAGTTAGGCAAGGATTCCTAAAAATGTCAGCAGCAGTACAAGTTACAGATGAAAGCTTTAAAACGGTAGTTTTAGAAAGTGATGTTCCAGTATTAGTAGATTTTTGGGCTCCTTGGTGCGGGCCGTGTCGCATGGTCGCTCCGGTTGTGGATGAAATCTCCCAACAATACGAAGGACAAATCAAAGTCGTCAAACTCAACACGGACGAAAACCCGAACGTCGCTAGTCAATACGGAATCCGCAGCATTCCCACCCTGATGATTTTCAAAGGGGGTGAGCGGGTTGATATGGTAGTGGGTGCAGTGCCGAAAGCGACACTTTCCAATACTATCGAAAAATATCTGGATTGATGGCTATCGAGTACTGTAAAGCCTACGGGAATTGAGCAGACCGTATCTTTGAGATTGGCTGGCTACAGCAGCGAACCTTAAAAGTCGGTGTATCCAGAAATTACTCCAAAAGTGCAAGGTTTTTGAGCCTCTAATCGCCAAAACCTTGCACTTTTAAAGTAAGCTCATTCCCAAACCGTCGGGATTGGGGATGAGCGCATCATTAGTCATTCGTCCTTTGTAGCCATGACGAAGGATAAAAAACACAATAAAAATAGTATAGAAAGATACACAATTTAACCCAGGGAACCAAAATTCCGTTAAGCTAGAATAACTGCCAGAACAAAAGTATTCATGCCTTTCTCCTCTGACGATTCCGAACTTGAGTCTTTAGTGAAAGACTTAGATAAACTCAGCCAAAACTTACCCAGTCTCAAACATAGTAAGTGGATTCAACGAGCTCTGGCAGTTTTGGTTCGTCTGACCGGAGAAGAGGTGGATCGCCTCGATTGGAAAATTTTGACGGCGACTCTAGAAGACCTAGAACAAGCATTTCAGATTTTTTACCCTTATCGTCACATTCGCAAAGTGGCCATGTTTGGCTCGGCTCGAACTCAGCCTCAAGCGCCCGAATACGAGATGGCTATGAAATTTGCCCACCAAATCTCGCAACGGGGCTTCATGGCGATGACAGGGGGTGGTGGGGGCATTATGGAAGCGGGAAACAAAGGGGCCACTCGCGATCGCTCCTTTGGTTTAAATATTCAACTGCCCTTCGAGCAAAACTCGAATGCTTATATTGAAGGCGACCCGAAATTAATTAATTTTAAGTATTTCTTTACCCGAAAATTATTTTTCCTGCGAGAAAGCGACGCGATCGCGATTTTTCCGGGGGGATTTGGCACCATGGACGAAGCTTTTGAAGCCCTCACCCTCAGTCAGACGGGTAAATACGGCCCGGTTCCCTTGGTGCTGATTGACACGCCTCAGGCCAGTTATTGGGAAGAATGGAATGAATATATTTACAATCACTTAGTCAATCGGGGTTTAGTCAGTCCCGAAGACGACAGTATCTATACAATTACCCACAGCATCGATGAAGCTTGCGATACTATATGCAAATTTTATCGGGTGTATCACTCTAGTCGATTTGTCGGCGAGCAATTTGTGATGCGCTTAAATTGTGAATTAACCGCCGAAGCGGTAGAACAGTTAAACGCAGAGTACAGCGATATTCTAGTGAAAGGGTGCATTGAAAAAAGTGCAGCACTTCCTCCCGAACAAAAAGACGAAACCGCGCATCTACCCCGTTTAGTCTTTTATTACAATCAAAAAGATGCAGCCCGTCTCACCCAGATGATTCGTGATGTTAACCGTTTGGGAACCAATGAATCCGCCCAAAAACATCCTGAGTGGAAATAAGCGGTTTTAATGTCCCCTATTTCGGCAGGATTGATTGTTGGCTAAACTCAAAGGTGAGAAAACGACGAAATCCCTCAGTTTATGTTGTTTTCAGGGCCGACAGCAAACTTTTATACCCAATAAAGTTTTGGAACTTTGAATCAGGGTTGAAAATCCACAGCGCGATCGCATCGATCGCCCGATCAAGGGTTGTAGCCTAGCTTAATAGCTCAGGCGGTAACGCTTCTTTTGTAAGAGATTTGGCTATTTTCTGACTTGTTTTAAAGCAGTACCCACGGGCCGATCCACCAAGGGCAATTTTACTTGAGATTGCCCTTCGGGTTGAGTGGGGAAATACAGTTTCTCCCCGGTTACAACCTCAACCCTTTTTTTTATCATCGGGTGTTGCTGAAATTAATGGGGGTTAACGCTCAAAGCTTGAGCGAGAAATGCCAGTTTCAAGATTCAAGGTTTCTCTCTCAGATATTGGGCAATCTCCCAAAAAATTGGGCAAAATTAAAATAGAGTAGCTTCAATTGTCTTAACAATCGATACGGAATCGGGTTGTGAGTTTTGACCCCAATAGCCTCGAATTAATTACCAATGTGCGGTCACTTTTGTTCATAAATATTTGCACCCTTACCCGGTCATCTGGTTGACTGACAAAACTTGGAAACGCCTGATTTTACTGTTGTTTTGGGAAAACGAAGTGAAACTCAACATAACCTTTATCCGGGCTGGGTTTTGTGACCTCAACCCCACCTACGGGAAAACCTGGATGTCAGTCAATCAACCCGGTCAGTTATGAATCTAATTTAAAATTATGTCGCAACCTTCTGAACTTGATTGGGAAAAACAACTACAAGCCGTTCATCAACAATATATCGAGATTTTCAGTCACCTCAGCGATCTGGTCTTGATAACGGATGATGATGGCAGGATGACATTTGTTAGTCCGAATGTAGAGCGTTGGTTGGGCTACAGTTCTTCAGAAATAAAAGCTTTGGGAACAGTGCAAGCTTTGTGGCAAGAGGTTAAACTCCGATCGGGACAAGGTAACGAGGGGAACGGGTTTCACTGTAGTATGAAAAACAAAGAGGGCGATCGCCAGTATTTTCGCGTTGAAGTCAAAACCGTCGCGATCGCCCAAGGAACTCAGTTATATTGTTGTCATCCTCTAGAACAGTTAGCCGAAGATTACCAGACGTTAGAACAGTTTGCGACTGCACCCTCTCCCATCCCAGAAAACAGCAATTTTCAGCCCGCTTTTTTAAATACAGTTTTAGAAAAACTGCCCCATATTGTTTTTATCAAAGATGCCCGCAATTTCCGGTTTGTGCGTTTAAATCAAGCTGGAATTGACTTCTTTGGGTGCGATCGCCATCACATCCTCGGTAAAACCGATGCAGACTTATTTCCTGCCGATCTCGCGGCGCGATTTGCTCAACAAGATCGAGAAGTTCTCCGCACTCAAAAACCCCTCAAAATTCGAGCTGAACCCATCACCCTGGCTCCCGGAGAAAAACGCTGGTTCGATCTTTATAAACTGCCGCTTGAAGGGGAAAAAGGGGAAATTCGCTATATTTTGGGCATCTTAGAAGATGTGAGCGATCGCCAAGAAGCCATTACCGCTTTGCAAGACAGCGAAACCACCACGCGAGCCTTGTTTGATGCCATTCCCGATTTAATGTTGCGGTTGAAAGCAGATGGCACTTATATCGCCTGTAAAGCCGCGAAAAACTTCTCAACCCTAACGACTCCGAGCGAGATTATCGGCCGCCAGCCAGAGGAGATTTTACCACCCTCTGTGGCAACTTTGACCCATCATTACACCCAGTTAGCTCTAGAAACCCAAGAAATGCAGGTGTATGAATATCAACTCGAAGAACGGGGTCGCATTCGACATTATGAAGCGAGATCGGTGGCTTGTGGTAACAACGAAGTTTTAAAAATTGTCCGGGATATTAGCGATCGCGTCGCCGCCGAACAAGCCCTCCAAGAAAGTGAAAATCGCTTTCGGGCTATCTTTGACCAAGCGGCGGTGGGAATGACCATTTTGACCCTAGAGGGGCGCTTTTTCCGCATTAATCAAAAGTTTAGCGAAATCACAGGCTATAGTCATATCGAGTTATTAAGTCAAAATTACTTCGATCTGCTTCACGGGGAAGATCGAGCCATGCACTACACTTGTTTCCAAGAATTAATTACGGGAGAACGAGACAAAGTACAAATCGAGATTCGCTACCTCAGCAAAGAAGGGAATACCGTTTGGGTCAATCTAACTTTATCCGCCATTCGCGACGACACCCACCAAGTCCAGTATTTAATCGCGGTCATTCACAATATTAGCGATCGCGTCTTCGCAGAAGCCGCCTTACAGGATGTTTACCTAACCTTAGCCAACCGGGAACAACAATATCGCACTTTAACCGATCGCGCCCCCGTGGGCATTTTTCAAACCAATGCCAACCACACCGTTACTTTTGTCAATCCTTGTTGGTGTCAGATTACGGGCTTGAATGTGAAAGCGGGGTTAGGAGACGGTTGGATGCAAGCCCTACATCCTGACGATCGCGATCGCGCCTTACAACAATGGCAACAATTACCCGAAGAACGAGAAGAAAACTTTGAATTTCGCTTTCAACGCCCCGATGGTGGCATTTCCTGGGTCATGACCAATAGTGCGAGTCTGCGCGGCCCGGATCGAGATTATCAAGGGGAAATTGGCACCATTCTCGATATTACCGAACGAAAGAAAGTTGAAGTCGCCCTAACCCAGCAAAACGAGCTATTACAAACAATTTTCGACCATATTCCCATTATGGTGATCTTTTTGGATGGAAAAGGCCAACTGCAACTGCTCAATCGCGAAACCGAACAGATTTTAGGTTGGACTTTAGCAGAAGCCCAAAAAATTGATTTATTTGCCGAATGCTATCCCGACCTTCAAGAACAAGCCGACGTAAAGCAATTTATGACCGAAGCGGCCGGAAAATGGCGAGATTTTAAAACCCTGATCCGTAATAATCAAAAGATCGATACGGCTTGGGCCAGTATCCGTTTATCTGATGGCACGCGCCTCGTCATCGGACAAGACATTAGCGATCGCAAACGCGCCGAAGAACACCTAAAACTGCAAGCCCAACGGGAAAAACTAATCGGAGCGATGCAAGCTCGTATTCGCCGTTCCCTCGATATTGACACGATTATTAATACCACCGTCGAAGAAGTCCGTAAATTTTTACAGTGCGATCGCGTGTTGGTTTATCGCTTCAATCCCGATTGGAGTGGCACCATTGTTGCCGAATCCGTGAATTTGAACTGGCCCTCGGTCATGGGCATAACCCTACAAGACCCCTGCTTTACCCCCAACTTAGCCCGCCGCTATCGCGAAGGACATATCCACTACTTCGACGATATTGCAAGCTGCGAACTTTCCCCTTGTCATACACAACTGTTAAGCCCCCTCGAAGTCAAAGCCAACCTAGTCGTACCGATTTTACAACAAGAGCAGTTATGGGGCTTGCTCGCGGCTCAACATTGCCGCAGTCCTCACCATTGGCAAGACGCAGAAATTAAATTTTTACAACAATTAGCCGCCCAAGTCGGTATTGCTATTCAACAATCGCAACTCTACAACCAACTCAAAAAAGCCAATCGCGAGTTGCATCGCTTGGCCACCATTGACGGCTTAACCAAAGTCGCGAATCGCCGTTGTTTTGATGCGTATTTACAAGCAGAATGGCGACGTATGGCGCGATCGCGTCAACCCTTGAGTCTGATTTTGTGCGATATCGATCATTTCAAAGCCTACAATGACACCTACGGTCATCAAGCCGGGGATGTGTGTTTGCAGCAAGTGGCTGCTGCTTTACACGAAACCGTTAAGCGTCCCGCCGATTTGGTCGCTCGTTACGGCGGCGAGGAATTTGTCGCGATTTTACCCCTTACGAATCTAGAGGGGGCCGCTTATATCGCCCAAACCATTCGCGATCGCGTGACGGCTTTAAAACTACCCCATCGCGCTTCCCCGGTCCACAATTATGTCACCCTGAGTTTCGGTGTAGCGGCAATGATTCCGACGATAGACACTTCCCCCCATGAGCTCATCGAAAAGGCGGATAATGCTTTGTACGCAGCCAAAGACCAAGGGCGCGATCGGGTGGTTACAAATAAGTAAGCAATTACCAATTACCAATTA
>JBKHDX010000256.1:0-6561 GCA_046541115.1 Spirulinaceae cyanobacterium | reverse complement strand
ACAGTTTGATAAATATAGCCACTGACACCGCGAGATGCACCAATCTGGCAGGCAAAATCAACGCCGGATTGCTTGTTTTGGGCGCTGAGACAGGCTCTTTTAATAATTTCGAGGAATGCCCTAGATTCTGGGGGCAAGGCGGCTTCTAGGGCATTGTAGTATTGTTCTGGCACGATTTCTGCTTGGGTTGCAGCGAAATGAGTCGCGATCGCGATCGCCATTGCCCCCCATTCGGCCTTGGGATCGCTGTGGGTCAGACGAGTGCTAATTCGCACCAAACGGCGCAATACCGCCAGATTGTCGCCATAGCAAACTCCCAAAACAGGCGATCGCATAGCGGGCCCGTTTCCGGCAGAAAATACGCCACTGCGATCGCCCGGAAACCCCAACCACAACCTCACACAAGCCCGTAACGTCGCCAATCCTACCCCAGCAGGCAAAGCCAACACCCACCACCGCAACCGCCAAGCCAAAGCTTGCTGAAATTTTTGGGGATCGACGGCAGCAACAATTAAAGATTGCGCCACCATGCAAGGGTGTTCGGTATCATCCGACACCATTCCCTTACCGAACAAAAAGCGGTGCGATCGCGTCGGCACAGACCAAGCCCGTAAACGACGGCGAGATCAGCCTTCGTAGGGCAATCCCATCCCATCTCCCACAGCAATTCCGAGCAAACAGCCGACAATGCGATCGCGTTTCATTAATAGCAACTCAAGTTTAAATTTCTTATAAGTTGAGCATTTGTACTCAACGAATCTTTACGAACTCGGCATTTTACCCATAATGTTAAGAAGCTTGCGTACCATCCGGCTTAAAATCAATCAGGGCAGTAAAACAATTTAAGATTTTTCCTCAAAGATCGACAGATTGTTACCCCTAACAGGTGTTAAGTCCGTCATGGTCGAAGCAACTTACCGATTGACAGCGATCGGGAATAACAGCAAGATAAAGCGGTAATTTCCCATCTTCTCCATCTATGAAGATAAACCCCTAAAACCCATAATCTTGATTGCTCGCTCTTTATCCCTTATCCATTGTGATTCAGCCCCTTAAGGCAAACATCATCAGTTATGTCATTTGGTTTATTTGACGCTTTACGCACCCTAAAAGTAGAACCTCAACATTTTGCCTTTGTGCGCGATCGCACCCCCAAACGGGTGAATCGTTGGTTTAAATGGCTGACTCCCGGTTTATTAGTCAAACGCTGGCTGCTGATCAGCATTACTGGTTCGATCCTCACGGCGTTGGGAATTGCGATCTGGGTAGGTCTAACTCCCATCAACCGCTTAATTGAATGGACAACAGAATTTTTAGGCTTTCTCACGCAAATCATCCCCAACTACATTTCCGGGCCGTTAGCCTTGCTCTTTGGGCTATTTTTATTATTTTGGGGGCAAACTCGCACTGTAGAGTCCATTACCGAGGCTATTCGTCCCGAAGGAGACGAAGAACTCATCGATATGATCGCCGCCCATCGTCGCCTCAATCGCGGGCCCAAAATTGTCACCGTTGGGGGCGGAACCGGACTTTCTACGTTATTACGGGGTTTGAAAGCCTATAGCGCCAATATTACCGCGATTGTGACTGTAGCTGATGATGGCGGGTCTTCTGGGCGTTTGCGGCGGGAAATCGGCGTATTGCCCCCTGGGGATATTCGCAACTGCGTCACCGCTTTAGCCGCCGAAGAAAAATTACTCACCGAGTTATTTCACTATCGCTTTTCGGCGGGGGATGGCTTATCGGGCCATAGTTTTGGTAACTTATTCCTAACGGCCATGAGCGAAATTACCGGGGATTTAGAAAGAGCGATCGCGGCCAGTTCTAAAGTTCTTGCCGTCCGGGGTCGCGTTTTACCCGCCACCCTCAGCGATGTGCGCCTGTGGGCCGAATTTAGCGATGGTCGCCGCATTGAAGGAGAATCAAATATTCCCACCATCCGGGGTAAAATTGTCCGCGTCGGTTGCATTCCCGAAAATCCCCCCGCTTTACCCGCCGCCATCAAAGCCATCGAGGAAGCGGAAATGATTATCCTCGGGCCCGGCAGTCTTTATACCAGCGTCATTCCCAATTTACTCGTTCCTGAAATTCGCGCCGCGATCGCCCGCAGTACCGCACCCCGAATTTATGTGTGTAACATTATGACCCAACCGGGGGAAACCGATGGCTACACCGTCGCCGACCATATTCGGGCGATTGATGAAGTTTGCGGCCAAAAACTCTTTGATGCCGTATTAGTCCACCGTCGCGTCCCCAGCGCCCACACGTTGATTCGCTACGCTCAAGATAGCTCTCATCCGGTCTTTCTCGATCGCGAAGATATCTTAAAATTAGGACGGCGCATTATTACCGCCAACGTTATGGAAGAAGACCCAGACACAGGCTATGTACGCCACGATCGCCAACGTCTCGCACGAGTCTTATTGCGTTGGTATGGTAAAACTCGGGGCTTTAATTTTCAAGATATAGATATATGAATAGGCGATCGCCCATCCAATTAAGTCTTGCTGATGCAGCAGCGACATTTGAATTCGGTTGTCGGTTAGGGCGATCGCTACCGCCCCTGACTGTCCTTTTATTACACGGCGACCTCGGCGCAGGCAAAACTACCCTAGTCCAAGGGATTGGTGCAGGATTGGGGGTCAAAGATGCCATCGTCAGCCCCACTTTTACCTTGGTCAACGAATATCTAGACGGCCGCTTGCCTTTGTATCACCTAGATTTATATCGCCTCGAATCTTCAGAAGTGGCAGGCATTGAACCGGAGTTTTATTGGGAAGGCATCGAAGTAGACCCCGGTATCACCGCCATTGAATGGGCGCAACGACTGCCTTATGTACCGTCCGACTACCTCGAAATTCACCTCAGTCACGGCACAAAAGGCAAGCGGTCGGCAACTTTGAAGGTTACAGGACAGGATGTACTGCAAAACGTGGATTTTTGACGCGATCGCCCGCCCTTTCTGGGGATATTCTCAAAGCTTAGGGTTGGGCGAGAAAAACACGCCCATTGCCTAAAGCCCAAAAAAGAATCACTCACGCGCACCAACGTTTACAACTAAACGCGATCGCGTGAGTGCCAATAAAGACAACCAATCCCCAAAAAATTAAACTTTCCGAGAATAATACTCAACCACCAACAGTTCGTTGATTTGTAGAGCCACCCATTCTCGTTCGACCAGGCCATTGACTGTACCTACCATGGTGTTTTTATCAAATTCTAAGTGGCTCGGAATGTTAGACAAGCCTGGATATTCCATATTAGCTTGAACCAAACGGCGGGAAGCATCGCGATCGCGCACCCCCACCACATCCCCAGAACGGCATTGATAACTGGCAATATCCACAACGCGGCCATTAACGGTAACATGACCGTGATTGACCAACTGACGGGCTGCGGGAATTGTGCCGGCCATGCCTAAGCGAAACACCGTATTATCAAGACGCATTTCCAGCAATTGGAGCAAAACTTGACCGGTAGAACCGGTGGCCCGGCGAGCTTTACGGACGTAGCGAATTAATTGTTTTTCGCTTACACCATAATTAAAGCGTAGTTTTTGTTTTTCTTCGAGACGAATGGCATATTCTGAACGTTTGCGGCGGCCTTGGCCGTGCTGTCCGGGGGGATAGCTCCGCTTGGCGGTTTTACGGGTTAAGCCGGGTAGATCGCCGAGACGACGGGTGACGCGCAAACGAGGTCCTCTATAACGAGACATAATAGTTGTTCGTTCTCCTGTTTTACTAATATACGCAAACACTCAATTATATCGCGTTCAGCCAGAAACATCATGAGCAATCCTTCTGAGTTAAGAATTATCTCTTTATTACCGGGGGCAACCGAAAGTGTGGCCGCGTTGGGTTTGACCCAGAATTTAGTAGGGCGATCGCACGAATGCGACTATCCCCCCGAAGTGCAGCAACTCCCGGTATGTACCCAAGCAAGGTTAAACAGCGATCGCCCCAGTGGCGAAATTGACCGGGATGTGAAACAATTAGTCGCCGATGCCCTCAGTATTTATCAACTCGACCTCGACGCGATCGCGACTCTCCAACCCACCCACATCATCACCCAGGATCAATGCGATGTTTGTGCGGTGAGTTTGGCCGAAGTCGAAGCCGGATTAAAACAAATTACAGGCATTCAACCCCAAGTCATTTCCCTACAACCCATTAGCTTTGGGGAAATTTGGACGGATTTAGAACGATTAGCCAAGGCCTTTGGCATCTCCCCTCAACTCGCCTTAGAATCCCTGCAAAGGCGCACCGATGCCTGCCGAAAAAAAACGCGAAATCTACCGAAAACCACCGTGGTTGCCCTAGAATGGCTCGATCCGCTCATGTCTGCTGGCAGTTGGTTACCGGAATTAATTTCTATGGCAGGGGGCGAATGTTTGCTGGCTGAACCCGGCAAAAAATCCCCTTATTTATCGTGGGATGCCCTAGTTAATACCGATCCTGAGACTATAGTTATCATGCCCTGCGGTTTTGACCTCGATCGCACCCGTACCGAAGCCGCCGTGTTACCCCAACATCCCGACTGGAAACAACTGCAAGCGGTACAAAATGGCCGAGTTTATATTACCGATGGCAACGCTTATTTTAATCGCCCCGGCCCCCGTTTAGTCGATTCAGTCGAAATTATGGCGGAAATCCTGCATCCCACTCAGTTTAACCGGGTTTATCCAGACACAGCTTGGCAAAAGTTCAGCTAAGGTACATTGATGTATTTATGCAACTGAAGGGACAAACGGTAATGGGGATATTGTTGCAGCAAGTCTAAAATAATTGGAATTGCTTGCTCTTTTTGACTCCATTCCGGTTGTAGAAATACGGGTTTTTCCGGGTTAATCAGGGGATGATAATACCCTAACTCTGCCCCCGTCTCGATAATGAGTTTAATCTCGTTGGCTCGTTCCCACAACAACGGCACAACGGGATATTGGGGGCTGATGTGTTCTTTTGGACTGAGGGTAATCCAAGCGGTCGGGGAAACTTCTTGCCAAAACGCCCCAGAAGTCTCAATCGTGACCGTCTTCCCCCTGGCTTCCAAGGCGGCGACTAAAGCCGGGAGTTGCGGCTGAATAAAAGGCTCGCCCCCGGAAATAACCACCCTGGGCGATCGCAACTCGGCGATCAAATCTGCAATTAACCGCCGTTGACGGGGCAAATCAGCGCCCCCATCCCCATATCCCGTATCGCACCACGAACAGCCCACCGGACAGCCCGACAAGCGAATAAAGTCCACTGGAATCCCCGCCCAAAAGCCTTCTCCTTGAATCGTCGGCCCAAAGGTTTCGTGAATGGGAAGTTCAATCATTAAACCGCCGCAACGACTGCACTCAGCAAGCCCTCAAACAGCTTTTTACCATCGGTTAAGCCTAACATTTCATCGGCCGCTCGTTCTGGGTGAGGCATCATTCCCAAAACATTGCCTTTTTTGTTCGCGATTCCGGCAATATCATTAAGAGAACCATTGGGATTTTTCCCGTAACGAAAAACCACCTGATGGTTATCTTCTAGGGCTTTGAGAGTATCCGCATCGGCGTAATAACGCCCTTCCCCGTGAGCAATGGGTAGGGTGATGATTTCCCCTGAATGGTAATTTTGCGTCCAGGGTAGGGTGTTGTTTTCCACTTTCAAAGGAACGCGATCGCAAATAAAATGTAAATCTCGATTGCGAATCAAGGCCCCCGGTAACAAACCCACTTCCGTTAACACTTGGAAACCATTACAAACGCCGAGAACCAGTTTACCTTGCTGGGCATGAGCGAGAACGCTTTTAAGGACAGGGGAAAATTGCGCGATCGCGCCACATCGGAGATAATCCCCATAACTAAATCCCCCCGGTATCACCACCACGTCGATGTCGCTCAAATCCGTATCCTGATGCCAGATCGTGCGGGTCGGTTGTCCTAAAATACCTTCAGTTACCATCGCCATATCGCGATCGCAATTCGACCCTGGAAATACAATAATGCCAAATTTCATACTTTTGTTGTTGGTTGTTGGTTGTTGGTAAATTATTCCCCATGTGAACTACCAGACACCGAATCAAAGATTACGGCGTGCTGGCTTCCTATCCAGCAGAATGCGCTCCGAGTAGATTTCTTGCGTCCTCTACTGTCTCGACTTACATCTGGACGATAGGCGATCTCCCCCGTTCCAGAGGATAAAATACGCAGTCCTTCGTCTCTTATATTCTTGGCAGCGTTGATGTCGCGGTCATGCTTTGTTTCGCACTTGGCACACTGCCAAAACCTCACATCAAGAGGAAGGCTTTTGACTTGATTGAGGCAAGTATTACAGGTTTTTGAGCTAGGGAAGAAACGGTTGACCTCAAGGTAAACTTTCCCTTCCCATTCAGCTTTGTACTTCAACATGGTACAGAATTGACCCCATCCTACCTGACTTATTGCTTTAGCAAGACAGTGATTCTTGACCATGTTCTTAACAGCCAAATCTTCCACACAAATAACTTGGTTTTCGTTGACTATCCTGCGTGATAGCTTGTGATGGAAGTCTTCTCGACATCTTGATATTTTATTATGAACGCTGGCTACTT
>JBKHDX010000255.1:0-6568 GCA_046541115.1 Spirulinaceae cyanobacterium | reverse complement strand
CCATGACCGCCGGAATCCTCTCTAATCGCCGCCAAGTCGCTCCTTTTGGCCTCGACGGCGGCCACCCCGGAACTCCCGGCCACAACGCCATACAGCGCTCAGATGGGACTTTAGAAGCCCTCTCTAGTACCGCCACCGTCGAAATGAACCCCGGCGACATTTTCATCATCGAAACCCCCGGAGGCGGTGGTTTTGGTGCAGTTGAGTAGCCGATCTAAGGCTGGGGATGAGACACTTTTGATACTAAATCCGGTTTCGAGACACCATCTATTCCGATAACCCGCCCACGGATTAAAATCCGGGGCTAATATGGCAAAGTCCGCTCTTGCGGACTATAAAATAAGTGGGTGGGGTCTGGGGGGGGCTAGTCCCCCCAATACAACTCTGATACAAACAATTAAGACGTATGAATCGCCTCATTTTCCGGGTTGACCAAACGGGATAACTTCTGCTTAATTTGTAAGTCGAAAACTTCCCATTTCAACTTAGCAAACTTAGCATTATCGTTAAAACCGCCCAAGAAACCCAAGGGAATCTCAAAACCCCCTGCAAAATCGCGACCGCCGCCAAAAAAGCGTCCCTGAGCATCCTTACCAAAGGCTTCTTTAATAAACTCGTCTGGGTCTAGGGTTAGCTTCGTCGTCCGCAACGATCCGATCGCGATTTCGATATCTTCTTCTTCGTCGTGAACAATGCCATACACCACCGCCGTATGCACATTTTCTTCCGTGACCAGGAAATCCGCCGCTTGGGGAATCGCATCTCGGTCATCGTAACGTAAATAACCCACCCCGGCAATGGAAAAGTTATTTTGCATCATGCGATTTTTCAGCGATCGCTCAATTGCATCCATAACCCGGCGCGATCGCGACGATTGCAGGACCGTATTGAGTAACTGGGAGTTACAAAAACGACTCAAAAACGCCGCCGCTAACCAATCCTCCTCTTTCGCTTGCATCAATTGATTGGTATCCGACCGCAACCCGTGCATCAACGCTGTGGCACATTTAACGTGCTTGTCGTTGCTGGGGTTGAGTTTCAGCATCCCCCCTTGAATATATTGAGTCAAAATCGTCGCCGTTGACCGGGTATGGGGGCGTAAATCGCTAAACTCGGCTTTGCCATTACCTTGATCGCTGTGATGATCGATCATTACCACGGTGGGGATATTGGCTTTTTCAAGCCAGGGCGTTAAATGGCTCGTTGTTCCCTGACCATCGACCAAGACGCAACCTTGATACACCGAAAAATCCCGGTCTTTGAGGGTTTGAACCCCCCATCGTTGGGCAGGAATCCCGGCCAGTTTAACCAGGGTAATATTCTCTTGATGAGAAAGTGTCCCCGCATAGACAATATCCGATTGAATATCGAATTGTTGAGCAATCAAGCGATAAGCCCAAGCACTAGACAAGGCATCGGGGTCGGGGAAGTCCTGAATCGCCACAATATGCCGCTCATCCCGGTGACTTTCTAAAGTTTGGCGTAATGCCTTCACAACGGCCTCTATGGCGATACGGGGCGAGGAACGTTCGTTGTTTAAGTTGGAGGGATTGTCAGAGTCAGAAGGAAAAAAATGATTTACTTGGTCGTCCACGCTGTTGTTTCCCCATAAAGGTGCATTCAATTTAAAGCGATCGCGTCATCGTCAAACCTCGCGATCGCACCTGATAGTTAAATTGTGTAGTTTACAGTTTTAATGTTAAAAAAGATTTCAAAGCCCGATCGCATATTTTTTCCATTCTTGGTTGCGACCGTTTTTGACATAACGCGCGATTTCAAAATGCAAGCTGCTGTAAGGGCGACGAGGCAGGTTTTTTAAAGGCATTTTCGCTTCTTCGGGAGTGCGATTACCTTTATTAACGTTACACCGCACGCAAGCCGCAACCAGGTTATCCCAGCTTTCTTTTCCCCCTCGCGATCGCGGCACTACATGATCGAGCGTTAAATTATCGCCGCGATAAGCACAGTATTGACAAGTGTGGTCATCTCGCTCTAATATGTTTCTCCGGGTCAAAGGAATTTCTTTGTAAGGAACGCGCACATAATAGCGTAACCTAATGACCGTTGGTAAGGGTAACTGCGTATAAAGCAACTTTTCGCTGTACTCTAGTTGCTCTGCTTTACCCTTGAGTATGAGAATCACCGCTCTACGCCAACTGGTGAGATTGAGCGGTTCGTATGAGGCATTTAAAACCAGAACCTTACTCATCGGTTTGATTAATTTTGGCTAAAATATTATCACAAATGGTAACACAGTCAAGGGTAGAGGAGGATCGCTTCGCTACAAATTGTTAAGTACTCTTAAAAGTTACCCACTCGCGATCGCCCCCATTCAATTCGCCACCAATCCGCTACAATCGATTTCTCAAGCCGATCCATTGAGAGCGATAAAACCCCATGAGTCATCTTTCCAAAACGTTCCGTTTCGTCATCCTAGCAAGCATTGGTTTACTCTTAAGCATTCTTGTCAGTTGCGGTTCTGGTTCGACCAGTTCTAGCAGTAATGAAATCGAATTTTGGACTATGCAACTCCAGCCCAAATTCACCGAATATTTCAACACCCTCATCGCCGAATTTGAAGCCGAAAACCCTGGAACTACCGTGCGTTGGGTCGATGTTCCTTGGGAAGCCATGGAAAACAAAATCCTCAACGCCGTATCTGCCAAAACTGCCCCCGATGTCGTCAATCTCAACCCCAACTTTGCCTCCCAACTCGCCGCTAGAAACGCTTGGCTCAACCTTGACGAACAAATCGCCGCAACCGAAAAACAAGCCTATCTCCCCAAAATTTGGCAAGCCAGCAGCATCGAAAACCAAAGTTTCGGCATTCCCTGGTACTTAACCACCACCATCACCATTTACAACCAAGAAATCCTCAAAGCCGCCGGGATTAATCAACCCCCAGCCACTTATGCCGAACTAGCCGACGCAGCCCAACAAATCCAAGACAAAACCGGAAAATACGCCTTTTTTGCCACCTTCGTTCCCAGTGACTCGGCAGAAGTATTAGGCTCCTTAGTGCAAATGGGGGTTACCCTCATAGATGACCAAGGCAAAGCCGCCTTCAACACCCCCGAAGGCATCGCAGCTTTTCAATATTGGATCGATCTTTACAAAAAAGGCTTACTTCCTCCCGAATCCCTCACCCAAGGTCATCGCTTCGGCATTGAACTTTACCAAGCCGGAGAATCGGCATTATTATCCTCTGGGGCGCAATTTTTCAACGCCATCGAAACCAATGCCCCCAGTATCGCCGCCGTTTCCGCCGCAGCCCCCCAAATCACCGGAGAAACAGGCAAGAAAAACGTCGCCGTGATGAATCTTGTCATTCCCCGCGATACCGACAACCCCGAAGCCGCCGTAAAATTTGCCCTTTTTGCCACCAATCCCGACAATCAACTCAGCTTCGCTCAAGCCGCCGATGTCTTACCCTCTACCGAAGCTTCCGTTTCCACCTTCATTGACAATATCAATCAAAAAAGCAACGCCAAACCCCTCGAAAAAGCCCTACAAGTGAGTGCTTCCCAACTTTCTGAAGCCGAAGTCCTCATTCCGGCCATGAAGAACCTCAACGTCTTGCAAAAAGCGATTTATGAAAATTTGCAAGCGGCCATGCTAGAGCAAAAAACCGTCGAACAAGCGGTTAGCGATGCAGCGGCTACTTGGAACAATGCCCAATGACCTCTCTTGAGCTTATTTATGACTTATTTTTTTGACTTTGAAACTGATTTTGTTGAATCTCTGCGGTGTATTCCTATGCTGGTTCGCATGAAACTCGATACCTGTGGAGTCAAACTCAAACTCACTCACTGGCATCAATTCAGCCAAGACGAACGCCAATCTCTAGTAGAACTGGCTTGTAGTAGTCCTGACGAGATCGCTAACTATCGCGGATATCTGCAAACTTTAGTCAGAAAATATACGGAAAAACCTGCTTCGGAACTTACCCCTGAAGCTCATCCCCCTTGGTTGGATGAAACCACGATTCCTGAAACAGTCCGCCAAAAAGCCGAATCTTGCAACCTCGATATTACCCTAACCCAGTGGCAAAATCTCAAACCCGCTCAACGGTTTGCGCTGATTAAACTCAGTCGTCCCAGTCACGAAAACCGTAATTTTGTGCCAGCAATGCAAGAGTTTAATTTGGTGGATCGGACTTTCACCCTCTAGACACAAAAATAAAACCCCGGTTTTCCTAAGAAAGCCGGGGTTTCGTAGATTGTTGTTAAATTGGTTATTTGTTGTTGGTCGTTGTTCATTATAGATTATGACTTGTTTACCTATCAATTGTCAACTGATTCGTCATTCGTCATTTGTCATTTGTCCTTTGTTATTCCATCGCTTTCGGGGGTTGGCTTAATGCCAGCCCTAGCCCCATTTGGCGATACATCGGCGGGGGTATTACAATTCCAGAGGGTTAATATTTCTGGCTCGTTGAGGATTAACTTGTGGGTTGGCACTTGCCCCAGAAATTTTTGAAAGGAACGACCTCCGGCTTGTTGAAATCTTTGCAGGGAAGGCGCGATCGCCCCTCGATAAAAGCCACACAATGGCTCAAAGTAATTATCGTGGTACGGCACCACGGCTAAGGTAGAATCGGGGATATCTCCTAAGAGATTTAACCAATTTTGTATGATTTTGCGGTCTAATCGCGGTAAATCGCAAGCCAGCAACCACACCCAATCACAGGGAGGGAGTTGGGAAATCCCCTCGGTTAATGCCACTAATGGCCCGCGATGGGCTTGAGATTCGAGCAGAAAGTGACAATCTGACGGCACGATAGAACGATAGCGATCCGGCCAGGGAGTGAGGATATAAACCGCAGGACAAGTCTTTAAAGCCACATCACAGATAATTTGTAATAATGGCTGATTTTGCCACTTTACCAAGGCTTTATCCTCTCCCATGCGGGAACTTTGCCCTCCAGCCAGAATCAAAGCCGTAATCGATCTGGTTCGGTGATTCTTCATTCTTGCCCTACTCTTGACTCAATTTGTCTTTTGTACAAATGACCAACAATCAAGCTATGCTGCCTCGTTTGCGGGCTTCTTTGTAAGAAGTTCCCACATTTTGCAATCCAGCGCGAATCATCTGCTGTTCGAGTAAACTAAAGAAACGAGCGCGATCGCCCCCTCTCACCACCGCTTGATTATGAGATTCCGCCAACGCTACAGGATAACCATAACCTTTGTGGACTTGACCCAATAAAATACTCAGAGATTGATTCAACAGGGTTTCATCTTCTGCAACCCATTGCGGCACTTCCACCCGCGCGACTTCTGTGCCAACATGAACGTAGCAGAAACAGGTTCGCAACGATTCAGGATACAGTTCTAGGATACGGGCTGAACTCATCCACAAGGGCCCCCGTTGTCCCGGTTGTAGTAGAGTTTCCCATAAGGTGGCATCCCGCAAAGGATCGATAATTTGACAGGGTAGGCGATCGCTCGCGTCCTGGCAATGACTCCCACAGTTCGGCGTATCATAGGGACAAGCCTGTAACCGCAAAAAGTTATTGGCCTCCCCGCTACGGGATGCACTAAGATAACCCATCATAGGAACGCGCTCTTGTTGTAGGGCTTCCCAAGATGCGATAATCGGCGGTAAAAGGCGATCGCGAGCCTCCGTTGGCAATCCTTCTAAAAACCAGTAAATTAACGATCCGTCCACCATGGCCAGATTCGGCGTATCGTAGTGGGCCCCTGGGGGTTGCACCCAGCGACAAGCCATTTCTGCCAGCATTTGTGCTTCAGAGACCATGCGACAGTGGCCCATCCATTCTTCGGTACGAATGCCCCACCGTTTCGACACATACAGGTCTTCGGGCTTATAAAACACTTCCGGTAAGCTATCGAGGAGGGGATGCAAACTTTGGCCGTAATGCAGCATCACTCGGCCGACATTAATCAGGTAGCAATAAGCGATTTCATGGTGAGAGGGAGCGATTTGCGAGCCATCTGTGGCAAATACTGTATGTTGTGTTGGCGGCGCAAATAAATCGACGCAAGTATCGAGGGGTTCGAGGGGAGTTGCTGCGGCGAAAATTAGGCGATCGCGCCATTGTTGTTGTAATTCTACCAGGTCTTGTTGTCGGGACTGGGCTTGTTGTAGTAGCGCGATCGCCCGTTCTTTCCGTTGTAAGCTGGCTTTCGCTTCGGCTTTTAGGTGTTGACTCATTCCGGGGAGCGATCGCGCCACCTTGGTTAAATCCAGCATAATCTCAAGATTTTAATTTTTAATTTTAGCACTGAGAAACCGTTTTGCCAGTATCTTTTCTCAGTTATGTTTCTTTAATCAAAATTGTACCTCATCAAATTAAGCCAATTTTCTCTCCTAATTGACTTAATCCCGATAATAAAACAAGTCACCCCCTCAAGCTCAACCCTAAATTCTGGGTAATTTGTAGCCCTCATTCATCTATTTTGGCTGAAATAGTATAAATGCCCAAATTAAGCGCTCTAAGCAAAAATAAGCGCTCCGGACTAACTACATTCTCAAACTCGGTTGCTCGTACCCGCAGACTTTTAACTGATATACCGCCCCTTTATTTTACTCTCGAAAAAGTAAA
>JBKHDX010000254.1:0-6607 GCA_046541115.1 Spirulinaceae cyanobacterium | reverse complement strand
ATTGCCGACTGCCCAAAACCCTGATAACTGTTAACTGATGACTGATAACTGTATAGACCAACTTATAACCCAATACGCCCAAGCCCTCGATAAAATCGAGCAGACAGCAAAACCGCCCCTCGAACCCATTTTGGATGTTTTGTTGGTGCGAGACACGATACAGAGCATTTTAGAAAGTGCTGAGGCGATCGCGTCCCACAATCTCAGCCATATTGCCAAACTCGACGATCGCTTGCATCAGTTAGCCAATAATATCGCTTCGCACCCCGCGATCGAACAATGTCGCAAAAGTCGCCAACCCCCTAAAACTTCCTGGTGGTGGTATCTCGAAGCCTCTCCCCCTCCCCCAAAGCCGCAACCCTGGTGGGCAAAACACGATTGGGTGTGGAATGTGGGGACGGTGACTTGTTTGGTGATTTCAACAACGTTTTTAAGCCAGACGGTAAAGGCGTTTTCGGCAGCCCAGGGTTTTGATTTTCTGGGGGTGTTGAGTACCATCGGACAAGGGACGGGGTTGGTTTTGGTGGCGGGGGGGGCTTTGACCGATCGCGGCAAAAAGGTTATCGAAAACGGTTTGTCTCGTTTTGAGTTTCCCCCGTATCTCCACGCCGAAATTACTTTTGCTGGGGCGTTGCTGTTGTTGGGGGTGTCCTACGGCATTAACCAGAATTTGCATTTAATCGGCGAGTTGTATTATCAACAGGGGTTGCGCCAACAAACGGAAAATCGTTGGTCTGAGGCCCAGGATAGTTACGATCGCGCCCTCAATTTTATTCCTGACGATCCGCGAATTTATGTGGCAACGGGCAACATTTATGAGGCTTTAGGGCAATTTGAAGGCGCGATCGCGGAGTACGAAAAAGGCGTACTCGCGGGCGATCCAGGGGCGATGAATGCTTTGGGACGGGCGATAGTTTGGGAAAATTGGTCTCGTCGCGATTGGCAAACGGCAATTAACGAGGATGTCGCCCAAGAAGCAGAATTGCTGTTTGAACGAGCGAATAAGCTGATTAGCCAAATTGAAGGAAATAGCTATTTAACCCGCTTACAAGCCGAAATTCGCATCAATCAGGGGGTTTTGGATTGGGCGCAGTCGGGCTGGAATACGGACAATGGGTTACTCGATCGCACTTGGTTGTTTGACAATGCGGTGGATTTAAACAACTCAATTCCTGAAAAAGACCGTTCTCGTGATGAATCTTGGCAGTTTCGGGGCAATTGCTACAGCCAGCTTTCTCTGATTCTGCGTTTCGCCTTTGAGGGG
Organism: Spirulinaceae cyanobacterium; assembly: GCA_046541115.1. GTDB lineage: Bacteria > Cyanobacteriota > Cyanobacteriia > Cyanobacteriales > Spirulinaceae > Jaaginema. Next base: position 5,343 of record JBKHDX010000254.1, on the reverse strand, counting down.
GCAGTTGCGGGAATTGACCCGAATGTGGCTTATCGACAGTTTGATTGGGCTTGTTTTGACCTTATGCGGGGCGATCGCGCGGCTTTGATTTATGATTCTCGCGTGGTGGATAAGGCGGTGAATTTAGCCCCTGTCCGCGTGTTTTTTCAAACTTTACGCAGTAATGCTCAACCTGTTTTGTTGAGAAGTGCGACGCAAATTCAACAACGCCAACAGCAACTCGAAAACGCGATCGCGTCTAATCTAGATGCGCTATTTGCCATCGAAGAACCGGTGATTCTGCGCGTATTTGTTAACAATCGCGGTCAAGTTGTTAAATATTACGCTTATGATGAGAATTCCACCAGTTTAGCTTATGCTACACCCATTGACAGCTTATGGTGGCAATATCAAAACCAATCCACAGAAACGACTACACCTCTGGCGGATTTTCGCGTGACTTTCTTGCCTGATAGTACCTATACAGTTACGCCTTGGTCAGCAGCAGTGAGTAATTTTGAGGAAACAAACCGCAGTGTCCTCAAAAGTCGCCTTTTTGAACAACTCGACCAAAATACCCCCAAACATTTAGATTTTGCTGGGGTTTGGGTGATGGGAGATAGTACGACTTTTACGCCCCCGTTGCGGTATCAAGTGGGCTTAACCCCAGAAGGTAATATTGCCACGATTGAGTTTCTCAACCCCGAAGCCCAAGAACATTTTGCGGCAACGCCTTTGGCTAATATTTCTACTGTTGAAGCCCCCCAACAGCCTTTGCTGGATTTTGTGGTTGAGTTTCAAGCGAATGATGTGTTTCGCATTGTGGAAGTAGCTTCTCCATAGCGCAATGATGATTGGTTATTAGTGATTGGTTATTTGTTACCGAAAATTTTGGGTCTAAAGTAGGGTGGGCATCGCCCACCATTTCTAAACTTTGATAGATCGAATTATCATAACTCGATCAAAACGACTATTGGCTTGTCTTTTATGACTACTGAAAATCCATTACCCAAAACGAAACCTACTTGGGTTAAAAACAGCATTATAGTTTTATTAATTCTGGGTTACTATCCAATATTTGGGATGGGGTTTCAAGTGGGGGAATCCCATACTTTTAAATATATGTGTCCGGGGCTATCTAGGATTATTTTATCCGATGAACCTTTACCCCCACAAGCTGAAGCGATCGCGCAATCTTTACGGAGAAATTGTTTTAAGTCAAGGGACACCCCATAATTTTATTATCGTTGACCTAAAACGCGATCGCTCCAAAATAACCACAACCGCGTCATTCCTCCGGTGACAATTGCCGTACAAATTCCGATAATCATCACAATACCTGGAATTGCCCAAACATCGGGAGTCAAAAGAGTTTGTATCCCTGCTTGGGGAGAGGTAATTTCTGGAGTTTCGTCTACAGAAGGGGTTTCTATTGTAATAACACGATAGGCGATCGCCCCCACTGCAATACCGCAACCTAAACCGATTCCAGTTGCGATCGCTTTCTGTTGAAAATCTCGCTGATTTCTAGCTTGATAAATCTCGATTTCTGTACGTAACAAATCTAGAGAAGCGGTGAGGAGTTTTTCCCCTTCTTGTAAACGTTCCCAATCTTGCTCAATTTGCCCTAAATATTGTTGAGCAGTTTTAGAAACTAATTGTTTAAACCCAGATAAATCGGCGGTTAATCGCTCTATTTTTAAAACGGCTTCTAAATTTTCGATTTGTTGGCTATAGGTAGCACAGCTTTCTTTGATTTTACAAATCTGATTTTTAAAATCAAAGAGATCGAGCATATAATTGGCAAAAATATCTTCGAGGTTTTGCCATTCTAGATCGAGTTGAGACAAGTGATAAACGCGGTCAAATTCTTTTTTGAATTTTTCAAGATATTGTTGAATTTCGATAATATCATTTTCGAGAACTTGTTTGAGTAGGCGGCTTTGGCTATAGCTGACTAAAGTTTTGTGATGATAACACCATAACCGCAACCAATCATCTAAAAAATAAGTAGCGGCGGTCGCAATTTCGGGATTAGGATAAATGGCAATAATCAGATGATGATTTTCTTCAAAATTGCTGGTGACATAATTTTCTAAGTTGATGTCTTCGGGATTTTCAGGTAAGTCAAATTTATATTGACTCAATTCAAAAATAGTACCGCCCAAAAAAGTATTAACGCTTTTGAGATTGTCTTGCCAATCGTATTGCGGAAATAAAGATAAATAACATTCTTTGGCTAAAAGCTCTGGATTGTTATGGGTCGAAGTTTGCCAATCTAACTGTGCTGAAATCATCCAGGTTTGCCCTAAAGTCGCCGTTTGATTGGCTATTTTTTCTGCTAAAATAACTTTAGCTTCCTGAAGCCACAGTACAGGATAAGGAAAGTTTTTGTCGCGAGCGCTACAACTAATTAAAACTCCATAAACATCCTGCAATCGCACTGGATAATAATAACCTTGGTAATCACCAGCAACAAAAGATAAAGAATTAATTTCTGTTTTATCGCTCAATAATTCGACAAAATCACCCTCAAAACTAAGATCGTGTTGCCAAGAAGAATCATCATAAGTCGCAGGAAGTTTCTGCCGAAAATGCTCCCGATTACTTTGTAAATCTTCGAGAGTTTGACCAAATTCTTTGCGAATATCGTAAACAAATAAATCCAGCGTTGGGGCAATTAAGTTGGCCATGTAAAAATTTTTATATCAAAAAAGTCTATTCAAGGTTTCAAGTTTATAAGATTACCGTAAACCCCCCCAAAGCGTAAGCCTCACCTGAAGCGATCGATCTGCGGTATAACAAACTCAAGGCATTGACCCAAAAGCAAAACCGCAATGACCACCCTGCGCGTGCGATCGCCCGAATTTCCTCGCGATTTGCCCTGGCTCAACTCAAAAAAGCCCTTAACAATCAAAGGATTGCGAGGACGAGTGATTTTACTCGATTTCTGGACCTATGGTTGTATTAACTGCATCCACAGCTTAAATGATCTCAAATACCTCGAACAGAAATATCAAGATTGTTTGACAGTGATTGGTATTCATACTGCTAAATTTGACAACGAGCAAGAACTAGAGAATATTCGTCAAGCCATTTTGCGCTACGATATTCGGCATCCGGTGGTTATCGATCGCGAGTTGAAAATTTGGGACAGTTTCGCGGCTCGTGCTTTACCGACATGGGTTTTAATTGACCCAGAAGGCTATTGTATCGCTCGTTTGGCCGGAGAAGGTCATCGTCAGCGAATAGACGACGCGATCGCGCAATTACAAGCCAATAACGCCATTTCTGACTCCCCCCTACAACTGGAGTTAGAACAAGCTTCCCAACCCCCCACTCCCCTTTATTTCCCCGGTAAGCTTTACGCGGACTCCCACCGTTTATTTATTGCCGACAGCCATCACCATCGCATTATTATCAGTAGTTTAGACGGCAAAATCGATCGAGTCATCGGAACCGGAAAAGCGGGTAGGAAAGACGGCTATTTTGAGCAAGCACAGTTTTGTCAACCCCAAGGTTTGGTTCGCGATCGCGATCGTCTTTATGTGGCTGATACGGGAAATCATCTCATTCGCTGTCTCGATTTGACCCAAGAAATCGTTACGACGATTGCCGGAACCGGAAACCAAAGCCGCATTTTTGACCCTCATGGCGGATTAGCGCGCGAAATTGACCTCAATTCTCCTTGGGACTTAGTTTATCTCAATCAATCCCTTTATATCGCCATGGCCGGGTCGCACCAAATCTGGAAACTCGACCTCAACCATAACACCATTCAAACTTATGCAGGCCGCGGTGCAGAAGTGTGTTTAGATGGAGAATTGCTAGAAGCCGGATTCGCGCAACCCAGTGGGATTGCAACGGACGGCCAAGCCCTGTATATTGCCGATAGCGAAGCCAGTTCCATTCGTCGCATAGAATTCGGATCGCACCCTCAAGTCATTACCCTTTGCGGTAGTCGAGATTTATTCGATTTTGGGGATGTAGACGGCATTGCAGAAGCAGTGCGCTTACAGCATTGTTTGGGGATTACCTTTGCAGGAGGTTGGCTTTGGGTAGCAGACACCTACAACCACAAAATTAAGCGTATTACTCCTGAAACCGGACGCTGTTGTGCCGTGACAAAGGCAGAGTTTAACGAACCTTCTGGGCTGAGTTTCGCCCAAGATTGGCTTTATATTGCCGATACTAACAATCATCGCATCTGCCGCTTAAATTTACATGAGTTGACCTTGGAAACCTTAGATTTTCCCGGTTTATGTGCGCCAGACGCTTGTTTTTTACCGTCAGCTTAGTTCACTAACTCAAACGAATCTAAAAAGCGATCGCCCGTTTCAGGATAAGCTTCCTCGGTCATGGAAACTGCCACTAACATATAAAGGCGATCGCCCACTAAATAAACCCTCGTTTTTAAAAAGCCCTCAGCCCCGATAATTTCCATTTCGCGACCGGGATAGGAATCTAGCATAATCTCTCGTTCTTGCAAAAGCTGACCTTCGAGAACGCCATTTTCAACGAAATCATCCCGAAAATCATCTAAAAAGGCCGCGATCGCCTCAGAACTCTCCAAAGTGGCAAGATCGGGATAATCGCGATAAAACGCCGCATATCCCACCGTATTGCCATTAGTATCGAGCAAAATCGCCCCCGACTCCCCCATTCCCAGATCGGGATTAGCCGGAACCACTTCTTCTACTGGAGTTGCAGGTAAAGCCACGCGAAACCCCGCATCATCATAAGTAAACTCCTCCCACTCGTCTTCCTCCTCCATGACTTCAGGAGTTTCTTCGTCTTCAGGAAGTTCGAGTTCTTCTGGGGTTTCTTCGGAACTTTCGAGGGGTTCTTCGACTTCTACCGGGGTTTCGGTTTGAGCAAAGAGTAAAGGCTGCGCGATCGCCCCAGAAGACGCGATCGCCCCCCATAAAACCGGAATAGCACCCCAAATCAAAAAAGAATCTAATTGCCGTTTCGTCATCATTACACTACAAAAAATGAATAACTCATTGTATCTAGAAACCAATTCCCTCAACATCCGATATAACAGAAAGAGCAGCCTACCTCATTGCCGTCCATGAGCGAACAGTTTCACTACATCATTCCTGCCTTACCGCCGACTGCTGAGTTTTTTGCCCCCTATCAACTCGCTTGGGAGTTTCGTCACGAAACCCAAGTCCGTGACGATTTTAACGCTTATTGTGAATGGTATCGCGAAACCGCCGAGCGCCATCAAGCCGAACTCGAAACCCTACAGAAAGATATTAATATTTTCGGTTGGTTTTTGCGCTCAAAATCTTAAGTGTTGTTGTTGGTTATTGGTTATTCGTAGGTGGGGTAGAACGAAGTGAAACCCAACACCATCTC
>JBKHDX010000253.1:0-6636 GCA_046541115.1 Spirulinaceae cyanobacterium | reverse complement strand
AGGACGGGGCTTTAGACCCAGAATTTTTGGTAAAAGAATTAGCTTTTTCATGGTAGAGATGCAGCCCTGACTGGCTTCCGTCGGCAGGGAGGGAGAAGATTTTAGTTGAATCATTCCAGAAATTGCCATCGATGTTGAATGAGCAAGCCCATGGATATTACTACTATGAAGTCACCCTGGGGATTTCTCCGCGATCGCCATAGCCGGATCGAGGTGATAAATTAGGAAGCGACGGGTGATAAAACGATGACCGCAAGGGTGATGGTTCAAGGGCTGTTTTTGTGAGGGAAATCACGCGATCGCATTCCCCCACTTTCAAAAATCTCATTCGCGATCGCCCAAAATCACTTCGCTGACGGCGATCGCTTGCAACAATTGACAGTCTAATCAGGACGAATGACAAAAATATCCCCGAAAACGCTAGTCTCAAGGGGTGCGAAAATCTTAAAATCAGGGCATGATCTTTAACATTCCCCGTCCCCAAATTCCTGCTTGTACATGGCAGCGTCCCATCGGCCTCGGATGGGACAATCCGTACACCGTTCGTTACGCCAGCAATCTCGATGATGGCCCTTGGCATGGAATGCCTTTGGGTGGATTAGGTGCAGGTTGTATCGGGCGATCGCCCCGGGGCGATTTTAACCTCTGGCATATTGACGGCGGCGAACATATTTTCCGTAGTTTACCCGCTTGTCAATTTAGCGTTTTTGAGCAAACCGCTTCCGGGGATGCCAAAGCCTACGCCATGAGTACCCAAGCCCCCTCAGATGGCAGTTTATCCCGTTGGCAGTGGTATCCAGAAAATAAAGGCACTTATCACGCCCTTTACCCCCGCAGTTGGTACGAATACGAGGGGGTATTTCAAAGCGAGTTGATTTGCGAGCAGTTTTCCCCGGTGTGGGCGAATTGTTACCAAGAATCGAGTTATCCTGTAGCGGTGTTTGAGTGGACGGTTCACAATCCTACCGATGAACCCCTGACCCTTAGTATTATGCTCACCTGGCAAAATACCATCGGTTGGTTTACCAATGCCATTAAATCGCCAGAAATCACCGTCAGAGACGACGGCAGCCCGGAATATGAATATCAGCCGAAATGGGGGGATAGTACGGGGAATTTTAACCAATGGATTAAAGATTTTCACCGCGTTGGTTGTTTGTTTGACCGCATTCGCCCCCATGAGGATATTCGGGAAGGGGAAGGACAGATGGCGATCGCGAGTATTACGAATCCTGCCCTAGAAGCCTTTTATCTCGGTCGCTGGAACCCCAATGGCAATGGGGGCGATGTTTGGGATTATTTCGCCGCGAATGGTTCCCTCCCGGATCGCGAGGATGAAACCCCCGCCGCCCCCGGAGAACAACTGGCCGCCGCGATCGCGATTCGCTTTACCGTTAGACCGGGTAAAACTCGCAAAATCCCCTTTATTCTCGGATGGGACTTCCCTATTACGGAATTTGCCCCTGGAGTTAACTATTTTCGCCGCCATACGGACTTTTTCGGTCGTACAGGTAAAAATGCTTGGACAGTTGTTAGAACTGCCCTCAAACATAGCGACATTTGGCAAGAAAAAATCCAAGCTTGGCAAAATCCGATTATTCAACGGGAAGATTTGCCAAATTGGTTCAAAATGGCGCTTTTTAACGAGCTTTACTTGCTTTCGCAAGGGGGGACGCTGTGGACGGCGGCGACAGAAACCGATCCGGTGGGTCAGTTTGGTATTCTTGAATGCTTCGATTATCGCTGGTATGAAAGCCTAGATGTGCGGTTGTATGGCTCTTTTGCCTTGATGATGCTGTTTCCCCGTCTCGATAAAGCGGTGTTAGAAGCCTTTGCTAGAGCAATTCCGAGCCACGACGACACGCCGCGCATTATCGGCTACAACCAAGCCAAGGCGATTCGTAAAGCCCCCGGTGCAACGCCCCACGACCTCGGCGCACCGAATGAGCATCCCTGGGAGAAAACTAACTACACCAGTTATCAAGATTGCAATCAGTGGAAGGATTTAGCCAGCGATTTTGTGTTGCAGGTGTATCGGGATTTTGTGCTTACGGGGTCAACGGATACGGAGTTTTTGTGGGAATGTTGGCACGCGATTCCCATTGCTCTAGATTATCTCAAGGGTTTTGACCTGGATAACGATGGTATCCCGGAAAATGCAGGCGCACCGGATCAGACCTTTGATGATTGGCAATTGCGGGGGATTAGTGCTTATTGTGGCGGTTTGTGGATTGCTGCATTAGAAGCCGCGATCGCGATCGCTCGTATCCTGATTGACAATCCCCCGGCTAATCCGAATCTTACCCCAGAAAACTATCCTGCTGCATTAGAGGACGCGATCGCCACCTACCAAACCTGGCTACAACAAGCCCGTCCCCTCTACCAAAAAACCCTCTGGAATGGCAAATACTACCGTCTCGACAGCGAAAGCGGCTCTGATGTCGTGATGGCAGACCAACTCTGCGGTCAATTCTACGCCCAGTTATTGGGGCTTCAGGACGTAATTCCCCCGGAAAATGTCGAAACTGCCCTCAACACCATTTATGAGTCCTGTTTCCTCAAATTCCACAACGGTAAATTCGGTATTGCCAACGGCGTAATGCCCGATGGTTCCCCGGAAAAACCCGACGCAACCCACCCCCTCGAAGTTTGGACGGGGATTAATTTTGGCCTCGCGGCTTTCTTTTTACTGCAAAACCGCCAATCTGAAGCCTTCCGCTTTACCGAAGCCGTCGTGCAGCAAGTCTACGACAACGGCTTACAATTCCGCACCCCCGAAGCCATTACCGCCGTCGGGACGTTTAGGGCAGGTCATTATCTGCGGGCCCTCGCCATTTGGGGCATTTACGGCGTATTAACTGACTTTGATTAACTTTGACTTCTTCAACCCCGGTTTTTTGAGAAAACCGGGGTTTTGTTCTCGGTATTCGCTAACGAATTACCAAAATTATCAAATAAAAACTGATAAGCCGTGTTCATGTAATAACTCAACCAACTGGTAATACCCAGCAGTTTAGCGCCGTCTTCTATCAGAGATCTCCACTCTCCCAGTCCTAATAACCAGGGTTTTAAAATGGTATCGACGGCGATGGAAGCAGCGAGAAGTCCAGCCGCTATCAATATCAATCCATATCGGGTTTGTAAGATAATTCGCCGAAACCAGAAGAAATACATCAAAACCGCAATGATAATTAGCACCACCACTATGTCTTGTGAAATGCCAATATAGTTAGGGGCTAACTCTTCATGAAACAGGAAAAAATCATCAATCAATAAATATGTAGACAAACAAGCAGAAGCTAGAAAAAAATTAACTTTTTTAGAGTTTCTAGTTCGTCTCAAAGCCCCTGCTACAAAGAAGCAGATTGTCGCCGCTCCACACCACAGAAGCACACCAATATTTGAGATCAAACCTGTAAATGGGTGAACCTTCGCTACTGAAGCAGTGTCGCCCATCAACTCATAAATAGGCAGTTGAAATAATACTTTGGCTAGTCCCACAGCCAAGAGCAACAAAATTGGCGGGATAAAAGTTAATAACTGCCAGTGCTTTTTTAAAATCATAATTAAACAGTTTTTCTGATTTTTAGAAAGTGCATAATAACCAAGTTTTTAATTCTTTTTCTTGTCTGAATGCCAGGGGCTACTATTTCCCATTAATGGCAAATAACTGCCCAGCAAAAACAGAAAAATATAAGATTTTCTCTGAAAACAATCCAATTTTTCTTGCGTACTTAAATGAGTCTCTCTAGAGAGGTATTAAGTATTTCGATTTAACATGTTGGCTTAAGGTTAACAAAAAGTTTATTACAGATTAACATTATGAGCTTTATTTTAACAAAAGCTTAACGCAGTTTTCCTGTATAAGATGCTTTTAGGCTAGAGCCTTAGTCTAAAGTGAGGTTGAGCGATCGCTACTCTATCTCGGCGGCATATATTTTCGTGGCTTTGCCCTCGCAGCACCATCCCTCGTTGCGTGGCTCTAGCCGCGCAACGCTCATCGAAGGCTGTGTCCTCATCGCAATTACAAAATTGGCAACAACAATCTAAAAATTTCAGAAACTGCCATCAAACTTTGAGTAGTTTATCCCTATCCCTGACTTAATAAACACTCATTGCCATGACTTGGAATCGATCCACCGCCAGATCAAAACATCCCATTCTCATCGGTTTTCTATTCAGCACTTTAGGCATTTTAACCCTTATCTTTTGTGCAATTTCCTATCAGAAAACCCGCACCTTTATCGCCACCGCTAACACCGCCGAAGGGACTGTTATGGCCGTAGAAAAATCGCGTCTCTTTACGGCTAAACCTAACTCTGGCTCTAGCTCTCACCCCATCGTCCGCTTTACGACTGAAGCCGGAGAAACTATCGAATTTCGCTCTAACGTCGGTTCAAATCCTCCCACCTATCGTCCTGGGGAGACTATTCCCATTCTCTATCCCCCTGAAAATCCTCAAAGAGCAACGATTAACTCTTTTTCTTCTTTGTGGTTACTCATTCTTATTTTTACAGTGGTTGGAGGTAGTTTCACGATTTCAGGAGTCTCGGCTTTGTGGTGGAAATTAACTGGAAAATAACTCCCGAAAAGTCACTTTTTCCCTCAATGTATGGAACTTAATTGCAATGACTATAGAACTCGCTTGACATAGGGATTGGGTCGCTTAACGTGTCACGATTGACCAACCACCAACAATCAATAACCAACACATTTCCCTGAAATGCTGTTTTTTGTGTACAGTGTACATGGACGGGTTTCCGTTACCCTGCCACTGCATTCAACCTCATTGTCTGGTCTGGCGAGAGGAAATTTAAACCCCCAAATCTCGAACAATCAACGCCGTCTTATGATGCTATCGTCCAAAGCCATTCAGCGCCGTAAATCCCTCCATCAACAAACCTATGATGTGCTGAAGAATAACATTTTAGCCGGACATATCGCCTCTGGTTCGCGCTTAGTCGAAACGCAACTGGCCGAACAATTGCAAGTGAGTCGTACCCCGATTCGCGAGGCGATTCGTCAACTTCAGCGCGAGGAGTTGGTTGAAGCGGATGAAAATGGGTGGTTGCGGGTTGCGAGTCTTTCGATTAATGAAGCCCGTCATTTGTATGATTGTCGCATTGCGTTAGAAACCCTTGCGGTGAAGGATGCTTGTGCTAATATTGCCCCTGGGAAGTTACAGAAATTGTATCGCTGCATTACCGAAGCTGAGAAATGGTTACCGGAAGATATTTCCCCGGAACAAAGTTTAAAGCTGTTAGAAATTGATTATCAATTCCACCTTGCGATCGCGCAAATTAGCGGCAATTCTTGTTTAGTCTCGCTTTTAGAGCAAGTTTTTGACAAAATGGCGTTATTGCGTACCAAAACTACCCGCAACAATCCTAGAGTGTTGCAGATTGGCTCGGAACACAAAACCATATATGATGCGATCGCGACCGGAAACCCCGATATCGCTGTTGCAGCCATCCACAGCCATCTCAACGCTAGTAAAAAGCGGGTAGTCCGGGAACTCGAAGCGTTAACTTCTGCGGCAAACTATGAATAACTCTTATCCTCGCGATCTCATTGGCTACGGTGCAACTCCCCCCCATCCCCAATGGCCGAATAATGCCCGGATTGCGGTGCAATTCGTGATTAACTACGAAGAAGGGGGCGAAAACTGCCCCCTACATGGCGATACTCACGCTGAAGCCTTTTTATCAGAAGTGGTTGGTGCAAAACCCATCGCTGGAGTCCGCCATCTTAGCGTCGAATCCATTTATGAATATGGCAGTCGGGCGGGGTTTTGGCGGCTACGACGCTTGTTTACCCAACGGGGTATCCCCGTGACCGTTTACGGTGTTGCGATGGCGTTAAAGCGCAATCGGGAGGCGGTTGCGGCGATGTTAGAAGCGGATTGGGAAATCGCCAGTCACGGCTATCGCTGGATTGATTATATGTTTTTCCCGCCGAGTACGGAAAAAGAACACCTCGAAATCGCGATCGCCCTCCACACCGAAGCCACGGGAAGCCGCCCTTTAGGGTGGTATACGGGCAGAAATAGCGCTCAAACTCGCCAACTCGTCGTCGAAGAAGGGGGTTTTCTCTACGATGCGGACAGTTACGCCGACGATCTCCCCTATTGGGATTACAGTTGCGATCGCCCTCATCTGGTGATTCCCTACACCCTGGATAACAACGATATGCGCTTTGTGGTTGCCCAAGGCTTCAACAGTGGCGATCAGTTTTTTACCTATCTCAAAGACGCATTTGATGTTTTGTATGAGGAAGGAGAAACTGCGCCGAAAATGATGAGCGTTGGCTTACATTGTCGCTTATCCGGGCGACCGGGACGGGCTGCGGCTTTAGCCCGTTTTCTCGATTATGTCCAAAGTCGCGATCGCGTGTGGCTGTGTCGTCGCATTGATATTGCCCGTCATTGGCATCAATATCATCCCCCAAATAATTAACAATTTACAATGTATAATTAACAATTAATATTTATAATTAATAATTGTTAAATAATTAACTTAAGCACCTATCCCAAATAAACAAATTATCAATGATTGATAAAAGTAAAAAATATCCCCTTTTACTTGTCCTGTACTGTAAACTTCGACAACCCCTCTAAATGTTCCACATTGCCAGAAG
>JBKHDX010000252.1:0-6657 GCA_046541115.1 Spirulinaceae cyanobacterium | reverse complement strand
CAAATTGCTACTGTGCTGTCGAGAAGGGAATTTTGAATTATGAAATGGGAAAAATTACCAATAACTAACAACCAACAAGCGCGCCCGTCCCCGCGCCGCCGTAAGGCGCATCTTGTAGCGCGAGTAGCACCCCTGTTGCTCGGCCAGACACCAAGAACCAGTCAATCATCGGAAAAAGGTTCTTTTTAAATACGATTAAGAATGCAAAGGAATCGCCATCTCGAACTCTGTACCCCCTTCAGGCAGAGCATTACATTGAATCGTACCTTCATGTTTTTGGACGACGATTTGATAGCTAATCGAGAGGCCGAGTCCGGTTCCTTGGCCGACGGGTTTGGTGGTAAAGAAGGGATCGAAAATCGAGTCTCGATGTTTTTCAGGAATACCAATACCATTGTCGCGAATACAAATTACGGCTTTGGGGAGGTCTTTGTCACTGCGATCGAGATAGGTTTTAAGGTGTAGTTGTGGGGTCAGGTCTTTATTACTTTGTTTTTGTTCTTCGAGGGCATCAATGGCGTTTTCAATGATGTTCATAAAAACTTGATTTAACTGCCCCGGATAACATTCTACGTCGGGTAAATCTCCATAATCTTTGATGAGTTCGACCGGACAACTGGGATGATATAAACGGCTTTTGAGAAGGGCGAGGGTGTTTTCGAGGCCGTCGTGTAGATTGACCGCTTTGCGTTCGGCTTCATCTAAGCGGGAGAAATTTCGGAGGGAAATGACAATTTGCCGAATGCGCTCGGTTCCCATTTTCATCGATTCAAGCAGTTGAGGGAAATCTGCTTTCACAAAGTCGTAATCGAAGTCTTCGAGGGCGGCTTGAATGTCTTTGTGGGGTTCGGGATGGTGTTGATGATAAAGGGACAGGATGTCGAGTAAGCTGTTGGCGTATTCGGCGGCATAAGCAATGTTACCCGCAATAAAGGAAATGGGATTGTTGATTTCGTGGGCAATTCCAGCGACCATTTGACCCAAACTCGACATTTTTTCGTGTTGGATCAGTTGGCTTTGGGTGCGTCGTAGTTCGTTGAGGGCTTCTTTGAGTCGGGCTTCGGCACGCGATCGCTCTTGTAATTCAGCTTGCAGTTGTTCGGCGTTGGCCGCTTGACGAATCGCGATCGCTAACTGTACGCTCAGTTGACGCAATAATTCCATTTCTGAAGTTTCCCAGGTACGGGAAGCCGTACAATGATGAGCGATTAACAAACCCCACAGTTGATCGTTGTGCAGTACCGGAACGACGAGATTGGCCCGGACTTGCATCGTTTCGAGCATTTCCCGGTGACAAGGAGTGAGTTCTTGAGCGTAAACGTCATGAATCGCGCTGATGCGACCTTGTTTATATTTGTTGACAAAGTTATCGCGAAAGCATTGGTCTTCGATGTCGAGATCGAGAATCGAAACAATGTCGGGGTTATGAGATTCGACGACGACTGTGCCGCTCCAATCTTCATTAAAGCGATACAATAAGGCGCGATCGCATTGCAGGAGTTGGCGTACCTCGCTCACTGCCGTATTCATCACAGCACTGAGGTCTAAGGATTCGCGAATGCGGTTGGCCAGTTCTCCGACTAATTTTTCTCGTTCGGCCAGCGATCGCAATTGGTGTTCGGTTTGCTTTTGCTCGGTGATATCCTGAGCGGTTACCATACCGCCGCAAATTTGCCCTTGTTCATTATAGGTGGGAACAACATGAACCCCATAAGCCCGATTATTATATTCGTATTCGCAGGTTTGATTTTTGCCTTGGAGTGCGGCTTGATAGGCATTTTCAAAGGTTTCGACCACAGCCGCCGGAAAGACTTCGTAGAGGGTTTTGCCTTCGATATCTGCTTGGGTTAAGTTGCTATTTTCTAAGCCTTTTCCGGCAGCGAGGGTATAGCGATAATCTTGGTCAAACAGTAACACAAGACCATCGGGCAGATTGTCCGCCAGAATACGATACTGATGTTCTTGTTGCAGTCGGTTTTGGGGCATTTCGATGGGTTGCAACAAGACAGCCAAATGCGTAACCTGTCCGGATTTATCTTGTAGGGGAATCAGTTCGAGTTCAACCCAAGGATTAGGGCGATCGCCGTGGGGAATAAATATACAGATTTTGAGGTGACTGGCTGTGGCGATCGCCGTGTGGAGTTGTTCTAGGGCTGCATAGCTTTGATTCTCGGTTAACCAATCTTCCAAACTCTGGTTGATTGCATCTGAGGGATTGTAGCCCGCCAGTTTTTCAAAGGCACGATTCCACTCAACAATCGGGGTTTTAGGGGGTTGCACGGCTACGATCGCCACGCCACAAGGCAAAGCTGCTAAGGTTTTGCGGTATAAATTCAGGTCTGGCAAGTTTACTGGAGAGGGGACAGCCCAATTGGCTCTCACCCTATCCTCGGAAAGGTCGATCATGACACGATAAGTCTTCTATAAAAATTGATAAATTCAGTAATCGTAAAGTCCAGAGTGAACACTCTAGTCAACAAAATTAGAATTGGTGATGCGTCCCTGAATAAAGGGTTAATCGCTAAGTTAATCTTGGGGAAGTTTAATTTAATTAAGTTGGCCTCTACTGCCCCAATCTCTTTTATTCTATAAACTTCTTGAGTCGGATGCTATGTCTCTGTAGATAGAAACTCAAGGAGTGATGAATGATGAGTGATGAATTATGAAATGTTATTGGTTTCCAAAATTCCTTAACTTAATTGGTCATTGGTCATTTCCTGTCACTCCTCCCCTTCTAAACGAATCCCGACTCCTTACTCCCCACTGTACTAACTGTACTATTCGATAAGCCGGGGGAGATTGCGAACAATTGGTTCGGTTCTACGGCTGTGAGGGGGGGAGCGATCGCGCTATTATCATGCCAGAGAGCCAATATCATAGAGAAAAAATGACTTGTCGAGATGCTTTACTCTGGGGCGGGTCTGGAAAACATTGGCTCTCGACTAATAATTACTTTTATGTTGTTAGCGCGGGTCGATTAATGTTTACTTCTAATCCTATCCTTTTAACTCTTAATGATATTCTCAAGCAGCACGAACAGGCCGCAGAGGCGATCGCGCCTCTCCCGGCTTGCGAGGCATTGCCGACAACTCAAGCCTTGCTGCGAGCGCAACAGGAATGGTACGGCGCGATCGCGGCAGTGGATTGTTTGCTGGCCCGTCTGAGCCAAAATGTTGATTCTTCTGAGCCTTTGGGCTTAGTGCTTTCGAGCCCAACTCCAGTTTTGAGCGATCCCTCATTGTGGACGCAGTATCGCTTGGGGATATTTGCTTTGGCAAGTTTAGAAACGACCAATCCCCGACAACTCCCTGCCTCAACTACTTCTCCAGGGCGATCGCTGGCTCCTCCTATTGCCGAATATCCCCTGTTAACAATCGATCCGTTGGCTTCCGAACAGTTTTGCTTGATTTGGACTCAAAAATTAGCTGTAGTAATGGTTTTTACCGCCGAAGATAGCGATAATGCGGCGTTTCGCTTTAGCTTCGACCCCGAAGTTATTGCCCAAGCTTGGCAAAGTTTGCGATCGCGTTTGGCTTTAACTTGTCCTAAATCTTTGCAATCTCTTGACGATTGCGTGGCTAAAATTCCCCTCAATCCGCCTGATTATCGCATTGTCAGCGAATTTAGTCGTTTATTATTAAAAAATCTGCCCGATCTGCCCTTACATTCTGAAAAGCGTCCGGTTAACAACAAACGGATCGGCGATCGCTCCCACGATGACTCAAACAGCGTTGTGAGCTTGTCTGGGCTGTCTCATGGCAGCGACGCGTCCCTCCCCGAATACGAACTTTTACAAGCCCTCACCCACGAAATTCGTACGCCTCTGACCACAATTCGGATGCTGGCTCGCCTCCTGCTGAAAAAAGGCGAAAGTCTTAATGCCGATGCCCTTAAGCGCCTCGAAGCCATTGACCAAGAATGCACCGAACAAATTAATCGCATGGAATTAATTTTCCGGGCTGCGGAACTCGAAAGTGCCCCCCGACACCAACAAAATGTGCAATTGGTGCCGATTTCTCTCAAACAAGTGATTCAAGAGCGCATTCCCCATTGGCAAAAACAAGCTCAACGACGCAACGTGAACCTCGATATTGTTTTACCCGAAAAACTGCCCACAGTGGTCAGCAACCCCGCTATGCTGGATCAAGCCCTGGCAGGATTAATGGAAAGTTTTACCCGCAGCTTACCCACAGGGGGAAAAATGCGCGTCCAAGTTACCACCGCCGGGCATCAATTAAAATTACAACTGATGTCTCCTGGGGCAGCTTTGACAAATTCCCTCAAATCGATGGGTCAATTGCTCATGTTCCAACCGGAAACTGGGAATTTGAGTTTAAATCTCGATGTGACGAAAAATTTATTTCACGCTTTGGGGGGTAAATTAATCGTGCGTCAACGTCCCCAAAAAGGCGAAGAGTTAACCATTTTCTTGCCTCTGGGTAATGTTGCTTCAGAGTCTTGTCCTTCTCCTTTTGTCTCAAAGCCAAAAGAGGGAGTGGGCAGTAGGTAGTAGGCAGTGGGCTTTTCAGTTATCAGTTATCAGTTATCAGTCATCAGTTTTTGGGGCAGGCAGTGGGCAGTAGTAGTGGCGCGACACACCTTAATTTGTGCTTTAGGAAAACCCTCGAAATCCCGACCGCGTAAGTAATAGAACGACAAATCTATTGCCCTGTTTTAGCTGTGTCACGGCAGTAGGTTGGGTAGAACGAAGTGAAACCCAACAACCAATAACCAATAACCAATAACCAATAACCAACAACCAGTAACCAACGACGAATGACCAATGACGGAACTACCCGATTGGGAACGATTACAAAAAGCGTTAGCGGTAGAAGCCGAACGGGGATTTACCGACTTGATGGGGAAGCAATACCGCTTTAGCGAGTTTTTGACCCTGAGTTTTGGGAAACCTTTACCAGGGGGAGAATTGAAGCAAAGAAGCGTTTGGCTGTATTTGGCTCAAGAATTTGCGAAATATCAACAAATGGAATTGCGCGATCGCGAGCGTTTGGTAACTCAAGCTCGGCAAATGCTACAACAGTTACAAACCGAAATTGTCGCTTCTCCTCAAAAACCCCAAGTCCAGGCAGTTCCGATCGTCGAACCAACCCAAACTCGCTACAAATCGCCCCAGTTAAGCCAATCTCTGCGAGAATTACCCGACATTGTTCGCAGTCGCAGTGGGAATGCCCTCGAACGCTTGGGTTTGCGAACGGTGCGGGATGCGTTGTATTATTATCCGCGTCAGCATCTCGATTACGAGCGTCAAGTCTGCATTAATGAGTTGACTCCAGGGGAAACGGTGACGGCAATCGGGACGATTAAGAGTTGTCGCTGTTTTGTCAGTCCGAAGAACAAAAAGCTGACGATTTTTGAGCTACGTTTGCGCGATCGCACTGGAGTATTAAAGCTCAATCGCTTTTTTAATGGGGCTTATTTTGCCAATCGCGGTTGGCAGAAACGTCACGAAAGCCAGTATCCGGTAGGGGCATTAGCGGCGGCTTCGGGGTTGGTAAAAAAGAATAAGTATGGCATTACCCTCGATAGCCCGGAAATCGAGGTTCTCGACGGCCCGGGGGCAAATATCGAATCGATGAAAGTGGGGCGGGTTTTGCCGGTTTATCCTTTGGTTGAGGGGGTTTCGGCAGATGTGGTGCGTCGGGCAGTTTTAGCGGCGTTACCCGCAGTTAAGCATTTAAAAGACCCGCTTCCGGTATCGGTGCGCGAAACTTATGGGTTGATGGGATTGCAGGATGCGATCGCGAAAATCCATTTTCCTGAAGATAAGGATAACCTAGCCCTGGCTCGTCGTCGTCTCATTTTTGACGAGTTTTTCTATCTTCAATTAGGCTTTTTACAACGGCGATCGCAAGCTAAAGCTATCCAGAAAAGCGCCATTTTAGCGCCAACCGGACAACTGAGCGATCGCTTTGGTGAAATCCTCCCCTTTGACCTCACCAACGCCCAAAAACAAGTAGTGAGCGACATCCTAGCCGACCTCAACTCCGACACCCCCATGAATCGTTTAGTCCAAGGAGATGTGGGGTCAGGGAAAACCGTTGTGGCTATTTTCGCGATTTTGGCCGCAATTCAATCCGGTTATCAAGCGGCGTTTATGGCCCCAACGGAAGTATTAGCCGAACAACATTATCGCAAAGTTGTGGGTTGGTTTAATCTGCTGCATCTTCGGGTCGAATTGCTTACCGGGTCAACCAAAGTCCGCAAACGCCGCGAAATTCATTCCCAACTGGAAACCGGGGAATTACCCCTTTTGGTGGGAACTCACGCCCTGATTCAAGATAAAGTTAAATTTCGTCAATTGGGATTAGTCGTGATTGACGAACAACACCGCTTTGGGGTCGAACAACGAGCTAGACTTCTAGATAAAGGGCGATCGCCCCACGTCCTCACCATGACCGCAACCCCCATCCCCCGCACCCTAGCCCTGACCCTCCACGGCGACCTAGATGTCTCCCAAATCGACGAACTCCCCCCCGGACGACAACCGATTCAAACCACCGTCCTCAGCAGTCGAGAACGCCGTCAAGCTTACGACATGATTCGTCGCGAAATTGTCCAAGGTCGCCAAGCTTATATTATCCTAGCAATGATTGAGGAATCGGAGAAACTCGACGTAAAAGCCGCCGTTGCCGAACA
>JBKHDX010000251.1:0-6658 GCA_046541115.1 Spirulinaceae cyanobacterium | reverse complement strand
CCAACAACCAACAACCAATAACCAACAACCAACAACCAACAACCAACAACCAACATTATCGCCGCAACAAATATAAACCGATACCATTTTGGACGCGGGCGGCGGTGTTGGGGGGGCGATTGACCAGTTGACCGCCCACATAAAGAGAAGTCGAACTACCACCGTCAAGATTGAGGGCATCGATCATGCCAAGACGTTGCATAATTTGGGCAGTTTCGGCTAGAGTCGGGCCGCGGCCGCCTTCCCGGTTGTGGATGGCGATAACCCAGATCGTACCGCGATCGCTCCTCGCAATGACACTACGGGGGGCGGCTTGATCGACAAAGGCTTGGCTGAATTTTTCCCCAATCGCATCGAGGACAATTTGATTGTTTTGAATCAGCATCGGGCCTGCGCCGATAATGTGGGGATAGTTGGCGAAGTTTTCCGGTAGGGTGCGGCTCTCGATTTGGATTTGTGTACCGACGGCCAGCCAATTGGCAGGAATGCTGTTGGCGCGAATAGTGAGGAGTTGACCGTCGGGGGGAATGGGGAAATTATTGGTATTGGCCTCGCCGCCGGAGTATTGTTCGATGACTTGGTTTCCCCGGACAAGAACGATAATTTCGTTATCGATGAGGGGGGTATAGGTAGGCCCCCATTCAGAGGTGTAGCGAGAAACCCCGGCTTGGACGTAACCGCTATTGAGATACAACACGGGGATGCGTTGTTGAGCGTCGGTAATCAGGGTTTCTTGGAGGTAAAGGCGAGCGAAGTCATAATTGCCTTTATCGTCCCACGCGATCGCGCCGCGATACAAAATTGGCCCGGAAAACCAACGGTTGTCTCGTCGTACTGCACCGAGGGGGAGTTGGGTGTTGCGATTGAAGAAACCGCCGTTAATGGCTGCGGCCGCTTCCCAACGGCTGGCCATGCCATCGAGACGCTCAATGCCCATCATGGCGTTAGGATTGCTCCAGATCGGACGTAGGGCGAGGTTGGCTTGTTGGGGGTTGAGTTCGAGGGCGAAAATGGGAAAGCGCTCGCCCCCTAAATTGACCCATTGCTGTCGCCACAATACCCCCGGAGTCCATTGAATGGTACGTTCGATAAAATTCGGGTCTGGGCTGTCGCTGGCTTGCACAATCAAACGGGGGGGATTTTGGGCGGTGGTGACTTGCAGTTTTTGGTCGGGAGGGAGTTGAAAGCGAAAGCGGGCTTGTTGGTTTTGATTGCTAACGTTAGTTAAGGCAAAGGCAGGGGGTTCGTCTTCGCTGCTGTTTGCGGGGTCTGATGCAGCTTCAAAGGCAGGGGCGATCGCGTTTTCGAGAACTAACGTTACCGTATCTTCGGCTTGTTGAACAGACCACAAAGTCGGGCGATTGAGGGTAATGGTGGTGGTAGCTGCGGCGATGGGGGCGATTTGGGTCACTTGTACCGTCGGGAAATCTAGGGTGAGGGTGTCGTCAGTGATTTGCAAATTGGCATCGAGAGCAGCCGCTAAGGACGTGATATCGAGATAGCGATAGGGATAGTTGAGAAAGCTGGAAACGGTACTAATTTCGGGGCTGAGAAAGCCTTGGAAGGGTTGTTGAGTGGGATTATCGTTACTGAGGAGGTTGAGGTTTAAGCGGGCTTCGACATCGACATCGCGCAAACCAATGCGATCGCGATCGCCTTCTTGCCATTGCAGCCAGGGTACATCGAAGCGTTGCTGGTTGATTTCGATGGCTGTACCTTGATAGGGTTGCGGATTCGCGATCGCCTCTGGAGTTGGCGTAGGGGAGGGTTGAGGCGTAGGAGTCGGCGTGGGTGTGGGTTCGGGAGTCGCCATGGGGGTAGGAGGTTCGCTACGATTTGTATCTTCGGCCAACAGGATAACCTGCCCTTGCGGAGAATTGAGGGGTTGGGCGGCAGTAGCACAACTCAAGCAAAGGAAACCACAGCACAAATAAAATCCAAGGTGTCCCCAAGATTGGGTCGGGGATAATAAAAACTGGAGAAAAGCATTTGGCTTCACGACATCTATTTTCCTTGCGAAATGTTGAATCAAAGCAAAGGAGTTTGACCGACATCAGACGCTATCGGTGGTCTTCTCCCCAAGCAGTAACAATTACAGTCTTATAAAATGTTCGACCGGGCCTGAGTTCCCTGCATCGACTGGAAAACGATAGTACAATCTTTCGCTCTCGGCCCCTGGGCAAAAATCATCAAATCATGGCCTGCCGTCCGTTCAAAGCGGCTATTCCTTATAATATGGCTAGTTCGCGAGTGGCGCTCCTCGGAGCTTGTCGGACGGTTAGAACTTTTTGTCAATTAAGTTGCCAACCGCAGTTTGAGGCGCGATCCCAAAGGGATGCGCGTAGCGGCACGCACGGTTTGAACAAGGGGATGACCGGTACTGTACTATAGTTCGTATTTTGAGGAACGATAGTACAAGCGCCGTAACGCTATAGTAAATAATCCGAGCCTACCTCAAAGCGAGGCGGCCAAAAGTCAGTCAACCCCCCTAGGAACCTGGCTTTCAAAATACAGCAAATTTTAGTCTGGATTGGCATTCGGGTGAAACGTTGTGGATTATTCACAATCAAATAACGTGCATTTCTCAGGTCAATATGGATCGTTCAACACCTATATTCAAAGCAACATCAAGTATGTATAATCACTCCTCACCAGCTTCTGACCAAACCCCCTATATGGGTCAACGTTGGTTAGTTGAAGAACGAGATGCTTGTGGTGTGGGTTTTATTGCCACTACCACAGGAAAAGCAACCCATAAACTCATCGAGCAGTCTTTAGCGGCTTTGGGTTGTATGGAACACCGAGGCGGGTGTAGTGCAGACAGAGACTCCGGCGATGGGTCGGGCGTAATGACAGCGATTCCGCATCAGTTGTTCCAATCTTGGTTTACTGAAAACAACATTTCTATGCCAGAAAAAGGCAAATTGGCTGTAGGGATGGTGTTTCTGCCCAAAGATGACCAGACAGCAGCCCAAGGCCGGGCTTATATTGAATCGGTTATTAAAGAAGCCGGAATTTCGGTTTTAGGCTGGCGTGCAGTTCCGGTGCGTCCGGAAGTATTGGGGGTGCAAGCCCGGGAAAACCAGCCTCGCATCGAACAAATTATGGTCACCGCCGACAATCTACAAGGTTTGGCTTTAGACCGAGTTCTCTACATTGCGCGTTCCCGCGTGGGCAAAAAACTGTCTGACGATTTTTATATTTGTTCGTTATCTTGTCGCACCATTGTATATAAAGGCATGGTGCGGGCTGCGGTGTTGGGCGAGTTTTATCCCGATTTACGCAGTCCCGATTACGAGAGCGTGTTTGCGGTCTATCATCGCCGCTTCAGCACCAATACCATGCCGAAATGGCCCCTGGCTCAACCGATGCGTTTGTTGGGGCATAACGGCGAAATTAACACCCTTCTGGGCAACATTAACTGGATGATGGCCCGGGAAACCAATCTTTCCGCCCCCGGTTGGAATGAAGACGAACTCGAAGGCTTGAAGCCCATTGTCAACATCGACAACAGCGACAGCGCCAACCTCGACAGCATGATGGAAATGGTGGTGCGGACGGGTCACAGTCCCCTAGAAGCGGCGATGATGTTGGTGCCTGAAGCTTATCAAAATCAGCCGGATTTAGAAGACCATCCCGAAATTGTCGATTTTTACGAATACTATAGCGGCATCCAAGAACCCTGGGACGGCCCGGCGTTGTTGGTGTTTAGCGATGGTGAAACCGTCGGGGCAACCCTCGACCGCAATGGTTTGCGACCGGCGCGGTATTGTATTACCAACGATGGTTTAGCGATCGTGGCTTCTGAAGCTGGAGTGGTGGATGTAGACGAAGCCAAGGTGATTGAAAAAGGTCGCTTGGGCCCCGGTCAAATGGTGGCGGTAGACTTAGAAAGCGGCGAAATTCTGCACAACTGGGAGATTAAACAGCGTATCGCGCAAACCCGGCCCTTTGGGGAATGGATTAAACAGCAGCGTCAAAGCGTTGAGGTGCAAGACTTCGCTACTGCGACTCAGTGGGAAAAAGAAACGGTGTTGCGATCGCAAACGGCTTTTGGCTACACTGCCGAAGATGTGGAAATGATCGTGGTTCCCATGGCTACTGCGGGGAAAGAACCGACTTTCTGCATGGGAGATGATATTCCCTTAGCGGCCCTATCTGACAAGCCCCGCTTACTCTACGATTACTTTAAACAGCGCTTTGCTCAAGTTACCAACCCCCCCATCGACCCGCTACGGGAAAGCTTGGTGATGTCCTTGAGTATGCAGTTAGGGAAACGGGGTAATATTCTCGACCCCCAACCCGAAGCAGCGCGATTGCTGAAGCTAGACAGCCCGGTATTGAATGACGCTCAATTAGCCGCCGTTAAAGCCGCAAAAGGCTTCAAAGTTACGGAAATATCGACATTATACGACATTTCTGCCGGGCCGGAAGGGTTAGCACAAAGCTTGGATAAAGTCTGCGAAACGGCAGCCCAAGCGGTCAAAGAGGGTACTAAAATTCTGGTATTGAGCGATCGCGCTGACGGCCAAACCCTCAACGCTACCACCAGCTATATCCCGCCGTTAATGGCAGTGGGGGCGGTTCACCATCACCTCATTCGGTCGGGGTTGCGTCTGGAGGCTTCCATTGTTATCGACACGGCGCAATGTTGGAGTACCCATCATTTCGCTTGCTTGATCGGTTACGGGGCTTCGGCGGTATGCCCGTATTTAGCCCTAGAAACCGTCCGGCAATGGTGGCATGAGGAAAAAACCCAAAAACTGATGGCCCGGGGCAAAATCGAGCAAATTGACGTTACCACAGCCCAAAAACAATATTGCAAAGCCATTGAAGCGGGCTTGCTCAAAATCCTCTCGAAAATGGGAATTTCTCTGCTTTCTAGCTATCACGGCGCACAAATTTTTGAGGCGTTGGGCTTGGGAATGGATACCATTAACAAGTGCTTTGCCGGAACCACTTCCCGCATCGGCGGTTTGACCATTACTGAATTAGCGACCGAAACTGTTTCCTTCCACAGTCGCGCCTTCCCGGAATTGCAAGGCAAGAAATTAGAAAACTTTGGCTTTATCAACTACAAGCCAGGGGGCGAATATCACATGAACTCCCCGGAAATGGCCAAAGCGCTGCACAAAGCCGTAGAAGGTAAAGATTACGACCATTACCAGGTGTATCAGCAATACCTCGCAGGGCGCAATGCCACGGCGTTACGGGATTTACTGGACTTCAATAGCGATCGCGACCCCATTTCCATCGACGAAGTAGAATCGACTGAAAGCATTGTCAAACGCTTTTGTACCGGGGCCATGTCTCTGGGTTCTTTGTCTCGCGAAGCCCACGAAACCCTCGCGATCGCGATGAACCGTTTAGGAGGCAAATCCAACTCTGGGGAAGGGGGAGAAGACCCGTTACGCTTTAAAGAAATTAAAGATGTAGACGAAAACGGCTTATCCTCGACTTTCTCGCACCTCAAGGGCTTGAAAAACGGCGACACTGCCAACTCTGCCACCAAACAGGTTGCCTCCGGGCGCTTTGGGGTGACTCCTGAATACCTGATGAGTGGCAAGCAAGTGGAAATCAAAATGGCCCAAGGGGCAAAACCCGGAGAAGGGGGACAACTTCCCGGTAAGAAGGTCAGCCCTTATATTGCCATGTTGCGCCGTTCTAAGCCCGGTGTGTCCTTGATTTCGCCGCCCCCTCACCACGATATTTACTCGATTGAGGATTTAGCCCAGTTAATCTTCGATTTGCACCAAATTAACCCGGATGCTAAGGTTTCGGTGAAATTAGTCGCAGAAATCGGCATTGGCACCGTCGCGGCGGGGGTTGCTAAGGCTAACGCCGATGTGATTCAAATTTCCGGTCACGATGGCGGTACGGGGGCTTCCCCTCTGAGTTCCATTAAACACGCCGGGGCCCCTTGGGAATTGGGGGTTACGGAAGTGCATCGGGTGTTGTTGCAAAATCAACTGCGCGATCGCGTTTTACTTCGGGCTGATGGCGGTTTCAAAACCGGTCACGATGTGATTATGGCGGCGTTGATGGGGGCTGAAGAATACGGCTTCGGTTCTGTGTCTATGATTGCTGAAGGCTGCATTATGGCGCGGATTTGCCACACCAACAACTGTCCTGTGGGTGTCGCAACCCAACAAGAAAAACTCCGCAAGCGCTTCCCCGGAATGCCCGAACACGTGGTTAACTTCTTTGTGTTTGTGGCTGAAGAAGTGCGGCAACTGTTGGCCCGCTTGGGTTATCGCAGCCTCACCGAAATTATTGGTCGCGTGGACTTACTCAAACAACGAGAAGATATGCACGTTACCAAAACCAAGGGCTTAAACCTGGATTGCTTGCTGAATCTCCCTGTCCCGGAAGATCGCACCTGGTTACAACACGAAGAAGTCCACAGCAATGGCCCCGTCCTCGATGATGACTTGTTGCTGAATGCGGACATTACCAACGCGATCGCGCAGCAAGGTTCTGTTACCGTGGATTCTCCTATTATCAGCACCGATCGCACTGTGGCCACGCGCATTGCCGGGGTAATTGCCAAACGCTACGGCGATGACGGCTTTGAAGGGGAACTCAACCTCAACTTTACCGGGTCTGCGGGTCAAAGCTTCGGCGCATTCAACCTGCCGGGGATGATTCTCACCCTCAC
>JBKHDX010000250.1:0-6717 GCA_046541115.1 Spirulinaceae cyanobacterium | reverse complement strand
GCTTATAAGCGTTACAGCCCAAAAAAGTAAATTTAACGTTTCACGCGAGAGTCATCAGTGACCAATAACCAATAACCAGTAACCAACAACCAACAACTAAATACTTGCCGTTTTCGCTTGGGCGTATTCTAAATTGCCTTGGTATTCTATCGCCTTTTCTTGAGCGATATCGGCTTTAGGATGATCGCTCTTGACCGCTTCCATCGACTCAATGGCGTTTTGCCAATAAGACGCGACGGTTTCCCATTCAGCGGTAGAAGCGGCGGTTTGGGTGAGTTTAGCGGCCCGCATGGCGTTGTTGACGGCTTCGTGGAAGGGGTCTACCGAACGATTGGCCATTTGTTCGGCATAAGCGAGATAACCTTCGTATTCGGGGATTTTGGTTTGAGCGACTTCGTAGTTATCGCTTTGGGGGGTGACTTCTTCCATAAACGCGATCGCGCTTTGCCAATGATTCACCACTTCTTGCCAATCTTGATTGGATTGGGCTGATTGGGTTAAGTTGGCCGCGGTCATGGCGTTGTTAACGGCTTCGGCAAAAACAGAAGTGGGTTCGTTGCTGGCCACAGTAGCCTGTGAAGATGAGGCGGCGATCGCGTCGGTGTTTTCTGGGGTTTGCCGGGCTTGGTAACGATTCATTCCTTCCAAGGTCAGCATTCCCAAGCCAAAGGGAATAAGGGCCACCGCAATCCAGCCGGCGGCTTTTTGCCAAGGGGAAGAATGCGATCGCGTCGGTAATGCTAGGGGTTGAGTTTCGGGTTGCGGCGCGATCGCGGGCGGTTCGGGGGTTTCGAGTTGGGGGGGGTCTAGTTCTCCTTCGAGGGTTTCTTCGGGGAGAGTGGCGGGGATTTCGTCGCGGGTTTCGGTAAAGTTAACGGCCCCGGCGTGTTGGACAATTTGTTCTTGTAGCCAGGCTTCAAACAACTCATCGAGCAAGCGGGTTTGGCATTTTTCGTCAAATTGCGCCGGAATGTAGCGTTCTAGGCGCACAATCGCCAACCATTTGTCAATGCGAATCGGGGGAGAAAGTTGTCCCGGTTGACTCACTCGTAAGACTTGCGCTAGTTTGGGATGCAGGTTATTGAGTTCGATGGGGCCGACTAAGCCGTTGCTGTGGGCTTCGGGGCCTTGGGAATATTGCGTCGAGAGTTTAGCGAAAGATTCTTCTCCTTCTTGTAAGCGAAAATACAATTCTTGGATGACTTCTACATCTTCGCTTTGAATCAGGGAAAACAAGACTCGGTCTAATTGTTCCTTGCAATGTAAGAACGTATTTTCGACTTGGTTCCCCCAATTTTGCAGTTTAAATTTTCGGAGTTTTAATTTTCGCGGCGCAATTTCTTGGATTTTTTGGGGAGAAAGCCCGTAGTTTTCGGGTTTCTGGGCTAATTCTTGACAGTAGCGATCCAATTCTTCGGGGGTATATTCTACCGACGCGATCGCCTGTTCGATGAAAAATTCCCGCAATAATTGGGGTAACAATTGAGAAGAACTTAATAAGGAAACAAATTGATCGGCGGCAATTTGTTGATTTCCAACTTGAAGAATAGCACTCATTTTAAACCTGGGAACAGTGGACAAGAACGGATGGATGTTGAGTTAAGTCAACGATACTTTACCTAGAGGCTGATAAAGGAAAGTCCCACCTTAAGTTTTTTTATCAAGATTGTTTATTAAGGAGAGAACGCACTTGAAGTTTAAGCTGCTAAACTGGCGTTCAGTTGAGCTAACACTCCAACTGTTGCCATTACTGTATCAAACTTGCCCCTGATGGACATTGAATTTCCCGGCCATTCTGTGCGGAAATTTGCGGTACAGGGGGTGACTGGGATGGTTCTTCGCTTTGACAGATGCCTGCGATCGCGCCTCGTTCCCCATTGGTTTCAATAGCGAAAATCGCCCCTGCATAACTAATCGAGTCTGATGTTTTGGGCATCGCTGCAATTGTAACTCTAGAATTGCCTTCGCGATCGCGGGTCATTTCATAATAATAATCTTCTGTCTCTAAAACCGTTGCAAATCCGAGTTCGCTCACATTCTCCGCAAACGATCCATTCTCGTAATAATAGGCTTGCTGACCTTGTAACAATATTGTTATAAACTGAATCGGAACTGGGGGGGCTGTGTTGGCAGGGGTATCTAAATTAACAATCGGGATATCTTCGGGAATAGCGGTATCTTCAGAAACCCGCGTCAACATCACATCACCGGCCGACAGTTCCTCCGGTCGTTCGTCCCCTGGGGTAATATTCAGATTAAGATGCAGTTGGCCTTCTTCTGTAATCTCGAATACGGTCAAGGCAATTTCGTCAGGATTGGCGATCAAATCTAAGTGCATCGGTTCGCGACTTGGATCGATGTCATACATCATTTTTACCGCGATCGCAGTTTCCTCACGACTGGGTAACAGAAAAATAACTTGATTTTCTGGAGCAAAAATTAGCGTTACCGTTTCCCCATTTTGCTCAAATTGCCAACGGCCTTGGAGTCTTTGTTCAATATTATCGCTAATAGGGGTTTGGGGGATCGCGTCTGGGGTTATCATTTCAGCCTTCATCGGCACAATTCCCCCAGTCAATCCCCCAAAAGCCATCAAAAGAGCGCAAGTCGAAGCAGCGATTTTTAACATCACAAGTAGAGAAAATTCAAGATTGCTGGCTTTTAGGGTAGCAGCTAATCTTGGTTCTGGCTCATTCCCTTCATGTTAGAATGATTATCATTTCTATTTCTATTCACAGGGGCGATCGCCGTCCTTAAATTAACTATGGGTAATACTTTCAGAAACTTTGTCTTAATTGCTTTATTGGGTTTAGTCAGTTGTTCCCAGGAAACCGCAACCCCCGAAGCCCCTTCCCCCATGAGCGCAACTTCAGAAACACCAGAAGTCGTGGCTTCGAGTAGCATTATCTGTGACCTCACCGAACAAATTGCCCAGGAAACCGTCGATCTTCAATGTTTGATCGGTTCGCAACAAGACCCCCACACCTACACCACCAAGCCCTCAGACCGACAAGCCCTAGAAACCGCAGATTTGATTTTGTATGGCGGTTATGGGTTTGAGACCGCTTTAGAAGGTTTAATCGCTGCGGTGGATACGACGAGTCCCAAAGTGGCGGTTTTTGAACAAGCGGTGTCCGAACCGATTATGACAGAACCCCACGACCACGACCACGACCACGACCACGACCACGACCACGCAGAAGAAGACAGTCATGGCCACGACCATGAAGAAGAAAGCCATAGTCACGATGAAGAAGAAGAAATGGCTGCCGATCCTCATGTGTGGTTAGATGTAGAAAATGCGATCGCGATCGCACAAGGCATCCAACAGCAACTCAGCACCCTTCATCCCGAAGCGTCCGACACTTACGCAGAAAACACCACCGCTTTAATTGCAGACCTCGAACGCCTCGATCTCTGGATTGCCGAACAAGTCGCCACCGTTCCCGAAAATCAACGGATTTTGATAACCACCCACGATGCGTTTAACTATTTTACCCAAGCCTACAATTTCCAAGACTCTAAAGCCTTGCAAGGCTTGAGCACCGAAGAAACCCCCACCGCTACCCAAGTCAAAGCCTTAGTCGCGACCATTGAAACAGCCCAAGTTCCGGCGATCTTTGCTGAAGCTAACACCAACGACCGCGCGATCGCCACCGTAGCCCGTGAAGCCAACGTCAAAGTCGCCACTCCCGCCTTACTCACAGGGGGTCTCGGCGATACCGAAAGCTACACCGAGATGATGGTTTTGAATACCTGCACCATTGTCAATCACTTGGGGGGAAACTGTACGCCCATGGAAGGAGAAGACCAAGGATGAGTCTTCAGAAACCTTGCTCTTGGGCAATCAGAAGAACTTAACCCCCTAATTGTAAACTTCTGTAAACAACTTGACATTTTCCGAAAAAACGGTAACAATAGATACAGAAACGAAAACAAATCGTTCATCTCGATAGCCCCTAAGCTAAAGAGACGGAAGTAGGGAAACACAGAGTACTCCCGAAGGAACGCGCCTCAACTTCAATCTCTGCATTTGAATAGGAGGCGAAAGCTATGCAACTTACATATCGCGGTAAAACTTACGACTACAACCCCCCCGTTGTCGCAACCAACATGGACGAACAAGGCGGGAAGTATCGCGGTCAAGATTGGCGGTTCCGCAATTTGAAAAAACCCCCGGTCTTGCAACCGACTCGCAACTTGGTATATCGGGGTGTGGCTTACACCACAGGTAACGGCCCAGCCGAAGCAAAACCTCAATCTGCCAATTCTGTCGCGCAACAATCCCGTCGTTTATTCTGGGGCCATGAGCGCACCGATTTTAATCGCCTGCAAGCGATGCACAACCGGGCCGCTGCTGAAATCGGCTTCCAAGGCTAAACCAACTGGGGTAAATTTTACCCGTCACACAACCATTAAGTTTCAATCCTGACTGAAAATCCAGACTGATTCATATCCCGCTATACTCGATGAAGTTTAGCGGGATTTTTTTTTTCAAAGGTTTGATCGTTCCTCGAAACAGGAAAGACAGTGACAGAATAAACATTGAGGATTAATACCACTTTCTATGATGCGGATTCGAGGATTAGTCAAAGCAACCAACTACGTTAAAAGTCAACTAAAACAGGGGATTCAGCCCTCAGAAATGGCTTCCCTGCAAAAATTTGTCCTTGACTCCCTTCAAACCGTTGAAGCAATCTGCCAAGAAGCCCAGACTTCCCCCCTGAAACTCCCGACTCGTTCGCGACAAGCCTATTTATACCTGAAAAGCATTGATTGGCAAAACTTACCCCAAACTCCCCCGCAACCCAAAATAGCCCCAACTCCCAAGACGCTTCATCTCAAAAATGTTGTCAAACAACAAAACCAACTGCACCAACAGATTCAAAACTTACCCCCCAACTACACCCAAACACAACTCAACTCCCTGCGTCAGCTTTTCCAAACTTTTGCCGGAGACATAAAAAAGATATGTCAGCAAAACCAAGTCTCTCCGGCGGCTTTGGCTACTCCGTCTCGGAAAGCCTATGCTTGGATGAAATTTCTTTGTGATGAAAACTACCTCCAACGCCACATCGAGACAGTTCAGACCCTAGAAACCCTAGTTCAGCAAATCAGTCAGACGCAACAACGGGATGTCCGAGACATTCAAATTAAGCTGACCCATTCTCGTAACTTGTATAGCTATAAATACCCGAACTCAGGCTACCACCAACTCCAACTCAACGAAGGATTTATTGTGGCCGATGAGTCAACTTTAGCCGCAGTGGTCCGCGTGGGATTGCAGGGTAAGAATCCCGACGACCAACACCAGATTCGCCGCTTTACCACAACAGAAGAATGCAGCGAAATACTGCTCGAACTCGATCTAATCGCGGAAGTAGATGCCGAAAATCCCAAAGGTTGCTTTTATGATTTAGAGATATTATTTGAGCGTCTGAATCAAGAATACTTTGCTGGAGAGATGGCTAAACCCCGTTTAAGTTGGAATCAAATGTTCACCCATCGTAAACTCGGACATTATGAACCTAGTCGCGATCGCATTGTCCTGAGTCAGACCTTAGACGACCCAAATGTTCCCTCAATGGTAGTGGAATTGGTGTTATATCACGAACTGCTACACAAGCATCATGGCGCAAAATGGATCAATGGGAAGTGTCGGGTACACACCCCGGAGTTTCGCCGCGACGAGCAACGATTTCGCGATTATCAAGAGGCGCAAGCCTGGTTAAAGAGGATATCAATAAGATAGCAAGGGTTCTTGTTTGGGATTTTTTAAGGGTGACTTATACCATTGTTCTACCGTTGGTTTATAAAACCATTGATTCAAGATTTCATCTGCGACTAAACCTTTCAGTTCGCGATCGACCCAAATATGTAAGCGATCTTCACAATTAAGTTCTTGGGCTGCGGTTTGAATATCGTCCCATTGACGTTTAAAACAATCAGCCCAGGCGGTTTTTGTCATCACTGATTCTACAAAATTTAATCCTGCTGCTGCCATCCGTTTACCATTCGTTCCACGAGCATTAATGGGTTCCCAAAAAATGACTTCAGGATTTAATTCCATAACTTTTTCTAAATGTCTCCGAAAGTCATCTCGCTGCATCATCGGGGGAGTTGGTGCAACTGCCACATAAAGCCGACATCCTGCATCACGACCTCTGATTAAAGCAGCATAGCGTTTACTTGGTGGAGGAGCAAAGGGTTCAATTTTACGGCTAAGTTCATCATCTAAAAAGGGTAAACTCATACCAACTATAACGTTGGGACGAACTAAAATATCGAAGTCATTATTCCACAATAAACCCCGCGTCAGAATGCGGACTCGTTTATTATATTGGTTTAAAACTTGTATAGTTTGACGGGTAATTTTTGCTGTTTGTTGATTTTGGTAAGGATCGGTTCCCGAACATAATAAAACAACACCTTTACCCGATTTTGTTTCACG
The DNA here is from genome assembly GCA_046541115.1 of Spirulinaceae cyanobacterium. Classification (GTDB taxonomy): domain Bacteria; phylum Cyanobacteriota; class Cyanobacteriia; order Cyanobacteriales; family Spirulinaceae; genus Jaaginema. The sequence continues at coordinate 266 of JBKHDX010000250.1, read as the reverse complement.
CCAAGTTTTTTTACGACTGAGTTTCGCTTCTAATAATTCGGGGACGCGATCGCGAATAAATAAATACTGTCCCCAATCCATTTGAGGATTATCAACACCACGATGTTTTAACTCTTTTTGTTTCGTCCGGATCGCAGGGGTTGAAGGAACGTAACAAAACGTACATCCATGTAAGCAACCTGATGCTACATTAATAACATAATCACATAATCCTTTTTTATTAAGGGCGCTTTCTTGTAGCGGATTAACGATTGTTTCAGTTCCTT
>JBKHDX010000249.1:0-6719 GCA_046541115.1 Spirulinaceae cyanobacterium | reverse complement strand
CTACAACGATCGCACCCACTGAAAATCCGCGTCGCTTAAAGGCGGTATGGGTTGAATCGAATCATCAATTGCTAAATCTAACGCTGCGTCTTGATAAACTTGCGCTAACACTGCCGCAAGATTAACAATAGGTTCAGAATCATTGGCTTGTAGGGGCAGGAAAAATTGAGGAATCGTATCTCGCAAATTAAAGGGGTATAATTCAGCCTTTGGGCGTAGGTTAGCGCGACTGACTAATATGCGATAATCAGAAGCGATCGCGTCAGCCATGGGCATCATTTCCCCTGTTCTAAGCAAGTCAATTTCAATCCAATTGGTCTTACTGTTTAACACTTGTTGTCGTTTGCTGAGATAGCGATCGCGCCCTTCCCCATTTCGTTTATTCTTAGGAGAAAGAACTTCGAGAACGGTCACTACTTTTCCCGTTTGGACTTCTCGAATTTCCAAATAACGCTCGGTTATTTCTGTGGTTGTGGGTAGCGTTACCGCGATGGGTTGACTTACAACTCCCGTATTCGTTGTTATATTTGCCGTTGCGCCGGGGTTTTGCTGAAAAATCGCCCCGTCGGGAATACCCACCAACACCGAATCAAGATAAACTCGCTTTTCCACAGCAGCCCGATATTTCGGGACTAAAGAGGGATTGAGAAAACGGGCTAATTGAACAATCAACCAAGAGTGAACTTCTGGCCACAATGCCGGATTTTCAAGATAGGGATTCATCCCCGAAAAGTTAATCATAATGCCAAAGTAGGATGCGCTATTAACGCATCCTATTACAATAAATAACTCTTTAATTCAGCGATTGATAATCACGCCATACCGCCGTTAAAATGCCTTGGATTTGTAACGATCTTGCATTCACTTCTATCGGTCGATAGCGGGAGTTTGCAGGCCGCAAGATGACCATTTCCCCTTGCTGATAAAATCGCTTTAAAGTGGTTCCGTGACCATCCACGCGGGCTGCCACAATAGAACCATTGCGGGGGGTTTCATTAGCAGGCATTTTTCGCATAATCACCACATCCCCTTCGGTAATCAAATCCTCGATCATGCTATCTCCCATGACTCGCAATGCGAAACAATTGGGTTGCTGAATAAAAGCGTCAATTTCGAGGTATTCTGGGCTTTCGGTGTAAGGTTCTACTAAACCTCCTGCCGCGATCGCACCTAAAACTTTAACGCCTTGGGGTTCTTTGTGCAAAATTCGCAAAGTACGGGCTTTCCCTTCTGTCCAGTCAATATATCCTTTCGACCGCAAACGCTCCAAACGGCTTTGAATCGGTGCAGGAGACTTCAGATTCATCGCGGTCATCATCTGCCGAATTGAAGGAGCGTGTTGGGCAGTGTTGATATATTCGATCAACCAATCATACAGTTCTTGTTGGGCTGCTGTGAGTGATTCCATAATTCAATCGTCAAATTAGTGCAAGTTAACCTGAATTTATTTTAGAACTTTTGTACTATTTGGCAATCTTTTTTTAGAAAAAGTTTAGGCAACTTCCGCATTTGTGGCGTAATCTTGCTTTCAAGCTTAACCCCATCTAATCAAAAACGTCCAGATTTTGCTGCATGATAAGGGTTTTTTGCTTTGAACTAAAAGTCAACAAAAGAAATGGGTCATGGATCATTGGTCTTGTGTAGCGACCCAGGACTAAGACCAGATATTAGTTAATCGGGTTTGATATCCTCTTGGGAGGAGATAATGACTTAAAAACAAGCCAAATGACTGCAAACTTAACTTTACCAACAATGGGCTGTGGCACTTGGGCGTGGGGAAATCGCCTTTTGTGGGGCTACGATAAGAGCATGGACGACGAGTTGCAGAAAGTGTTTAACCTTTGTGTCGAAAATGGGGTAACGCTTTTTGATACGGGGGATTCTTATGGGACAGGACGATTAAGCGGTCGTAGCGAGGAATTATTAGGACAGTTTACCCATGAATATGAAGGAGCAAATCAAGACCAAATTTGTTTGGCTACAAAACTTGCGCCTTATCCTTGGCGTTGGACGCGCAATGATATGATAAACGCGGCTAATGCTTCGGCAAAACGCTTGGGTCAAAATATTAATTTGGTGCAGATGCACTGGTCTACAGCGAATTATTTTCCTTGGCAAGAATGGCCGTTATTAAAAGGTTTAGGTGATTTATACGAACAAGGATTAGTGCAGGGGGTGGGGCTTTCTAATTACGGGCCAAAACGTCTTAAGAAAGTACATCAATTGTTTGCCGAAAGAGGTATTCCGATTACATCTTTACAAGTGCAATATTCTTTGCTTTCTACTGCCCCGATGACGGATTTGGGAATTAAGGAAGTTTGCGATGAGTTAGGTATTCAATTAATTGCTTATAGTCCTCTTTGTTTGGGAGTTTTAACCGGGAAATATTCTAAAGATAAGTTACCCAGTGGCATTAGAAATCTGCTGTTTCGTCAACTGTTGTCGAGTGCGCGATCGCTCCTCAGTTGTTTACGAGAAATTGCTCAAAATCGCGATAAAACCATGGCACAAGTCGCCATTAACTGGTGTATTTGTAAAGGTACAACCCCTATCCCCGGAGCTAAGTCTGTACAACAAGCACAACAAAATATCGGCGCAATGGGCTGGCGTTTAGATGCAGGAGAAATTGAGGCATTAGATAAAGAAGCAGCAAAGATTGAAAAGCCAATGGTGCAGAATATTTTTCAGACCAAATAATACTAAATTTGTTTAATTACTGGAGATTCAGAACCCCGGTTTCTTACTTGTTGATACAGAAAGGTTAAAATTTTGAGCTAGAAACCGGGGTTCTCGCGTCAAGGGTTGTTTTTTCGGATTTGATATTAAAATTTTAAGCTAGAAACCAGAGTTCTGAATCCCTACTAATTAAACGGATTTGATATTACTTCTTCGGTTAAAGTTTCAAGCTGATTGACAATTTCTGGCGCAATAAAAGTAAACCGAATATAAAAACTATCTTCGGGGGCAATACGATTTAAAACTTTGGCATAAATATCATCAGATGACCCAAAATTGTGGAGATTTAATTTAATATTAGTAAACGGGGTGGGAATCTCCTCAGCGCGATCGCGATCGAGGGTAATGGTTGCGCCGCGATGGGAAATTTCGACTAATTTGCCTTCGGTGGTTTCGTGACTAACTTGCTTTCCCTGAACCACTTTAAATTCTATATCAATGGCTTGAGTCAGGGGGACAAATTCTTCTTTTTCTTGAGGTAATAGTAAGTTATATTGACCGCTAATGCCGTGAATACTACAAATACAAATTGGCTGTTGGACTCCTTTGGGTTGGACTTGTTGGCAATATTGAATTTTAACCACTGAATCGCGAATTTCGCTGAGGCTGGATTCTGCGACTAAAATTTGTGTCCCGGTGGTGTAGGTTTCAATGCGAAACGCGAGGTTAACTTGATCCCCGATCGCGGTATATTCAGTATGCCATTGGGAACCAATATTACCAATGACGCATTCCCCGGTATTAATGCCAATTCCCATTTCTAAACTGGGCAGCTTTTGGTCTTTAAGCCGTTGATTAACTGCCTTCATGGCTAATTGCATCGCTAAGGCACAAGCTACGGCTCTTTCGGCGTGATCTGGGTAAGGAGTGGGCGCACCAAACAGCACTAACATCCCATCTCCGAGGAACTTGTCAATTGTACCGCCATACTGTGCGATCGCGTCGAGCATTTCTTTGTAATACAAATTCAGCACCGTCACCACATCTTCGGGGGCTAAATGCTCGGAAAGGGCGGTAAATCCCCGCAAATCTGAGGTTAAAATGGTGATTTCTTGGCGCTTTCCCCCGAGTTTGAGGTTTTCTGGGGTTTCCATTAAGCTGGCGACCACATCGTGGTTGAGATAGCGGCCAAAGGTCTGCCGCAATTTAACGGCAGTGTAAGCCGTGTAAGCGGTAATGGATGCGATCGCCCCCGCCAATGCCAGAAACGACGGCACGACGGGCAACCACCACCCCTGTAACAAAGCAATATAGCTACTTCCCCATAAGGTTGACACGATCGCGATCGCCACGATACTTTGTTGCCAAATCGGAATCGGACGAGAATTAATCAAACGCAAGTATCGCCCATACCAAGCAAAAATCGCGCCAATCATCGCCCAAAGCAATAACCAAGCAATCTCGACGATTTCGGGCCAAGCGCGAATCAAAGGCCGATTATCCAACGCCGCATCAATAATCTGACGGGTCATTTGGGCGTGAATTTCGACTCCTGGGGTTAATTCCGGGATTTCTAACCACCGACTGCTGTAGGGAGTCGCAAACATATCATTAAAACTTTCGCTGGCGGCTCCAATCAAGACAATGCGATCGCGTCCCCAGTCATCCGGTAAACGCCCTTCTAACACATCTCGCACCGAAACGATTTCAAAGCGATCGCGCCCGCCGTAATAATTGAATAGTACCTGGTATCCCCCCGCATCCGCCCACACATAGCCCCCGGTATTGGGCTGTAAGGGGCGAAAAACCGTTTTTCCGAGTCGCCAAACCTCCTCTCCTTCTGCGTCCACCACTTCCGGGGAAATGCCCAGAGAATCCAGATACAGCAAAGCCAAATACAAGCTAAAACTATAAACCGTTTCCCCGTCGCCATTTTGCAGATAAATTAAACTGCGGCGAATGATATTATCGGCATCTAAAATTAAATCGTTGGCCCCCACTCGTCCTTCTGCTTTTAAAATGGAGGGCGGCGCAACTCGGTCTCCCCGGCGATCGCCTACGACTTTTTCGACCCCAATTAAGTTAGGAATCTCTTGAAATGCCCGGGCTAATTCCTCCTCACCCGGGGAAATGGGTAAATCGCGATAAATATCAAAACCAATGGCAATGGGGTCTTGGGCTGCGATTTTTTGTAACAATTGGGCATAGATGCGATCGCTGACTGCCCCCTGTCCAAGATAATGTAAATCTTCTTCTTCGAGACCGACAATGACGATTTTTGCCGATAATGATTCGGGAGGACGCGATCGCAAAAAAGCATCATAAGCCTTCCATTCCCAAAACTGAAGCAACCCCAACAAACGCAACGCTACAACTAATAAAGTAACCCCAGGGGCCGCGATCGCCACCCCCCGCCACATCCAAAGCCATTGAGAAAAGGATTTACCCATGCAAAATCAACCAGGAGTTGCTTTCGGAGATTTCCCTATCATTCTACAATCGGACTCGCGGCCATCTCCGGAGACAACTCCACCGAAGTCACAAACTCCAACCACTCCGTCGGATATTCGTCACGACGACCCAGCAAAATTTCTAGGGTTTCAGACCACACCTCATTTTCCGCGTAAACTTGCGCTTTATCGAGAGACATTGCCATCCCTTCAAGTTGCGCTTGTAACGCCGTATCCATTGGTACGCGCTCGATCCAGCCTTCTACCCCCTGGTCTTGTTCGGGATCGTCGAGATCGCAAAGTACAAAAAAGCCCCACTCATACTTAATATTAGGGGCAAGTTCCACCTCATCGGGTAAATTTAATTTTAAAAAACCTGATTCTCCAGTTAACGTGAAAGACTTTTCGTAAATAACTTCCTCGCGATCGCGATCGATCACCCGAAATAAAGCCTCTTTCCCCGGAAAAGACGGCACATGAACATAAATACTCGGATTTGCTGCCACAGTCGTAATCACATTATTACTCGGAGCTAAAGCCGTTAACTTATTTGTGAGAGATTCCTCCACCGCAACACCACAACTCGCTCCTTGTCTCGTACCGCCGCCTGTTGACCGAGAAGGCGCACCGCGATCCGCCGTGGGAGGAAAAGTCAAACTCACCAGTTGGGGGTTTGCTGGAGCCGCTACAGTCATCTCTGACCATCCCACCAAACCCGGTAAACATAACAATAAACTCAACCGAGATAGTAAAGCAAATTTACGAGGGAACATAGCCTTGAAAAATGAAAGTTTTGCTTCTACTGTAGCCCTAGGGATTAAGATTTGCCCAGACTTGACCCTAGGCACTTTATCAAATTTTCATATAAAAGAAATTAAACTGACCGGTTTATTTTCTCAAAAAAAAAACGCGATCGCAACCACTCGATTTCTCTATCGCAAAATAAAAATTCACGAACTATTTATAATAATTCTCTCAAAAAAATACTCCGGTCAAATTAAATCATTTTTTAAGAAATACTCGCAGATACTAATAACCGATAAGATCGCAAAAAAACTCAAAAAAATACTTTTTTCGCCAGATTTTAATTACCTATTTTTATTTACAGTAGGTATATAATAACCACAAGAAGTCCTAAAAACCCAACTCGCGTCTATCAAAAAATAGATGAAAAGTAAACCATGTTCGATTACCTGCGTTGCGTTTGTAGTAGCTTATGCGGATTACTCTTAACCCTCCCCGTCAGCGCCCAAATCATCCCCGACACCACCCTCGGCAACGAAAACACCACCCTCACCCCCATAAACCCCAATCGTTACCACATCGACGGCGGCGCAATCCGAGACATTAACCTTTTCCACAGCTTCCTCGAATTTAATATCCAACAAAATCAAACCGTCTACTTCAGCAATCCCCTCGGCGTTGAAAACATCCTCACCCGCGTCACCGGCAACAATCTCTCCGACATCAACGGACGCTTAGGGGTAGCCGGAGAAGCCAACCTCTTTCTCCTCAACCCCAACGGCATTATTTTTGGTGAAAACGCCTCCCTCGACATCCGAGGTTCATTTCTGGCTACAACTGCCGACAGCA
>JBKHDX010000248.1:0-6791 GCA_046541115.1 Spirulinaceae cyanobacterium | reverse complement strand
AACCAACAACCAATAACCAAATTACCAAGGCACTTTTGCCGTCACCGTCATTAGCCAGGGATGACCCCACCACAGCAGCAGAATAAAACCCGTGACACCGAGGTAAGCGGGGCGGAGGAATTCTTGCCATTTCAGGGTTTGGCGACCATCAAGCAAGGCTTGAAAGGGAATGACGGAAGTGCGGTCTTTGACTTTGAGAAATGCGTCGCCGTATCGTTGTTCTAAGCGGCGATCGCCATGCCAAACAGCAAAAAGATGATGGGCAATTAAACCCGCAGAAGTGACCAGCATAAAAGTCGTACCCAGCCATAAGGTATGGGCGATACACCAGATAATCTGACCCACCATTTGCGGGTGACGGGTGATGCGAATGATCCCGGTTTCGTAGAGGTGAACTTCGGGTTTTTCGAGGGCGGCAATTTCGAGTAAATTAAAGGTCGCCGGATACAGGAAAAGGAAAGAAATCGCCGATAATACCCAGATTAGGGGAATAATACCGGGGGTAGTTTGAAGATGCCACAAGGTTAAACCGTCGTAACGATGGTTGAAAAAGTAAATAATGAGGGCGGTGGCAAAGGGGATACTGACCAAGGCAAATAAAACCCGATAAGCCCTAGGGCCAATTTTATTTTCTCCCCAAGGTCTGAGGGCGGCTAAACCACTGTGGGCGATCGCGAAACCAATCAGCATCAGAAGCATAATGCCGTGGCTTGCAGTTAACCAAGATGCTGTCATTGTTAACGATAGGGTTGTTGAATGTGATAATTAAAGGGTGCGAGAGTTTTCCCATTATAGCGACGAAGCAATTAACGGGAGAGTCGGTCAATTCAGCCCAACTTGTGATGAGTTCTCAAGGATTTGAAGCGCAAATGATCCCCGCCTTATGTTACTGTCAATTCAGCAGGGGCAAATCCTAGAATTAATTACAGGGTTGTATGGCTCAGGGAAATGTCAATAATTCAAGTATTTAAGAGAAATCTACGATTTATAGCTCTAATTCGCTGGAAAAAGCGAAATCTGGATTTGCCTTATCGCTGGTGTTCGTTCCTCCTTGTTATCTAAGGGTTATGCCTGATATTCCGTTCACACTTGACCAACTCCGAATCTTGAAAGCGATCGCGGCTGAAGGAAGTTTCAAACGGGCAGCCGATAGCCTGTATGTGTCTCAGCCTGCGGTCAGTCTTCAAGTTCAAAACTTAGAAAAACAGTTAGACGTTCCTTTGTTTGACCGAGGGGGACGCAGGGCGCAAATGACAGAAGCCGGTCATTTGTTGCTAACCTACGGCGAGAAAGTCCTCTCTCTTTGTCAAGAAACCTGTCGTGCCATCGAAGATTTACAAAATCTTCAGGGAGGAACTCTAATCATCGGTGCATCCCAAACCACCGGCACCTATTTACTGCCCCGCATGATTGGGATGTTTCGTCAACGTTATCCTGATGTCTCGGTACAACTCCAAGTGCATTCGACCCGACGCACCTCTTGGAGTGTAGCCAACGGTCAAGTGGATTTGGCCATTATTGGCGGTGAAGTCCCGGCTGAATTACAAGATGTCTTGACCATTCAGGCTTACGCCGAAGATGAGTTAGCGCTGATTTTACCCGTGTTTCATCCGTTGGCCAAGGCGGAGACCATTCAAAAAGAGGATTTATACAAGCTTCAGTTTATCGCCCTCGATTCTCAATCGACAATCCGCAAGGTAATCGACCAAGTGTTAACCCGTTGGGGCATCGATCCGAAGCGTTTAAAAGTTGAGATGGAATTAAATTCCATCGAAGCGATTAAAAATGCGGTGCAATCGGGCTTAGGGGCAGCATTTGTGTCGATTTCTGCCATTGAGAAAGAGTTACAAATGCGAATTTTACACCGATCGCGGTTACACGAAATGGCAGTCAAGCGCACGTTGTCGGTGATTATTAATCCCAATCGCTATCGCTCTAAAGCCGCAGAAGCCTTCTTAAAAGAAATTTTGCCTGAATTTGCCGAAGCGAAGGGTTTAGCTGTCAAGCAGGTAGCAGAAGCGAACGCTGAGGAAGATTTAAAGGCGGTCTCTGGCCCGACTGTTAAGTAATCCGCGAGGGGGTAATGGGTTGATTTCATTGCTCTATTTGAGATTAGATAGGGGCTAGTCCTGCGGTTGGATAAAATACTGGATACTAGCCTTCATCTACGTTTGATATGGAAATTCTCTGCACTCGTCCGAGTTGTCCGAGTCCCCGCAATTTTTTTGACGATCTTGATGATGAATCAACGTTAAAAACTGCCCAACAGAAATACTGCACGAGTTGCGGAATGCCGTTGATTTTGGGGGGACGTTATTTGCCGTCTAAGTTGCTCGGACAAGGGGGGTTTGGGGCAGCGTTTTTGGCGGGCGATCGCTACACGACCAGTTTTCGCAATTGTGTGGTGAAACAGTTTCAACCGTCGGGAAATCTCAGTCAGCAGCAGTTGGAAACAGCGCAACGATTATTTGAGCGAGAAGCGGCGGTTTTAGAAGAATTAGGGCAAGAACATCGGCATATTCCTAATTCTTATGCGTTTTTTCCGGTAATTGTCCCGAAACTACAAGGAAGTGGCGAACAGTCGTTTTTCTATTTGGTACAAGAATATATTGACGGGGCGGATTTAGAACGAGAACAAGCCCAGCGCGGTCGGGCTTATACCGAGCAAGAAGTTCGCCAGATTTTGCAAGAAATTCTCGAAATTTTAAAATTTGTTCACGATCGCGATGCGATCCATCGAGATATTAAACCGTCGAATATTATGCGATCCCGAAGGGATCCGCGTAGCGGCACGCTTAGTGGTCGCTTGTATTTACTCGATTTTGGGGCGGTTAAGCAAGTAACGGCAGGGGTGGGGTCTACTCAGGGGCGCTCGACGGGGATTTATTCGATGGGATTTGCCCCTCCCGAACAAATGCAGGGATCGCAGGTTTATCCTTCGACGGATTTATATGCGTTAGCGGCCACTTGTTTGGTATTGCTGACGAATAAGGCTCCAGAAGACCTTTATGACGGCTATAACAATGCTTGGGATTGGCGGAATCATGCAACTCAAGTCAGCGACCAATTAGAGAGCGTGTTAAATAGGATGCTGCGCTCTACCCCCAAGGATCGCTTTCAATCGGCTCAGGAAGTGTTAGAGGCGTTGAAAGCAACCCAAACCGCCATTCAACCGCCCCCCCAACCGATTACACAACCGCCTCCCCCTGCCCCAAATCCACCACGGCCTCAATCGGTAAAGGTGAATCCTTCTCCTCCTCCAGTGCCGCGTGCCGCTACGCGGATCCCTTCGGGATCGCAAGTCTCTACGGTTAAACTAATCGGTAGCGCTGCCTTTACGGGGTTTGAAGGCGCGTTACTTTTTTTGGCTTTTTCCAGTCTTTTCGGAACGCCAGCCATTAGCATGGGGCTGTGGGGTGTGACCATGGGCGGTTTAGTGTACGCTCAGTTTCGCAGTATTATTTCTGGTTCGGATTTGCCGATTTTGGCGGTGTTAACTGCTGTGGTGATGTTATGGCCGGCGTTGCGAGGTGATTTGGCATTTCCGACAACTTTGGTCATAGCTGTTTTAGTCGGAGCCGGGGCGATCGCATTAATCGCTATATTCCGCTTGATTTATCTGACTTTATCTCGCATTTTGTAGTCATCTTTTTAAAAATTAATGTCTCAGTCGCAAAATAACGAAACGAAGGTTTTAGTCCTGTCCTTGTTGATTACAGGAGCCTTGTTGGGTGGGGGGGCTTGGTGGTTTCTGCAAGGTCAAGAGGGAGGGGAATCGAGCAATTCGACAACGGCAGTTACCCCCACTCAAGGCAATACCGATGTGACCCAACGTCTGAGCCGGGGCGATCGCATTTTACTGTCTGACTTAAATTCTCCGGCAAAGCAAGCGGGGGTGAACGCGATCGCCCAAGGAAATTATCCTGAAGCGGTGTCTCAGCTAGAACAAGCCCTTCAGGAGAGCCGGAACGACCCAGAGGCGCTAATTTACCTCAATAATGCCCGCATTGGTAATAATCCCGCTCATACGATTGCGGTATCTGCCCCCATTAATACGTCAGCGAATGTGGCCAAGGAAATTTTACGGGGGGTAGCCCAAGCCCAAAATGAAATCAATCAAGCCGGAGGCATTAATAGTACGCCGTTAAAAGTCGTCATTGCCAGCGATGATGACGATCCGCAAGTGGCCCGACAGATTGCGACTCAATTCGCCCAAGAAGGGGATATTTTAGGGGTTGTGGGGCATTTTAGCAGTACCACCTCCTTGGCCGCGGCGGAGGTTTATCAAGCCCAAGGTTTAACGATGATTTCCCCGACGAGTACGGCGGTAGAATTGTCCTCTAAGGGGGATTATATTTATCGGACTGTACCGAGCGATCGCTTTGCCGGGAGTGCGTTAGCGGCGTATCAACTCGAAGGATTGAATTTGCAAAAAGCGGCGGTTTTCTTTGATTCTGACAGCGATTATAGTAAGTCTCTGAAAAATGTGTTCACCACGGATATGTTTAGTAAGGGTGGTGAAGTAGTGGCTGAGTTTGAGTTTAACGGGGCTAATTTTAATGCAGCCCAAGCGGTGAATGAAGCCATTAATCAGGGGGCAGAAACCTTGATGTTAGTGCCTTCGGCTAACTTGGATTTGGCGTTACAAGTGGTGCAGGTTAACGAAGGTCGCTTACCAATTTTAGCGGGCGATAATCTTTATAATCCGCAAGTACTAGAATTTGGCGGGACTGATGCGGTGGGGATGGTTGTGGCGATTCCTTGGCATATTTTGGCCGATCCTGACGCAGCATTCCCGAAAGCGGCGAGTCAGCTTTGGGGAGGCGAGGTCAGTTGGCGTACCGCCATGGCTTATGATGCGTCTAAGGCGTTGATTGGGGCGATCGCGGTTGATTCGAGTCGCACTGGGGTAAAAGATGCTCTGACTGGCTCTGGTTTCCAAGCTCAAGGGGCTGCGAATAATATTAGCTTTTTACCGTCGGGCGATCGCAATCAAGCGGCTCAATTGGTCGAAGTCCAACCGGGCGATCGCACGCAATTTAACTATGAGTTTGTGCCAGTTGAGCCTTGATTAATTGACCATTTTTGACGCGAATTTGCTTTAATTCGTCAATTGTGGGCATTTCTCCCAGGCGCATAAATTCTTCAATCGCCGCCATTTCCGCGTCGCGATTACAGCCAGCCGCGGCCAGGACGCGATCGCCTTGGCGATAATAAGCAATAAACTCCCCAGAATCTAAGTCACCGTCGAAGATAATTTCATCCCATTTTTCAGCGTGACCCACATACCGCAGTTTCACATCAAATTGTCCCGTCCAGAAAAAGGGAACACTGCGAAAAGGAATGGCTTGATTGAGCATATTACGGGCTGCAATGCGCCCTTGTTGTGCCGCTAATCGCCAATGTTCGATGCGGATGGGTTCTCCGGTTTGCCAATAGGGGAATTGGGCAATATCGCCAGCAACAAAAACTTTGTCTGCGGCTTCGAGATAAGCGTTGGTGGAGATACTACCATCTTCGTTGGTTTCAATGCCTTCGAGGTAGTCGGTAGCCGGGTCTACGCCAATTCCCACCACGACTAGATCGACATCGATAGGGGTATTATCTTGGAGTATAGCCTTTTCTACCTTCCCCTGACCTTGAAATTCTTTGACTTTGGTATTGAGTTGGAAGCATACGCCGTTTTCTTCGTGTTTTTCTCGGAAAAACTGCCCTAATTCTGTTCCCAAAATTATTTCTAAAGGAACTTCACTGGGAGAAATGACCGCGACGTTTAAGCCTTGTTGACGCAGACTTGCGGCAGTTTCGAGGCCGATAAAGCTTGAGCCAATGACCAGGGCATTCTCGGCATTTTCGGCGGCTTCTAGGATGCGATCGCTGTCTTGGCGATCGCGTAACGTCAAGATATTTTCTAAATCTGCTCCAGGGACATTTAAGTTGCGAGCTTTTCCTCCTGTGGCGAGGAGGATGCGATCGTAGTTCAGGGTTGTGTTGTCGGCGAAGGTAATTTGCTGTTGTTTTGTATTTACCTTCGTGGCTCGCGTATCGGTTAAAACTTCGATATCATAACGATCGTAGAACTCGCGATCGCGCAGTGGTAAATCATTTTCCCCCGCTTTTCCTTGCAAATACTTCTTACTCAACTTCGTGCGGTCTAAGGGGAAATCATCGGCGGCGGTAATCATCACCAAGCGACCCCCAAATCCCTCTTTCCGTAAGGTTTCTGCGGCGTGAAGTCCCGCTGCACCTGCCCCTAAAATGACGAAAACGCGATTATCGTTTTGGGGTTCATAACTGGCCAATTTCGGCTCAGTTTCTCGCGGTGCATCTTCGGGAACAGTGACAATAATATCTTGCCCTTCCACTTCAACAACAAAACTCGGTAAATCGTTCAATCCCGGCGGTTCTTGACCTTCTCCGGTCAGGACGTTATAACAAGCATGATGCCACGGACAGACGACGCGATCGCCACTGAGATAACCCTTTGCTAAAGGCGCACCATAATGGGTACAATTCGCCCCCATCGCTTGATATTCGTCCCCAATCTTGGCTAAAAGTACCTGAGTCTTGCCCACAGATACCTGCTGCATCTGGCCGTTTTCTAAATCGCTGGTTTTCGCTACAACTTCGCGAATCTGTCCCATGATTTCTCCTCGTTGTGTCTCCTACCTTTAGGATGATGGCTGTAGCGGTAAGATTCATCTAGCAGGAGGGAGAAAAGGCGCGATCGCGTTCTTTCGTAAGACAGAGAACTACAGCGAATCGGGATCGACTCCTAACTCTCGCAATCG
>JBKHDX010000247.1:0-6840 GCA_046541115.1 Spirulinaceae cyanobacterium | reverse complement strand
GCAAGGGAACGCGCGAGTAGCACCTTGTAGCTCGGCAAGACACAAACAACAGAAAACCAGCTAATCATCGGAAAAACGTGACCGTGATTGTGCTGATAACTGATAACTGATAACTGTTGACTGATAACTGTATGAGTACCCTTCGTCCTGCCAAAATTACCCAAGTCATTCCCGATTCTATTGGAGCCGAATTAGGATTTGAACCCGGAGACGCAATTGTCGCGATTAACGGCACGCAACCCCGCGACTTAATTGATTATCAATTTTTGTGCGCCGATGAAATTTTAGAATTAGAAGTCCTCGACGCACAAGGACAAACCCATCACCTCGAAATTGAGAAAGACTATGATGACGACTTGGGGCTAGAGTTTGAAACGGCGTTATTTGACGGTTTGATTCAATGTAACAATCGCTGTCCCTTTTGTTTTATCGATCAGCAACCCCCCGGAAAGCGAGATACCCTTTATCTCAAAGATGACGATTATCGCCTCAGCTTTCTTTACGGCAGCTATTTAACCTTAACTAATCTCACCGAGCGAGAATGGCAACGCATTGAAACCTTACGCTTATCCCCGCTTTATGTGTCCGTTCACGCCACAGAGCCAGAAGTTCGCGCTCAGTTGCTCAAAAATCAACGAGCAGGGCAGATTCTCGACCAGTTGCGCTGGTTTCAAGAGCGACGCTTGCAAATTCACGCTCAGGTGGTAGTCTGTCCGGGGATTAACGACGGCGAACATTTAGAGCGCACCTTGTTAGATTTGGCTCAGTTTCACACCGGGGAAATTCCCACAGTCGCTTCGATTGCGGTAGTTCCGGTAGGGTTGACGCGATTTCGTCCTAATCTTGACGAGTTAACCCCAGTTTCAACCGAGAAAGCCCAAGAAGTCATTGCTCAGGTGCGATCGCTACAAACGAAATTCCGAGCCAAATATGGTAATACCGTCACTTGGCTGGCCGATGAATGGTTTTTGATTGCTCGCCAAGAATTGCCCCCGGCAGAGCATTATGAAGATTATCCGCAAATTGGTAATGGTGTTGGCTCGATTCGCCAGTTTATGAGCGAGTTTAAAATATTAGCCTCAGAAATGCTACCCCAGAGCCTTGATGCTCCTCGACATTGGACTTGGGTGGTGGGAAATGCCGTCGAACAGGCATTTCAGCCGTTGGTGCAGCGTCTCAATCAAGTGGAGAATTTAACCGTAACGCTGGCTCCTTTGCGCAGCGATTACTGGGGCCAAGAAATTACCGTCACTGGACTGCTCACCGGACAAGATTTATTAACCCATCTTCAGGGCCGCGATTTGGGAGACGGGGTGTTGTTACCGTCGTTGATGCTCAAACAAGGTGATACGGTATTTCTTGACGATCGCCGTTTAGAAGATGTCGCTCAAGGGTTAGGGGTTCCTCTGATTCGGGTGACAGGCATTGCCGGGTTATTGCGTCAGTGCTGTGTAGGCCGATCGTAGTCCCGAACAAGTTTCCAATTTTTTAGGGTTTTGGGGTCGTGCTGTCACAAGTTTTTCATATTTGTTCCTTAAATTAATTAATGTGTGACGCAACTTGCTCTCGAAAGGCTGAATTTCAAAACTCAAAAGCTTTTCTAGGACAAAAGAAGTCTCGTCGGACAATGGAATATTTTGGGAGAATCTGAAAATGCTATTCAACAACCAACGCTCTGACATTTTATGCGAACTATTTTATAGAGCCATTGTGTCCGGTACGATCGCGTCAGAGGACTGGTCGTTACTGCGACAAATTCAAGCGTCCTCAGAACCCCTCACCCCAGAGGAGCAAAGGATTATAGACCGCATTTTTTATGCTCTTAAGCGCAATCGAATTAAGCCTGTGGGCATTGAATTTAGTCTCAATGTGGCACGAGTTGCTTAAGAATCATACCAGCGATCGCCCGGCTGAATAATCGAGGTGCTGTAATGCCAATTAAACAAATTTTAGTCATTGATGATGAAGCAGACATTCGCGAAGTCGCTCAACTGAGCTTAGAAGTGACCACAGGCTGGCAAGTCCTGACGGCAGCTTCTGGCTTAGAAGGGCTGCACTTAGCACAGACGCATCATCCTGACGCAATACTCCTCGACGTTATGATGCCGGAAATGGATGGTCTGACAACTTGGCAACATTTTCAAAACAACCCCAAAACTCAAAATATTCCAGTGATTTTTCTCACCGCTAAAGTTCAAGCCCAAGAACAGCGCTACTACGCTCAGTTAGGGGCAGCCGCGATTTTTACCAAACCCTTCGATCCGACCACCTTAGGCAATTCCATTGCAGAAGCCCTCGGGTGGGCCGCTCGTTCTTACTAAGTTCGTGGGAAATGAAATTTTGAGAGCTTTTGAAGACTTAGCTTTTTGTGAACATCTAGAAATCTATCCTTAAAAACAGTTATGCCTCGTAACAAGTTACTGAGAGTGCGATTGTCTGACCGCGAATTTGACAAACTCAAAACCTTTGCAGAATCAACTGACCGTCAAATTTCTGAGGTCGTTCGTGACTATATCAAGCGCTTACCCAAAGGACTATCCGAATCCAGCTATACCGAATCCAGCTACACAGAAAGGAAAACGGGTTAAAAACAGCTATTGCTGGCGCTGTTGATGAACTATTCTCCCTCAGCTTCAGCGAATCATTATATCGCTCCCCAATAAACCAGACTGCTTGTTAATTCTGGTTTTGCCCCTGCATTTCATTTTTTGTTGCAAGCGTCATAGATATGCCCATGACTTCCATTACAGATCGCCCAGAAAATCGCCAGAATCCAACATGGCAGTCTCAAGATTTTGGACTACTCTCGTCTTATCATCTTGAAGAACTCAATCAATTGGTCAGTCATGAGTTAAGAACGCCGTTAACGGCGATCCGGGGAGCCTTGGGTTTATTAGCCAGTGGTCGAGTCGGCCATTTTTCCGAAAAAAGCCTGCGCTTACTCGCGATCGCGATTAACAATACCGACCGCTTAGTCCGCCTGACTCAAGCCATTGAAAATGACCCGGCAATGCCTCTGACCATGGTATCCGGGGCAGCAATGGCTCGCTTACGCTTAGAAAGCGATCTCCGCACCGCCCTCGACAGCAACCAGATCCAAGTCTTTTTTCAACCGATTGTTCGCATTGCTTCTGGGCAAATCCAAGGCTTTGAAGCCTTAGCGCGATGGCAACATCCCTCTCGCGGTTCGATATCGCCGAGTGAGTTTATTCCCCTTGCTGAAGAAATCGGTGTGGTGCATGAGTTGGGCTTACAAATGCTGCAACAATCCTGTCAACAACTGGCCCTGTGGCATCAGCAATTCCCAGAGTTTGCCGATCTCAGCGTCAGTGTGAACTTATCGAGTATTCAGTTATCAGAACCGGATTTAGTCGGGCAAATTGTGGCAATTTTGGCTGAAACGGGCATCAAACCCCAATACATTCGCTTAGAAATTACTGAAACTGCTATTCTCGACCGCTCTCAATTGGCATTATCCCAGCTCAAACAATTACAAAACTTAGGCATTCAGCTTTATTTAGATGATTTTGGTACGGGTTATTCTTCGTTAGCCCGTTTACAAGATATGCCTGTAGACGTTTTGAAAATCGATCGCTCTTTCGTGAAAAATCAAAACTGGAATTTGATCGAAGTGATTATGGTTTTGGCTTCGGGGTTGGGCTTGCAAGCGATCGCCGAAGGAGTCGAAACCCCAGAAGAACTAGAACAGCTTACCGCCCTAAATTGCTCTTTAGCTCAGGGTTACTTATTCTCTAAACCCCTCAACGCCACCCAAGCCACCGCATTACTCCTCAATCCCCCTGTGCCATCCCCCTCGATCCCATAACTTTCTACCACCCCAAAACCGAGATTACTTTGTCCCCAAACACTAAAGGATCGATGAGTTTGGATAACACAGCCTTGGCTTGGGTTTCCGTGTAGCGTTTTTGGTCGGTTTCTAATTTAGCCGTGAGAAAAATCACGGGAATTTGTTGGGTTTCTGGATAGGTTTGTAGTTGGTTTAGGGTCGCGACCCCATCGAGGTCAGGCATCATAATATCGAGCAAAATGGCATCGGGAGTTAGGTTTTTTGCCTTGTTAATGCCTTCCCAACCCGAAGCTGCCGTTTCGACTTGCCAACCATAACTAAGTTCTAAGGTTAACTGTAAGACTTGACGCACATCGGGTTCATCGTCAATCAAAAGAATTTTCTTTGCCATCATAATATTGATATTGGGTAGATAGAGCAGTCATTTACAAACTAAAAGCTGGAAAAAATGAGGCTTTCTCCTTAAAAAGTTTGGGATTTCTTCACCTTCCAACGATATAATTCTCGGTCGGCCACTCCATAAAGATTGAGCAAATCCTTCCCATCGTCTGGGTAAGTGGCAACACCAAAGCTGAGGCGGAGGGAGAGTTTTACCTGCCCGGCAATGGGTAAGGGGGTGGCAGCCATGCGATTGAGCAGTACTTTCATGCGTTGTTGGGCTTTAATTTTTGACATAGCGTACAACCCGACAATAAATTCATCGCCGCCCCAACGAGCCACAACATCTTCTTGGCGAAAGTGCTGCTGCAAGAAAATCCCCAGTTGTCGCAAAACGCGATCGCCCACGCCATGGCCATAACGGTCATTAATCGGCTTAAAATCATCCACATCCAGCAAAATCAAGGAAAACATTTGTTCTTGGCGCTGACACAAGCGAAGATAGCGATTTAAGTCTTGGCTACCGCGACGACGATTCGTTAAACCCGTCAAGACATCCGTTTCGGCTAAACTGCGTAAAAGTTGAACTCGCTCTAGACGGTTAAAAATTCGCGTGATTAATTCGGCTTCACTAAAGGGTTTAGCCAAATAATCATCTGCACCATGTTGATAGATTTTTTGGATCGTGTCGGGGTGGGTTTCTGAGGTGGTAAACAAAATCGGTAAACCCTGCCAGGTGGGGTCATTACGAGCAACCTGACATAGTTGTAAACCGTTGTAGTGAGGCATTTTGTAATCTAAAATCAGCAAATCGGGGGCGTGGGTTTCGAGCATTTCCCAAAATAAACGCGGATCGCTTAAGGGAATCGGCGTAAATTCCCACAAGCTGAGTAAGCGCTGAATGTTCTCAAGGGTGATGGGATCGTCGTCTACGATTAATATTTTGGCGGTGCTGGGGATGGAGGGTTTGAGCATTTCGGCAATGGTGGCCATGACTTCGGAAGTCGTAATATGCTTCGACAGAAAAGCATCACCCCCTCCCCTACCCGGAATAGGCAGGTCAGGCAGAGAACGAACAGAGGCGGGGTAGGGAGCAAAGGTGTTGGGATGGGGATTTTTGGGGTTGAAGGTGGTTTGACAAATGGCGGCGCGATCGCTGAGACGATCGCGAGCCGAAAAAATCAAAATGGGCAGTTGGGGATATTGTTGTTTGAGGTCTTCGAGTAAGGTTAAACCGCCTTGGGGGGCATTGGGAAAGGCGATATCGAGTAACACTAAATCGGGGACTTGGCGGGCGATCGCGTCTCGGGCAGCGTTGAGACTCAAGGCGATTTCGACTTGGAAGTTCCAAGGGGCGGCGGCAGTTTGCAAATTTTGGGCTAATTCGGCATCATCATCCACAATCAAGACTTTGGCGATCGCGCCGGGAATCGCGAGGGGGGTGGACGAAGGGGAAGATGCCGCCGGGGAAGCCAAGGTAGCCGGGGGATTTTGGACAATCTCAATTAAGTTTTGCATGTCTTGCACAACCCTAGGGGCCAGCATTACCCCCAGATGAGGGTCTGAGGTGGCGATCGCCCCTAGCAATTGTTGTTCGACGTTTTGGGCGAGGGTATAACCGGATTTTAAGCCAAAAATACCCAAAGACCCGGCGAGTTTATGGGCAGCCGTGGCGGCGGCTTGGGCTAAATCTGCATCTAATTTTTGTTTTTGAGCTGCTGCGATCGCGCTTTTTAAGGGGATGAGGCGCTCTTGCATTTGGGGGCGAAACTTATCCCATAACCCCTGGAGATGGGGAGCGAAATCCGCCGGAGGTTCAGCAGTCTGCAACGTTGGCTTTGGGGGGGGGGCTGGGGGATTTTCCTGAAGGCGATATCCCACCCCATACACCGTTTCGATGATCTCAGTAATGCCCACTTCCCGGAGCTTGCGCCGCAGTCGCTTAATATGCGCCCTGACCGTCCCTTCGCTGGGCGGGTCTTCAAAGGACCAAAGATGTTCGAGGATGGCGCTGTGGGTCAATACACGGCGGGGATTGCGTAAAAACAGTTCGAGGAGGTTGTATTCTTTGGGGGATAGGGCAATGGGGTCTTGGTCGCAATATAATTGATGAGAACTGGGATCGAGGGCGAGGTTGCCCCAAGTGAGTAAGGGGGCGCCCGAAGCGTTGCGGCGGCGGAGTAGGGCGCGAATGCGGGCAAATAACTCCCGCACGGTACAGGGTTTAACGACATAATCATCGGCACCCGAATCGAGTCCCGTAACTTTATCGGTGCTGCTACTGCGAGCCGTGAGCAGTAAAACCGGGACATTGTAGCCGCGATCGCGCAAACGACGACACAAGGCAATCCCGTCTAACTTGGGTAAACTCACATCCAGCAGCATCAAATCGTAGGTGAAGGCTTCGATAAAGTCCCACCCTTCCTCACCATCGGCGGCACAATCGACCACATAACCTTGCGCGATTAAGGCTTGTTTGATGGCATGGGCTTGAACTTCGTCATCTTCGACCAGTAACAGTCTCATTACTAAGAGTAGAGTTATGCTGAAAGCAGTTGCGATCTTATCCAAACGGCTCGCAGAATCGCTAGGACGCGATCGCCATGCTATTCATCCAAGGTAACAAAGTTGTCTGACGATGCCTAGAATTTTAA
>JBKHDX010000246.1:0-6840 GCA_046541115.1 Spirulinaceae cyanobacterium | reverse complement strand
TGTTGGTTGTTGGTTATTGGTTGTTGGTTATTGGTTATTGGTTATTGGTTGTTGGGCGGGGAAACCCCGCCCCTACAAGCCCACTGCCCAAAACACTGATAACTGATGACTGATGACTGTTGACTGAAAACTCTCCCCCCTCTAAATCAAGGGACATGGGCTACCCTAAATTCAAGAGCGCAAACACAAACGCAAACGCGAACGCGAACATCATTTCTTTATCGTAGAAGTTGCGCTGGATCGATAAACTTCCTGGCAGTACCAGTACGCTTTATGAAAACTTCTTTTCTATCTGAACCTGTAAATGACCGCGATGTAAGCCCCTCTGAGACGAAGGGCTTACAAGACGCGATCGCATCTTGTTATCTCGCCGCTACCGCCACAACCCCCATCCCTCAAGTTGCCGCTCAAATTAGCCGTCGTGCCTCCTCAGAAAACGCGATCGCGGCCTGTGTCGTTTTGGCAGAAAACGAAGCCGTTATCGGCCTTGTGCGTCCGTCTGATGTGTTTTGTGCTGCGTTTGGGGGCAACGACACCGCAGACCTCACCCTGCAAGACTTAATAACCGCCGAGGTTCCCGTTGTTAATCTCGAAGCCGACATCAATCCTAGGGAGATTTTAGCAACCCTACAGCAAGCCCGTCTTGATTACTGTCCGGTAGTTGATGATAACCAAGAACTTCTGGGGATTCTGCACTGGTCGGATTTTCTCGCGATCGCGCCTCCTGCACCTTTAATCCAATCACACCAAGCGTTAGAAGATTTAACCGAAGACTCCCTTTGTGCCATTCAAGCCAGCTTAGTCATTGAGGAGGTATTGCAAACCACCGCCAACCGCTTGCACGAAATCTTAGGGGTGAGTCGGTGTTTGATCTTTCAACCGAATCAAGAACAACAATTGACCGCTCGTTATGTCAGCGAAGCTACCAGCCAAAGGGAAAGCTTAGTGGGGGTGAGTTGTGAATTTTACCGTTACTATCACGATCGCCTTTCTCAAGGTCAACCCGTCGTTTTAAACCGCATTGACGCAAATTGCCCGACAACCATTCAAACTGCCGCTGGTGAGTGCGATATCCGCGCCATTGCCATTATTCCTTTGTTGTATCGCGGCGAATACATTGGCGGGATTAGCTTACATCAATGCGATCGCGATCGCTCATGGCAAGCCACAGAAATCACCTTTTTACAAAAACTAGCCAATCGCTGCGCGATCGCCATTCGTCATGCCCAACTCTACCAAGAAGCCCAACTCGAACTCGAACGCCGTCGCCAAACCGAAGCCGAGTTGCGGGCTTCTGAAGAACGGTTTAGCAAGTCTTTTCACGCTTGTCATGGGTCACTCGCCCTAATTTCCCTCAAAGATGAGCGCTTGCTCGACTTTAACGCCTGCTTTGAACAATTCCTGCCAGGTTCTCGCGATGGGGCTTTAGGACAATCTCTCCCTGACTTAAACCTATTCCCAGAAAGCGATCGCGCACTCATCCAAAACGCCGCCCAAAACCCCGTCTGCGAAGTCAAAACCGAACTCCCCACCGCCGACGGGAACAAAGCCATTGTTCTCCTTTCCGTTGAAACCTTTGACCTCGCAGGAGAACCCTGCGCCCTCGTCACCCTCAACGACATCACCGAACGAGAACGCGCTTTAGCCCAACTGCGGGTTGTCATCGACACAGTACCGGGATTTGTGTCTTGGTTTGACCGAAACGGACGCTATCTAGGGGTGAATCGCCATCTGGCTCAAACCCTCAACCTGTCGCCCGAAGCCTTTATCGGCAAAGAATTGGGCTTTCTCAAAACCAGTCCGACTTTCGTCGAATTGATGCGTCGCTTTCTCGCCAGCGAAGACACCGTTATTTCCCAAGTCATCGACACCAAAATCGGCGACACCACCCACAACTATCTCATTGCTGCCCAAAAATACGACCACGAGCAAGCGGTGATTTCTGTGGGAATTGATGTCACTGACCGAGTTCGCGCCCAAGCCGCCCTCGAAGACACCAACGACAAACTCGAACAAAAAGTGATCGAGCGCACCGTCGCCCTCAGCGAAGCCAATTATTGCTTGCGGGCTGAAGTTCTCGAACGTCAGCGCTCGGAAGTTTCCCTTCACGAAAGCGAAAAGCGCTATCGCATCCTGGCCGACTACGCCACCGATATGATTAGCCGTCACTCCTCTGAAGGCATCTTTTTATATGTATCTCCGGCTTGTTCGTTGCTGTTGGGTTACGCACCCGAAGACTTAATCGGGCATTCGGTTTACGAATTCTGCCACCCCAACGACTGCGAAAGTCTCAAAGCCACTTATCACGAAATTACCGCAGCCCAAAGCGTCACCAAAATCAGCTATCGTTTGCGCCACCGCAGCGGCCATTACCTCTGGCTCGAAAGTACGGGACGAGCCTTAGAGCCACTCTCAACGGATACAAGCCCCGAAATTCTGGTGGTGTCGCGGGATATTAGCGATCGCAAAGCCATCGAAAAACAACTTCTTGATGCCACTACCCTACAACAAGCCATTCTCAACGGCACCAACTACGCCATTATTTCTACTACCCCCGACGGCACAATTGCGACGTTTAACACCGGAGCCGAGCGTTTATTGGGTTACAGCGCCGAAGATATTATCGGCAAAGTCACCCCGATGCTGATTCACGACCCCGCCGAAGTGCGCCAACGAGCCTACAGCCTCAGTGAAGAACTCAACGAACCGATTCAACCGGGCTTTGAGGTTTTTGTGGCTAAGGCCAAACGCGGCATCAGCGAAGAACGGGAATGGACGTACATTCATCAAGATGGCCAACCCATTCCGGTATGTTTATCGGTGACCACGTTGCGATCGGAATCGGACGAAATCCTCGGTTTTCTGGGCATTGCTCGCGATATGACTGCCCAAAAACAAGTACAAGCCGACCTCGAACTGCGCGAACGGGCGATCGTTGCCAGTAACAACGGCATTGTGATTGTGGATGCGAATCAAGCGGATTTACCGATGATTTACGTTAACCCGGCGTTTGAGAAAATGACAGGGTACGAATCAGGAGAAGTTCTCGGTCAAAATTGTCGCTTTTTACAAGGTCATGAAACCCAACAAGAGGGATTAAACATCCTGCGTCAAGCCCTGAAGAAAGGGGAACCTTGTACGGTGGTTTTACGCAACTATCGCAAAGATGGCAGCTTGTTCTGGAATGAGGTGAGCATTTCCCCTATTTATGATGCCCAAGGCAAACTGACTCACTATATCGGCATTCAAACGGATATTAGCGATCGCATCGAGTCCGAACAAAACCTCGAACAAGCGAAAGGCCAATTGCGAGCCGTAATCGATGCGGTTCCGGGAATGGTGTCTTGGATTGGTTCAGATTGTCACTATAAAGGGGTAAACCAACACCTCGCGAAAGCCTACAATCGCCAACCCGAAGATTTTATTGGTCGTGAGGTCGGATTTATGGAAAATAGCCCGGACTTCAACGAGTCAATGCGCTCCTTTTTTGATAGTCCTGAAACCAGCACTACCAAAGAACTCAGCGCTCAAGTGGCCGGAGAAGTCCATAATTATTTAGTCGTCGCTCAAAAATACGAAGAAGGTCAAGCGGCAGTTTCAGTGGGAATTGATGTCACTGAACTCAAACGCGCTCAAGAAGATTTACAAGCCACTACTTCCCGGATGAGTAGTTTGATTGAAAATCTACAAGCGGGAGTCTTGGTTAAAAATGAACTCGGTCATGTGGTTTTAATTAATCAAATCTTTTGCGATTTGTTTGGCTTTCCTGAAGTTCCCGCCGCTTGGATTGGGGCAGATTTTTCTGATTTTAGTACCCAGGTGAAACATCTGTTTGCCGATCCCGAAGACTTTGTACAAAAACATCAAAAAATTTGCCAGAATCGTCAAATTGTGACGAATCAAGAAGTAAAATTAGTCGATGGTCGTACCTTAGAAATAGATTATATTCCGATTTTTGTGGAAGGGAATTATTGCGGCCATTTATGGATGTATCGCGATATTAGCGATCGCAAAAAAGCAGAAATTGAACTTACAGAAGCTTTAGCGAAAGAAAAAGAACTGAATGATTTAAAATCTCGCTTTATCACCATGACTTCCCATGAGTTTCGCACGCCCCTCAGTAGTATTTTGTCTTCAGCCGAACTCCTCGAACATTATCGCCATCGCTGGACAGAAGAAAAACAAAATACTCATTTCAACCGCATTCGCGTTTCAGTCCAACACATGACGCAACTGCTTAATGATGTTTTATTTATTGGTAAAGTGGAAGCGGGCCGCTTGGAATTTAATCCCCAGACTTTAAATATTATCGATTTTTGTCAAGGCTTGGTTGAGGAATTTAAAATTGGCGTTGGCGCTCAACATCATCTCGAATATGAAGTTAATCTTGCAGAAATAACAGCCCAAGGGGATGAAAAATTATTGCGTCAAATCTTGACAAACTTATTATCAAATGCGGTGAAATATTCCTCTAAAGATAGTACCATTTTATTAAAGGTATTTTTAGAAGGCGATCGCGTCATTTTCCAGGTCAAAGATAACGGCATTGGTATTCCCCCCGACGAAAAATCTCGCCTCTTTGAATCCTTTCACCGCGCTACCAATGTGGGCAATATTCAAGGCACAGGATTAGGGTTAGCCATTGTGAAAAAATGCGTCGAGCTACATCAAGGAAAAATTACCGTTGAAAGCGAAGTTGATGTGGGGACAACCTTCACAATTTCGATTCCGAGTTAGTTATTTACTTTTGTTGTCAATCCTTTACGGTTTAATACTCCCCAAAAATCATCATGACTAAAATCCTTGTAATCGAAGACGAAGAATTTGTAAGAGAGAACCTGATTGATTTATTAGATGCTGAAGAATTTGAAACCTTTAGCGCTGATAATGGTAAAGATGGCGTGGCGATCGCGACCCAGGAAATTCCCGACCTGATTTTGTGCGATGTGATGATGCCAGAATTAGATGGTTTTGGCACTTTGGAATTATTACGCCAAAATTCCGCCACAGAAACCATCCCTTTTATCTTTTTAACCGCCAAAGTCGCCAAAATAGACTTTCGTCAGGGCATGGAATTAGGGGCAGACGATTACCTCACCAAACCCTTTACCCGCGCTGAATTACTCGGTGCAATCTCAGCCCAATTGCAAAAAAAAGCCAGAGTTCAAGCCAAATACGAAAGCGAACTGCAACAAGCCGAAGCCAAACTCGATTACCTCATGCACCACGATCCCGTCACGGGATTAACCAATCGCTTATCCTTGCGCGATCGCTTCGAGAAAATTCGCGACACCGCCCCCCTCGATGCCGAAAATAAACCCATCATCCCCGTCCTATATTTGTCCCTAGACCGCTTCGAGCGCTTACAAAAGAGTCTGGGTCATGCCTGCCAATCCACCCTGCTTAAAGAGGTCTCCGAGCGCCTTTGTGCTTGCATCAAAGAAGGGGATACAGTCGCGTATTTGAGCGATCGCGAGTTTGCCATCTTACTAGCCACCGCCACCCAACGCCAAGACGCGCTGCGAGTTGCCCAAGCCATTCGCAAAGAACTCGATCGCCCCTTCCTCGTCAGCGAGACCCAAACCGAGGTCTTTCTCTCAGCCAGTATCGGCATTAGCCTCTATCCCCATAACGGCCAAGATATCGACACCTTACTCCATCAAGCCAACGCCGCGCGAGAATACGTTGTGGCCAAAGGCGGCAACGGCTATCACCTCTACACCGTGAGTTTACAAGTCACCACCGGAGATGACCTCAGCCTTGAATCCCATTTGCGCCGCGCCATCGAACGCAACGAACTGCAAGCCTATTACCAACCCCGCATCGACCTCAAAACTGGCGAAATTGTGGGAACCGAAGCCCTCGCCCGTTGGATTCATCCCGAAAAAGGCTTTATTTCTCCCGCCAAATTTATCCCTATTGCCGAGGAAACCGGGTTAATCGTCCCCATCGGCGAATGGATGCTCAAAACCGCCTGCGCTCAAGCCCACCAATGGCATCAGCAATACAATAAACCCTTGGTGATGGCGGTGAATCTCTCCAGTCGTCAGTTTATGTTGCCGGATTTGTGCCAGCGTTTGGTTCGCATTTTCAGCGAAACGCAACTCAATTCCCGCTATCTCGAACTCGAACTTACTGAAAGCGTTTTAGTGCAAAATCCTAACCTCGCTCGCCAAAATATCATCGCTTTGAAAAATTTGGGTATTACCATCGCCATTGATGATTTTGGGACGGGTTATTCTTCTCTCAATTATCTGCATTCATTCAACTTCGATATTCTCAAAATCGATCGCTGTTTTGTCAGCGATTTGACCGATAATCCTCAAAATGCCGCGATTGTGAAAGCGATTGTGGAGATGTCCCACAGCTTGGGTTTAACCACCATTGCTGAAGGGGTGGAAACGGCACAAGAGTTGGCTTGTTTGCAAGAATATACTTGCGACCAAATGCAGGGTTATTTGTTCAGCCCTCCGGTTAATGCTGAGGCGTTTGGGGAGTTGTTAGCCCAGGATAAGCGTTTACCAATGCTGGCTTCGGTTTAGTTGGTTGTTTGTAACCAGTTCCTCGTAGGGGCGGGGTTCCCCCGTCCAAGTTTACGTTCTTGGACGCGATCGCATCATCATTTCCCACAAGTTCAGATTGGATGAGGAAACCTCACCCCTGTCAAGGTGATGATCTGTACTACTATTTCTATTGATAAGATCGTTTTTTGCCATTGACTTGTTTGTATCAGAGTTGTATTGGGGGGACTAGCCCCCCCAAACCCCCAACAGTGCGCTACAAGGTGCGCCTTTCGGCGGCGCGGGGTCGCACTGCCACGCTTGGGCTTGCGCGTTGCCC
>JBKHDX010000245.1:0-6883 GCA_046541115.1 Spirulinaceae cyanobacterium | reverse complement strand
TTTTTTTGATTAAAAAAAAGGCGGGTTGAGAAACCCACCTTCGGCAGAAAATCCAAAACCTATAGCACTACGTTCGTGCCTTGAGACATAATACAAATGCTCAAAGCTAGAGATGGTGGGCGATGCCCACCCTACACAATGTCCTAATGTTTGGTCGTAGTTCTATATCTATGCGCCGACGGATTCCTTGGCAGCATACATCACCTCTAGGGTAATCTCGCCAATAGCGCGATCGCGAGCAAATTTTTCGGTATTGCGCTTGACTTTACCCCGCACAAACCCCGGAACTTTATTTAACTCGGTTTGCGCGTCTTTCGCCCAGTTGAGGTCAGAACTTGCAGAAATCGCCTGGGTAATGGCTTCTTTCGTATCGTGACCGCCGAATATTTCTAATAAGTGGTCTTCCATTCCCAAAGTAAAGGAATTGTAGATTAAATCTACCACCTGATTTGCCCCTTCATAACCCAAATAAGGACGATAGCCCACCGGGAAATTCTGAATGTGAATCGGCGCTGCAATCACGCCGCAGGGAATATCCAGGCGTTTGCCCACATGACGCTCCATTTGCGTGCCAAAAATGGCTGAAGGTTCGATACGGGCGATCGCGTCTCCGATTGCACCATTATCGTCACTAATCAGCACCTCATCACAGTATTCGCTAACTTGCTCCCGGAACCATTCCTCATCATACTTGCAATAAGTCCCCGCCAAAACCACATGAATCCCCATCTCGCGGGCTAAAATCTTGGTAATCGCTGCCGCGTGGGTATTGTCACCAAATACAACCGCTTTTTTCCCGGTTAAATTCTGACAATCAATGGAGCGCGAAAACCACGCCGCTTGAGACACAAAGCGGGTTTGATGGTCGATGTAATTTTCATAATTCACCTCTGCCCCTTGAGCATTCAACACCTGTTGCATCTTGCGAATACAACGAGCCGTTTCCACCACACCCATCGGCGTAATATCAACACAAGGCATCCCAAACTCCGCTTCGAGGTAGTTTGCGGTCATCATCCCCAATTCGCGGTAAGGAACGAGGTTAAACCAGGCTTTCGGCAAGTTTTTGAGGTTTTGAACCGAAGCCTTATCGGGGATGACTTCATTGATTTCAATGTCCAAATCTGCCATCAACCGTTTTAACTCGGTGCAGTCGTGTTGATTGTGGAAACCCAGAGTCGAAATGCCGATAATATTCACCGAGGGCTTTGCGGTTTTGCCTTGGGGAAGTTGCTCTTTTTTCCGGGCTTTACTGATGTAATATTCGACGATTTGCTGTAGGGTGCGATCGGCCGCTTGTAGCTCGTTGAAGCGATAATGATTGACATCAGCTAACATCACATCGGCTTTGGCATCGAGTTGAGCGCGATCGACAAAGTTCTGTAAGTCTTCCTGCAAAATACTCGAAGTACAGGTGGGAGTCAAGACAATTAAATCCGGCGCTTCTTCGCTATCTTTTCGAGTAATATTATCAACTACCTTTTCTTGGGAACCGCGAGCCAATACATTGCGATCCACAATACTAGCGGTAACCGGGGTAAAGTCTCGCTCTCGCTCCAACATTGAGCGCATAACGTTGAAATAATCATCGCCCAAGGGAGCGTGCATAATGGCGTGGACGTTTTTAAAAGAACTGGCAATCCGTAGCGTACCAATATGGGCAGGGCCAGCATACATCCAATAAGCCAATTTCATATAGTCGTAGCCTCCAGTGAGGATTTGCGGTGCTTGTGTGAATCAGTTGAAAGCATTGTCGCAGAATTTTTGCCAGGGTAAAATCGGGGGGCGATCGCGCTCAATCTTCCCAAATACAAGCGCTCACAAGGCTTTCTGCATCTCTAATTTCCTGATAATTATTGTTGAAAAGCAAGAA
Source organism: Spirulinaceae cyanobacterium (assembly GCA_046541115.1). GTDB lineage: Bacteria > Cyanobacteriota > Cyanobacteriia > Cyanobacteriales > Spirulinaceae > Jaaginema. The sequence goes on along the minus strand of JBKHDX010000245.1, from coordinate 5,010 downwards.
AATGTAATGTTTCGCTACATTTGTTTGTCATTGGTCATTTGTCCTTGGTACACAAGACATCAGACACCAGAGCAATCTCCTGACTGGGTGGGGAGTTGTCAAGGTGACGAATCTGGAAACGAAAAACCGTTGTTTCAGGCGCACTTAAGAAATATTTTCTACCCCTCTCCCCAAGTTGGGAGAGGGGGTAGGGGGGTGAGGGCGACTCCAAACCGCTCAATCTTGTTGCCCACCTTGACTCCGGCTGCCAATAAGCAGTACATCATCAAAAAAACGTAACTCTTAAATCTCGTCCATCCGCTTCAAAGTTAAATCCGCCGCGAGATGAATTGCGGCCTTCATACTGGCAGGATTAGCAATACCTTGACCGGCAATATCAAAAGCTGTGCCGTGGTCGGGAGAGGTGCGAATGAAAGGTAAACCAATGGTGGTATTAATGGCTTGGTCAAAGGCCATGAGTTTGACGGGGATTAAGCCTTGGTCGTGATATAGGGCAAGGTAAGCATCGGCGGCGTTGCTGTTGGCGTTTTCGTACCAAGCTTTGGCGGGATTGACCCAGAGGGTATCGGGGGGAACCAGTCCTTGGAGTTGGCAATAGGGGCGGCGTTTGCGCTCTTTTTCTAGCCAAGCTTGCATCCAGTCTTTTTCTTCGCGACCGAGTTGGCCATCTTCGCCACTGTGGGGGTTGAGTCCTGCGATCGCGATTTTCGGGGCAGCAATACCAAAGTCGAGTTTCAGACTATCGACTAATAAGTCTAGTTTACGGGCCAGGAGGTCGGCGTTGAGACTCGGAGAAACTTCACTGAGGGGGATGTGAGTGGTGGCGAGGAGGGTGCGAAGCGTCCAGTTGGTATGAGGAGAGGTTGCCACAAACATCATGCCGTATTTGTCAATTTTGGCCGCTTGGGCGCAAACTTCGGTTTGACCGGGATAATCGTGACCTGCGGCTTTCCACAGGGATTTGGCGATGGGGGCGGTGACAATGCCGTGACAATTTCCAGTTTGAACCGCCGCGATCGCATTTTGCAAGAAAGAAAAACTCGCCGCCCCACTCGCTGCATTACCTTGACCGATTTTAATTTGTTCTCGAACTTCAGGCGCGAGGTTCACTTCAATGAGATTGAAAGCGTCAGGATGTACTAGGTCTTTGGCTTCGAGCCATTGGTCTTTGAGATGATCGTAGGTGCGTTCTATTAGCTCGCGATCGCCCACAAGGGAGATTTGGCATTTTTCGTTGATTTCGGGGTCTGTAAGGGCTTTTAAGATGACCTCCGGGCCAATTCCGGCCGGGTCTCCTATGGGTAAGGCAAGATGGGGTTTAGTCATTGGTCATTTGTCGTTTGTCCTTTGTCTTATAGCATTTTTATAAGAATCCGTCCCCGACAAGGTTTCAGATTGTCTGAGTCGGGAAACCACACCTCCCATCCCAAACGAAAAACCAATAACTAATAACCAACAACTAACAACCAACAACCAATAACCAATAACTAATAACCAATATGACCCATTCTTTCAGCCCCCAACCCACAAAAGACGGTTCATTTACCTTTTATTCGCCAGAATTTGAGGAGGCGTTTCATTCTGATTATGGAGCGAAACAAGAAGCGATTTATAAATTTGTAAAACCCTGTTTATTAGCTGAAAAAGCCCGGGGGCAAAACGCCATTACCCTCCTTGATATTTGTTATGGTTTGGGTTACAACAGTGCCGCCGCGATCGCGACCATTTGGGAGGCGAATCCCCATTGTTTTATTCAGTTAATCGCTCTAGAGTCCGATCTATCTGTTCCCCAAGCCGCGATCGCCCAAGGTTTATTTGTCACCGAATCACCACAAATCTTGACAATTTTAGAGCAACTAGCCCACCAGCAAAAATGTGAAAATCATAACATTAATGCGTCTTTAATAATTAATGATGCGCGGCTAAGTATCCAAAATTTGCGACAACAAAATTTAAAAGCTGATGGGATTTTCCTCGATCCCTTTTCCCCTCCCAAATGTCCCCAATTATGGACGGTGGATTTTATACAGGAAGTCGCCGCTTGTCTAAAACCGGATGGTCGTTTAGCCACTTATTCTTGTGCCTCTGCGGTGCGGAGTGCCTTGGCAGAAACCGGGCTGTATTTTGGTTCTTCAATGGCAATTGGTCGTAAAACCCCAGGAACCGTTGCCAGTTGGAGTTCTGATGGGATTCCGCCCTTATCTCAGCGAGAACAAGAACATCTACAAACAATTGCTGCAATTCCCTATCGCGATCGCACACTTCAGGCTACAGCGACTACTATTAAACAACAGCGTCAAGCCGAACAAAAACAAAGCGATCGCGAACCGACTAGAGCGTGGAAAAAGCGTTGGCGCAATCGGTGAAATTTGAAACTTATATATATACAATTCTCAAAAATCAAAATAGGTTAAGAATAGGGCGTAGAGTAGAATCAGGCGATCGCTCATTAATTTACCGAGACTAAAAATAAATTCCGTATAACAACTGATTTCCAAAGTTAAAAATAAATACCATACTAGAATCAGGTTTCTATCACAACTTATGAACGACAAGTCTACTGGGGCAATGCTCTCACGCACAGACCTTCATCGCGAGGAGATGGGACATAAAGATACAGGCAAAATTCTCGTCGTTGACGATAATGCCCTTACCCGCAACTTAGCCACAGAAATGCTGTTTCTAGAAAACTACACCGCCATTGAAGCCGAAAGTGGCATTGCGGCTTTAGAATGCGTCCAACAATTTTCCGTGGACTTAATTTTGCTCGATGTTTTAATGCCTTTAATGGATGGCTTTGAAGTCTGTCGTCGTCTCAAGCAAGACCCCTATACTCAGTTAATTCCTGTTATTTTCATGACCGTCGTTGACGATCGCGCCACGCGGATCAAAGGTTTAGAAGTCGGCGGCGATGACTTTATCAGCAAACCCATCGATCGCCTAGAATTGACTCCCCGCTTACGCAACTGGATTCGCCACAAACGCCTTAACGAAGACCTCAATCAAACCGAACAAGCCTTATTTTCCATTGCTCAAGCCCTAGAATGTCGGTATCGAGAAACCGGCCAATCGAGCGATCGCTTGGTTGAATTAACAGAAGCCTTTGGTCGCTATCTACAGCTTAATTTCTCTGCAATCCAAGACCTCACCGCCGCCGCCCATCTCCACGATATCGGCACTATCGCCATTCCCGATGCCATTTTACTCAAAACCGGGCAACTCACCGCCGCCGAAAAAGCGATCGTCGAACAACACGTCCTCATCGGCGAACAACTCTGCCGACCCTTGCGTAATTTTCGCGGCGTACTGCCCATTATTCGCCATCATCACGAACGTTGGGACGGCAGTGGCTATCCTGACAACTTGAAACAAGACTCTATTCCCTGGTTAGCCCAAGTCTTTCAAACCCTAGACATCTACGACGCACTCACCAGTCTTCGTCCCTATAAACAAGCCCTCGACACGGCCACCGCCCTACAAATTATGGAGCAAGAAGCCGCTCGCGGTTGGCGCAACCCTGACCTAGTGCAGAAGTTTCGCCAATTTCTGCAAACCCACAGTTGTTGACACCGAATGCCGATTCACGGTTGAATGGGTGAAAGTCGCTCTCATCTGTCATTTCTAGTTTTCCGCATTTAACTCATTAACGAATCGATTCATGGTAGCCGTAGCAATTTTAGCGGCAGGACGAGGCACTCGCATGAAATCCAGTTTGCCGAAAGTCCTGCATCCTTTGGGGGGGCGATCGCTCGTCGAACGAGTGTTAGCCAGTTGTACTTCCCTCAAGCCGTCACGACAGTTAGCGATTATTGGTTATGCTGGCGATCGCGTCAGAAATGCCCTCGCTGACCTTGAAAACCTCGAATTTGTCGAACAAACCGAACAACTCGGCACAGGCCACGCCATTCAACAATTACTCCCCCATTTAGAAGGGTTTACTGGCAATTTGTTGGTTTTAAATGGGGATGTTCCCCTATTGCGCTCTTCTAGCTTAGAAAAGCTCCTCAGCCTTCACCAACAGCACAACAACGCCGCTACCCTCCTCACCGCCCAACTACCCAACCCGAAAGGCTACGGACGGGTTTTTTGCGATCAAAATAACCTGGTCAAAGAAATTGTCGAAGATCGCGACTGTACCGATGCCCAAAAACACAATCACCGTATTAATGCGGGGGTTTACTGTTTTAACTGGCCCAAGCTCTCCGAGATATTACCGTATCTCACCGCCGACAACGATCAAAAAGAATATTACCTCACGGATGTATTCAGCCAACTCGACCCCGTGATGGCCGTTGATGTGGAAGATTATCAAGAAATCATGGGCATTAATGACCGCCGTCAACTGGCCGCCGCTTACAATATCCTGCAAATGCGGATCAAAAATGATTGGATGGCCGCCGGTGTGACCCTCATCGACCCCGACAGCATTACCATTGATGACACGGTAAGCCTCGAAAACGATATTACAATTGAACCGCAAACCCATCTACGGGGTAAAACTCACATCGCGACAGGTAGCCACATTGGCCCCGGTAGCTTAATCGAAAACAGTCAGATCGGCTCCGATACTCGGATTTTATATTCCGTGATTAGCGATAGCGTCGTGAAAGCTAACACCCGCGTTGGCCCCTATGCCCATTTGCGGGGTCATGTGGAAACCGGAGAAGCTTGTCGCATTGGCAATTTTGTCGAGTTGAAAAACAGTCAACTGGGGGATAAAACCAATGTTGCCCACTTGTCTTATTTAGGAGATGCCACCGTCGGCAATCAAGTGAATGTGGGGGCAGGTACGATTACCGCCAATTATGACGGCGTGAAGAAACATCGCACCATTTTGGGCGATCGCGTCAAAACTGGCTCTAACAGCGTCTTGGTCGCCCCCATAACCCTAGGAGATGATGTTACTATCGCCGCCGGATCGACTATTACCGAAGATGTGGAAAGTGATGCTTTGGCGATCGCGCGATCGCGCCAAACTATCAAAAAAGGCTGGCGACTTAGCAATGAATA
>JBKHDX010000244.1:0-6915 GCA_046541115.1 Spirulinaceae cyanobacterium | reverse complement strand
AAAACTGATGACTGATGACTGATGACTGATAACTGAAAAAGCCTACTGCCCAAAACACTGATGACTGTTCACTGAAAAAAGCTGCCCAATGCCCCAAAACATCTAAAACGCCGACTTCGCCAAACCGATGAGACGAATGCCTTGGGGCGAAATCTCGAAGCGATAGGGTAACACCTGTACGCCGCAGTTTTGGGCTTCTCGCAGCAACTCGCCATAACGCTTATCGGCAGCATCCCCAGGGGCAAATTCAATACAATCGCCGCGATTGATAAAATACAGCATCACCGCTTTGGCTTCCCCAGTTATCGCCATCAAATCTTTGAGATGTTTTTGGCCGCGGGTGGTGACGGTATCGGGGAATAATACCCGCTTTCCCTGGGCCCAAGTGGTACTTTTGACTTCCACATAAATCGGGGGTTTGCCCTCATCGCTTAACAGGAAATCAATGCGGCTTTTGTTATCCATACCGTAGCGCACTTCCGGGCGAATCTGGCTGTAGTGGGGGGCAAGTTCGGGAAACAGTTTTTGTGCGAGGGCCAGTTTAACAATTTTGTTCGGTAAACCCGTATTCGTTCCGACCCAAGTCGGTTCGGTGTCGTGGACTTGGATCATTTCCCAAGTGTAGGGGAGTTTGCGCTTGGGGTTGTCGCTGCGGGAAACTTGAACTAAGTTACCTGGAATTGCTAATCCGGTCATGGGCCCGGTGTTGGGACAATGGGCGGTAATGATTTCCCCAGATTTCAGTTCAATATCGGCGAGAAAGCGTTTGTAGCGTTTGAGGAGAATGCCCTCTTGTAAGGGGGGATAGGTGTAGAGAAAGGAATCGACCACAATTTTGAGGCAGGCAAACAGCTTGCTTAAGATAGCATAACTTTACCAACTGCCTACTAATTTGAGCGATCGCGGCTTGTCTACAGATGCCACAATGCGATCGCACCCCGATTCTGGATAAGCCCATTGATAGCGGCATTCATCGGGATTGCCCCAACATAACCCTAAATACAGTTCGTGACGAGTGGTTTCGATTTCAATCCATTCGGCTTCATCTGCGAGGGCTTCGACTTGTTGACGGGTGAGGGCTTCGGGGTGATTGCGGGCTAACCAAAACTGCATTCCCTCGCTGGCTTCCTGCCAAAATTGGAGAATTTGCGATTTAGCCCCGATGAGGTGTTCTTTGTCTTGGGGAATGGCAATCAGTTGATTGTGTAACTCGCGAAATCGTAGGGTTTTGCCTTGAAATGTGCATTCTCGCCACACTAACCCCGAAATATTATAGTCGAGTTGATAGCGGTGAACTTGGTCGCGAAACTCCCGATAAGCGTAGACTTTGCTAATTTGACCTTGACCTAAGGCCATGGCTAACACTGGGTCTTTGAGGCGTTTCTCCGGAGACATCAGGACTCGTTCGCCATACCAATTGGCCCGCAATTCGCCATCGAGGATATTAATTAAATCTTCGGTTGTGTAGGTCATACCGAACTCGCGTATTGTGTTTTCGCGATCGCCTGCTCGATCGATCGAATGAGGCTCAACTTGCCTTTATCATAACCGTAAATTCGTCATGGCAATTGTTTGTTTAGCGACGATTTGGGCGAAAAAGTCAGCCCTCATCGCGATCGCGACAGCATTTTTTCTACCAGGGACGGGTTTATTCTCTGCCAAACTTGCCGATCCTTGAAACTACTGATATCCCTACTTCCATCCCCTTTTATCCTCTGGGTTAGAACGCTATATTAAAGAATGTAAAGATACTTAAAAAATCTGAGGTTAAAAATATCTATGGTACTTTTTGGATTTGGTAAAAAAGCCAGTATGCCCAAACCCGAAGACGCTTTACCGGGACGCGACCAAGAAATGCCCGTCCCCGCAAAGCATTATGTTAACAACAATCGCCTCCAACCCCCTTATCCCGATGGGATGGAAATAGCCATGTTTGGCTTGGGTTGCTTTTGGGGGGCAGAGCGTAAGTTTTGGCAGCAAGACGGCGTATATTCGACTGCGGTGGGCTATGCTGCTGGATATACCAAGAATCCGACTTATCAAGAAGTGTGTTCCGGTATGACGGGACATAACGAGGTCGTGCGCGTGGTTTATGACCCTTCTGTCATCAGCTACGAACAGTTACTCAAAGTCTTTTGGGAAAGCCACAATCCCACCCAAGGAATGCGTCAAGGAAATGACACTGGGACGCAATATCGTTCTGGAATTTACACCTATTCTGACGAACAAAAGCAACTGGCTGAGGCTTCTAAAGCGGTTTATCAAGAGGCTGTGAAAAAAGCGGGTTTAGGCGAAATCACAACAGAAATTATCGATGCGCCTGAATTTTATTATGCCGAGGAATATCACCAACAGTATCTCGCCAAAAATCCCGGCGGTTACTGCGGCTTAGGGGGCATAAATGTGAAGTTCCCTGAAGTGAATTTAGCCGACAAAGTAACGGCTTAAAAATACTCAGAGGAAAGATTTTTCCTTTGTTATTTGTTTTTAAATACAGACGCTCAACTGACTTCCCCTCTCCGACTGACTGCGAGAGGGGTTTTCTTTATAAATTGGTAATTGTTAATGGCTGAAGGACGTTATGGCTGGCGAATTTAGGGATTTCGGTTTTGCGTCCTAAAATAACGACTGTATCGCCGCGATCGAGCATTAAACTTTGAGTGGGTTGAATCAAAGTGGGGTCAGTGAGACGGCGCAAACCAATCACAATAAATGCCCCTTTTGCCCGGACTTCCAACTCGCGAATTGTGCGTCCGATCATTAAAGAATCCCCAGGAATTGGCAATTCTTCCATTGGGGTTTCTAGGGGCTTGACTTCGCCGTAGCCGACACCAAAAATGGTAATAATGACCATGTAGATGGCTTCGAGGGGTGTCCAACCCAAGGCCATATAACCGAGAATTGCGATCGCCAGGGTAATCGCTAAAATCGTTGTTCCCGCCACCATGCGATCGAAAGCACCTTGCATTGGTTATGACCCAACCCATTGAGATATTCGATCCCAGCTCATTTTGACGTTTTATTTTGTATCGCTTTTTATATTTGGCGATCGCGTTACATTGAAAACTACACATTTTATGACGCTGACTTAGCAATTTTATCTACCTCTAGTCATACTAAACTGCTGTTCTCATGCTAAGAATCCGATTAGATTGCTCCCCAAAAATTCCCCTAAAATTGATTTTAATTGCTGTGTTAGTGCTACAAATCGTTGGCATTACCAGTATTACGGGTTATTTATCTTGGTATAACGGCGATCGCGCAGTTCAAAACTTAGCAGAGCGTTTAATATTAGAAACCAGTAAACGCATTACGACTCATATAAATACATATCTCGAAGAGCCCAAAAAAATTGTCACAATGAATCAAATTGCTATAGACCAGGACCGTCTTGATGTGAATGATTTTGAGGAGTTACAGCAACATTTTTCAAATCAAGTCAAACTTTTTAAAAATGTTATTAGTATTAGCTTTAGCGATCGCCTCGGTAATGCTATAAGCGTTGGCAAAGACCCGGGCGGTTTTTTTGGTTCGGTCAATTCTTTAATAGTGGCAGAAACAAAAGTGACATCTGGGGCAGATAACCGAGTCAACCGCATGTATTTCCTCAATTCCCAAGGCGATCGCAGCGAATTTCTTTTAGAAACTCCCAATTACGACCCTCGCTTATTACAATGGTATCAAACGGGAGAAACAGCCAAGACTTACCAGTTTACACCCATTGTTCCGATTTTCTTAGTACCGCAAGAAGCTGCCTTTTTTCTATCAAAACCTTTAGAAAAAAACGGGGAATTTCAAGGAAGTTTAGCCCCCATGATGCCTGTATGGGAGCTTAATAACTATTTAAATCGCCTCGATTTTTCCCCCTCCGGTCAAGTTTTCATTGTAGAGCCTTCCGGGGATTTAGTCGCCACTTCTACTCTCGAAAAACCCTTTATTAAAACCGTCGATCGCACCGAAATTATCCGTCGTCAAGCAATTAACAGCGAAGACCCAGTAACTCAAGCGGCGATGCAAGTTATCTGGGATAAAAATCTAAATTTAGACAATCTGCAATCACCTCAAAATTTGAGATTTTTAGTTGATCGTCAAACCTATTTTGCCGAAATTATCCCCTATGTTGATGAAGCGGGAATTGATTGGTTGATTGTTACTGTTGTACCGCGATCCGACTTTGCCGCAGAAATTACCGCCAATACATACAACACCATTTTAATTTCTGTGGGGGCGATGGGTATTGCAATTTTGTTAGGGATTGCGATCGCCCAATGGTTGAGTCGTCCCCTACAAAAAATCGAACGTAACGCCCGCGCGATCGCCCTAGGAGACTACAATCGTTCTATCGAGACGAAAACCCCCATCGCTGAATTAAGCACCGTTTCAGATTCATTTAATCGCATGACGGCACAACTGCAACAAGCCTTTCAGCGTCTCGAACAAAATTTATATGAATCCGAAGCCAAATATGCCACCCTATTCCGCAACAGCCCCGATATTATTACCATCGTAACCTTAGGGGAATGGCGCTGGCTTGATGTGAATGAAACCTTTGTGCAACTTTCCGGTTACAGTCGCGAAGAATTAATCGGACGTACTGCCGCCGAAGTAAACTTAATCGTAAATCCTGAAGAATTTGCTTATATTGCCGATAAAATTCGTAAAAATGGCGAAATTCTCAACTATGAACTCCATTGGCGCGCTAAATCGGGGGAAATCCGCATGTCTCTCATCTCATGCGAACTGATCGAAATTGACGGCCAAACCTACGTCCTCAATGTTAGTAAAGAAATTAGCGATCGCAAACGTGCTGAAATGGCCTTACAAGCCAGCGAAGCCCGCTATCGTGCTATTGTCGAAGACCAAACCGACCTGATTATCCGCTATCATCGCAACGGCACTTTGATTTTTGTCAATGATGCCTTTTGTCGTTATTTTAAACGCGATCGCGCCGAAATCATCGGCCAGCATTACGACCCTATCGTACTTCCCCAAGACCGTCCCCTCGTCGCTCAAAAAATTAGCCGACTCAGCCCCGAAAACCCCATCGTCACCGTCGAAAACCGCGTCATGATTGGTGACGAAGTGCGCTGGACCCAATGGACAAATCGTCTCATTCTCGACGATAACCAGCAAGTCATCGAATTTCAAGCGGTCGGGCAAGATATCCACGACCGCAAACAAGCCGAAATTGCCCTCGAACAAGCCAAAGAAGCCGCAATTCAAGCAAATCTTGCCAAAAGCGCCTTTCTGGCCAATATGAGCCACGAAATTCGCACACCCATGAATGCCATTTTAGGCTTTGCTGACTTGCTTAAAAATACCATCAAAGATGCTCGTTCCCTCCAATACTTACACACCATTACCACCAGTGGTCAAACTCTCCTCACCCTCATCGACGATATCCTCGACTTGTCTAAAATCGAAGCCGGAAAGCTGGAATTGCAATACCAAGCCTTTGATTTACGAGGCTTAATTAAAGAAGTTATGCAAATGTTTGACCTCAAAGCCAGCGAAAAAGATATCGCTCTCATTACCGATTTTGATGATACCCTGCCCAACGCGATCGTGCTTGATGCAGTGCGCTTGCGGCAGATTTTGGTCAATTTAGTTGGAAATGCGCTAAAATTCACCCGCCGAGGCAACGTAACCCTCAAAGTCCGCAGTTCTCTCCGCCCCGGACGAAATAACCTCGATTTACACATTACCATCATCGATACTGGCAAAGGCATTTCCCCTGAAGACCAAACCCGAATTTTTGGCGCATTCAACCAAAGTCAATCTCAGGATCAAGCCCAATATGGCGGCACAGGCTTGGGTTTGACCATTACCCAACGTCTCGTCACGATGATGAGAGGTAAAATTATTGTCTCCAGCCAACTCGGTCAAGGCAGTATCTTTGAGCTACAGTTTCCCGGTGTTGCCTTTATTCCCTCTATCCCAACATTACCCGAACTTGCGTCCTCATCCTCGCCGCACATCACCCTCAATCACTTTGCACCCATGACCATTTTAGTGGTCGATGATGTGGCTTCTAATCGGGCTTTAATGCAAGGTTGTTTTGCTCAGACTCATCATACCGCGATCGCGGCGGATAATGGTCGCGCTGCCCTCGATATCGCTTTAAACAAGCCAATCGACTTAATTCTACTTGATTGGCAAATGCCCGACCTCGACGGCTACGAAACCGCCAAAATTCTTAAAGAAACTCCCGAAACTGCCGATATTCCCATTATTATCGTCACCGCAACCACGCACAATCCCAGGGAAGCCGAGTTAAAAACCTGGGTCGATGGTTTTATTCGCAAACCCATTGATTTTAAGAGTTTGGTGAGTCAACTTCAGTTATTGTTTCATTATGCTACGCGGCTCCCTTCGGGATCGGCCCAACCCCAAAACTCTACTCCCACTCAAAAAGTCACATCCCCCATTCACAATCTCCCCGAACTTTTAGCCCAACTTAAACAAGAAGAAGAAACCGCTTGGCCTGACCTAAAAAAGCGCTTAAAAACACGAGATATCTGCCAATTTGCTCAAAAATGTATCGCTTGGGGACAGAAATATCACTGCGATTTATTACAAGAATACGGCGAAAATCTCGATCGTGCTTTACAGACTTTTGATATCGACACCGCTTACCGTTTAGTCGCAGATTTCCCGCAAATTCGTAACACCCTCAAATGAATTATGAATTATGAATTTAATCCCAAATCCTAGTGATATGACACAGCTAAAATGAGGCTTTAATGTAGGTTGGGTAGAACGAAGTGAAACTCAACAAAGCGTAAGCTTGGACGGGGAAACCCCGCCGGACGGGGAAACCCCGCCCCTACTAGAAACATGAAATGTTGTTGGGTTTCGTAACCTCAACCCAACCTACTGCCGTAACCCACCATTTTAGAGTTGTCACGGCACTAG
>JBKHDX010000243.1:0-7043 GCA_046541115.1 Spirulinaceae cyanobacterium | reverse complement strand
TTTAATTTGAGGAATTGCTCAATCTGCTTTCAACACCCAAAATCCGGCAAATGATTCCGACTCCGGATTGCTTTGAATCGCCAAGAAATGCAGACCCCCTGCTTGTTGTTTTGCCACTTCAAATCCTTTGGCTTCTGCTGAGGTTGCCTCGTCCGTCACATTAGCCAAAATCCAACTGTCGCTAATACCCGTTTCTAAACACAAACAGGGGCGATCGCCCGATTCGAGTCGTAGATAGCTTAATTCTAGATCGGACATCCAAGCCGCGATCGGCATAGCCCTGGGGGAAAAGATAATCAAGCCGGGAATCTTGGTTTCTGGAGAAATATCCACCATGGCTAAGGGTAAACCTTCTCCAAAGGCAATGTCCCATTCTTTCATATCAGCAAAATCCGCCGCTTGCAGACTCACCAAGGCCCATTTGTCAGCTTTGTCCCCCCGCAAGGGGTCAGGAAGGCGCACGGGAGATGTGGCGGGATATTGCACCCCGACGTTGGTGGCGGCGTTTTCGTCATACCCTTCCTGCTGAGGGTAAACGTTTTCCATGCGCTCTTGCAGCCACCGTTTCAGAGTATAGGTGCGCCGACTGGGACTTGCCGGAATCCCCGCATCCGTACAGGCTTTAGCAATCATGTTATTCATTTGGCGGCGAAAAAAGCGAATGCGACTGGGGGATTCAGGGGCATGAGCGATCGCATCGTTAATCGTCTCACACAGCCAAATAGAATTTACACTTCTACTATCGGTGAATTTTGAGTAGCGAAATAAGCTATCGAGAGATTGTTCAACGTCAGTTGGACTTTCGCAAATCAGGACTTCCCACAGTTTCTTTTTGTTTTCGTCGAGGATCGGACGCGAGTAGAGATCGAGTTCCCAAATCGTTTTTTCCATGCCACAAGATGAATAAGCCGGCTTTTTCTCTATGATATAGCGCTTTGGCCGAGGAATCCTGGAACAGCGATCGCTATCTAAAAAGAAATAACTAACCCCAAAGAAAAAAGGACGAATGACCCAGGACAAAAATTAAATTTTTCTCCAAATTACTGAAAAATTTGGGCTGGCCCCAGGCAAGTCGGGCCAGATTGCCCCCTAAAATTAAGAATCAGTTGCCTTTTTCGGACATGATTCATGACTCGACCTGCCATTTATATTGCCATCACTGCTCACGGATTTGGCCATGCGGTGCGGGCTTGCACCGTTGCGGCCCAAATCCAACAAATGAATCCAGAAATATTATTAATTTTAGTAACCACGGCTCCCCATTGGTTACTCGAATCCTATATTCGCGGCAATTTTATTTATCGCACGCGGGCCCTTGATGTGGGGGTGATTCAAGCCGACAGCTTGACAATGGATCGAACAATGACTTTAGCCAAGTTACAAGAGATTCGTCGCCATCAACACCGTCTCATTCGCTCTGAAGCCGAATATATCCAAACTAATCGCGTTGGCTTGGTTTTAGCCGATATTCCGCCTTTAGCTGCTCCCATTGCTCAAAAAGCCGGAGTTCCTTGTTGGATGATGAGTAACTTTGGCTGGGATTTTATTTATCGCGATTGGGGGGGAGAGTTTAGGGAAATTGCCGATTGGATGACGGCTTATTATCGGCAGTGCGATCGCTTATTTCGTTTACCTTTGCACGAACCCATGAGCGCTTTTTCTCAGATTACCGATGTCGGTTTAACCGGCGGAAACCCTCAAATAACTGCCGCCGAATTGCGAGCTAAATTTAACTTAAAAGCCCCCCCAGAAAAAACCGTTTTATTAACATTTGGGGGTCTCGGTTTACAACAAATTCCTTACAATAATATTAAGGACTTCTCCGACTGGCAGTTTATTACATTTGACCGCCACGCCCCGGACTTTCCTAATCTCCTCAAAGTCGCCGATCCGGAGTACCGCCCCGTAGATTTTATGCCCTGTGTGGGTCGCGTTGTTTCTAAGCCCGGATATAGCACCTTTGCTGAAGCTTTGCGTTTAAACGTTCCCATTGTTTCGTTAACGCGAGAAGGATTTGCTGAGTCTCCTTTTTTGATTGAGGGTATTCAAAATCATGCTCATCATCAAATTTTGACTCCTGCGGAATTTTTCTCAGGAAATTGGGAGTTTTTACGCCAACCCTTAAAACCGCCCCTACAATCTGAGTTGCTTGCCACCAATGGAACAGAATCAATTGCCCACGCTGTCCTCTCTTTCTTCGATTCCTCTGTCTGAAGATACTTTAAGAAATGCGGTTCGGATATTTGCCGATTCTCAAAAGCCGAAAACTGAGAAAAAGTCGCGATCGGATGAAAATAAAAAGCCCCGCATTTGGAGTACATTATATTTAGCGGCTCAAGATGTCCGTTCAGTCATTGAGCAACAACGCCAACAAGGAGACTCCCTCACCACCAAGATGAATATTTTATTTGTGGTCAATGGAGCGTTGTTGACAAGTTTGACCTTATCCCGCTTAATGTTTATTCCGAGTCTTTTTAGTTTTGGTGAAATTATTGGTTTTTTGATAAACTTTACCCTACTGATTAATGCTTTTCTGCCGCGTCAGTCTGCCGTAAGTCCCAACTTAGAGGATCAAAAGTTTTTAGAACGCTACCTGACTCTAACGCCAGAGGAGTATCAGTTGAAAATGATGGTCAATCTGGCACATACTTATCAAGTCAATAAGCAACGGCTCGATGATGTTTCACAAACTTTGACTTATGCAGCTTATGCGACTTGGACTGTGGCTTTGATTATTATGCTACACATTGTAGCGGCGTACTTTGTGCCAGCATTTCCTTTCGATTTTTAAGTTGTGGCATAGGCAAGAATTATGAATATTGAATCGACTCCTATGAATGCTGTGGATAATTCGTCTTGGTATCCGATTAATCCAGAACACGAACAAGACTGTCAAGACAATGCCGGGTTAGAAGATGAAGTCAATAAGGAAGTTTCAGCACCAGACTCCTGTGTAGACGCAGAAGCGGATGACCATCTCGATACAGATTTACCCGAACCCGATCGCGACAATATTACCGTTTTGACCAACAAGTTACCCAATAAACCGATTTTGCCTTGGAATCGCTACGATTCGCCTTGGAGCGAGGAAGAAGAAAAAGCTCGGCAAAAACAAGCCGAGACAGAAGCCGAAGCCCCTTCCACTGAAGAAAGCAAAACCATTGACATAGAAGAAGATGAAGTCGAATAGTCTTTTTTCTCAGCCCACGGCCTCAAATTTACCAGCTCAAGCCTAGCTGTTTCAGCCGGAAATATCGCTGGGGAAATCCGTGTGAACTGCCTCCAACTTAATGAGAATTTGGGGCTTGAGCCGTTCAAATTCCTTTCTGAGCATATTTTTACTGACTTGCGGTTGAGCCGAAGATGTTAACGTTTGACTCGAATTTGCCCAATTCAACAACATCTGACATTGGGTTGGGTCAATGGTCGAAGTCATAACGTGCTGGCATTGTTTGGGTTTTTCCAACGCAAAAAACAGCATTCGATAAGACCCCGATTCCCCTAAATGACGAGCTAAACGCTGACCCAAACTGGTTTTCAAATCCAAATAGCAAGGCAACCACCGCGGCCCAAACTCCCGATTGTGCAACACTGTAATCCACAACAACATCGGGTGGGGGGAAGTTAAAAACAAAAACTGATTGTAGCGGGTGCTAAATTGGCGGTTCACAATATCCTGACTAGAAAGCATGACCCATAATGTCGCGACTACACCGCGAGACGTGCGAATCAGTTTCGGAAATACGATTTTTTGTTTGGGTTTATCTTCGGGCCAACTTGCTTGTAAACAAATTGCCTCGATGGTTAATGCCGGAGTGGGTTCTTCGGTTTTTTGGATGGGAAACTTGGCTTGGGAGGGATAGCGATTGTCGTAACGTTGTTCGAGGGGTTCTAAAGCTTTGAGGATTTCACCGACACTTTGGGGTCGTTGATTGGGGTCTTTGGCCAGACATTTCCGAATCAACTGTTCGAGGGGTTGCGGAATTTTTAAAGCGGTGGATAGGGCTTTAGGCGGTTTTTGGTGATGAGCTTTGTACCACCCTCCAAAGGAGGATGTTTCGGGAATAATCGGCATTTCCCCGGCTAACATTTCGTACATCATCACCCCCAGGCTGTAGATGTCCGAACGGTTATCGAGTTCTTTGCCTTCCATTTGTTCGGGAGAACAATAAGCCAAGGTTCCCATAAAAGAATGGGTTTGATCGCGGTTGGCTTCAATGAGTTTAGCAATCCCAAAGTCGAGAATTTTCACCAATTCACCCAAGGTACTGTCTTGAACGATCAGCACATTACTGGGTTTAATATCCCGGTGAATAATAACGGTGGGTTCGCGATTGAAGACAATGCCTTTGTGAGCAGGTTCTAGACCTAAGCAAATTTGCCGAGCATAGCTTAAAAACCGAGGGATGGATAGATGTTGGGTTTTGATGATTTCGCTAAGGCTTTGGCCTTCCAGAAACTCCATGACGTAGTAGGGAACATCATTATCATCTACGCCATAATCCCGAACCCTGACAATGTGAATACTTTTTTCAGCCAAGAGAGCGCAAATGGTGGCTTCTCGTAAGAAGCGATCGCGCATTTTTTGGTTGAGTAGGGTTTGGGATAAAAACTTAACCGCAACTGTAACGCCCCCCAATAGCAGATCTTCAGCACGATAAACCTGCCCCATCGCGCCTTTTCCAGCGATTTCGATGAGTTGATAGCGATCGGCTAATTTACGGCCAGTATTTGGGTCTTTTATCATGATTAGGCTCCAAAGCTTGGGGAGCAAACGACCAGCGAATAAACTTCTTAAGGTTGACGTTCTAGAGTTGCTTCCATCGTACTAACTAAATGGTGACCCGATAGAATGCAACTCGAGAGATTATATGTATCGTTATTGAGTCGATAAAGGGTTTCAAAACCACTCCGTCGTTGATTATCTCCTTGTTGGGCATCTCCTAAGACCCAGTAACGCTGGATAATGGATTCTGGTGCAATCCACCCTTCTCCCTCCACACGACCCAATAAGCTTTGCATTAGCACAAAGTTATACTGACGTTCTTCTGCATCAAGACGACCCCGATATTGAAAGGCAATTTCGTTGCGATCGCTGCCGGGGAAAACCAGTTTAGTCACCCAAGTAAACCAGTTTTCCTGGCTCCAAGCGACGATCGTTTTGCCTTTGACGGGAATGGGCATTTCATTTCGCTCCAGCCAATTCCCCTGGAGTGTCCAACGTCCTTCCTCCAATAAAAAGGTGTGAGCCACAATCCTATTCCTTACGCTTGTACAATGCGACGATTGATGATTTTGGGGATGGCGACTTGAAACAAACTCAAACCTGTCACAACCCCAGATTGGCTTGATGTATGTCTAGTTTGACACGCCTTGACCATTCGGTGCGAGGATTCTTGGTTCAGCGAGTCTACTTAAATTTAGATTTCGCTGATGTCTAGACCAGAGGTGGTTCCCTCCCCAAGCATTACTTTCAAAGATGCTCTCCTGTAGTTGGATTGCTCCAATTTTTGCTAAAAAGGAAGCGTTTTAACTTCAAATACTACAATGCCAGCATTCCTTAAAGGTTTTACCTACCCACAAAGCAACTAGAACCATGAGGTAGAACCCCATATCTTGAGTTGTCGAGGTGCATAAGTAGCGCGGCGCGACCACTGGGTTTTTCAAGTTAATTACTCTGCCACGGAATATATTTTATCAAGAATCGTCCTAGCAAGAACGGAGTTTTAGACTTAATTCTTATCGCTCGCTACTATACTACACCCCAATCTAACTGAGAGGTTCCCCGATCGCCAAGCCCAAACTTGATGAGAGTCTTGGAGCGGTTGGGGTTATGCCCCCAGGGAAAGCTGACCGAGACGCATCGGGGATTTTGCCCCGGTGACTTGGGGGAGATTGCCGGGGGTTGTGCCGTCGAGATGCCAATAGGCTAAGACGGCAAAGGCGATCGCTTCTTTGGCTTCGGCATTCAAACCTGCTGCGGTGGTGGTCATCACGCGGGCTTCGGGTAATAAGGCTTGCAAGCGTTGAAGTAGGTAGAGATTCAGGCTACCACCACCACCAATTAATACTTCGTCGGGCAGATGGGGTAAAAAGGTGCGATAGCTATGAGCTACGGAAGCGGCGGTAAATTCAGTCAGGGTGGCTAACCAATCGGCGGGACTTAAGTCATAGGTTTGGGCATCTTGCCCACAGCGATCGAGATAGGCTTGACCAAAATCCTCGCGGCCTGTGGATTTCGGGGGGGGTTGTTGGAAAAAGTCTTGGGTTAACCAGTGGGCGATTAAAGCTTCACAGGGCTGACCTTGAGCGGCCCTGCGCCCTTGGTCGTCGTAGGTTTGCTGGCCTTGGGTAAGTTGAGTTACAGCGAGATCGATTAGCATATTGCCGGGGCCGGTATCCCAGCCGAGGATCTGCTCGACCCAGTTGGGTTTGTCTTGGGGAGGGAGGTAAGTCACGTTACCGATACCGCCGAGGTTTTGCAGACAGCGAGTGCGGGTGGGGTGAGCGCACAACGCCGCGTCGATGCGAGAAACTAGGGGCGCACCGTGACCCCCGGCGGCGATGTCGGCGACGCGGAAGTTAGAAACCGTCGGAATTTGAGTTATAAGGGCGATCGCGTCCCCCCGACCGAGTTGTAGGGTATAACCAAGACTTAGGGCGCTTTCAGGGGCATTAGGCGGACGGTGAAAGACGGTTTGACCGTGAGAGCCAATGAGATCGGCGGGGGGATGGTTTTGCTGGATATTCTGGGCGGCTTGGGCAAAGGCGATCGCGATTTCGTCATCTAAGGCGGCCATTTCTGCCATCGAAATTGCTTCTCCTCCGGCTACAGCTAAGATGCGCGATCGCAAGTTTTCTGAATAGGGATAAGTGGCTTGGGCAATTAGTTCTACCTTTATATCCAAGTCTTGCCCGGAAATATCCACTAAGGCTGCATCAATCCCGTCTACGGATGTCCCACTGATCAACCCGATTACTTTCATTTGTTGTTGGTTGTTGGTTATTGGTTATTGGTTATTGGTTATTGGTTATTGGTTATT
>JBKHDX010000242.1:0-7061 GCA_046541115.1 Spirulinaceae cyanobacterium | reverse complement strand
TTGCTAAAAGCTTCTAACAATTCATTGAAAGAACCGTTACTGTTATTCAACCATTCATCGAGCCAAGAAGCTTGAGTTTGAGCTTGAGTGTTGATGGTATTCATGATGAAATCTCCTAGAAAAAATAAAATGCGAACGAATCAAACAGTGAAAACGAAGCGGAAACTAAGCATTAACCCAAGCTAAATGTTGGGGTAATAATTGAGCCAAATCGAAACGAGCTAAAATCGTTTCTCTGGCTTGAGAACGCATCGTTGCCATACGGTCGGGATGGTCGAGAACTTCCTCGACACGGGCAACAATCTCTGAGGGAGAAAAGAAGTCAAACAATAAACCATTGACTCCATCCTCAATAACTTCCTCCACTGGGGCTGTCCGCGAAGCGACAATGGCGCATTCGGCGGCCATGGCTTCGAGTAGCGACCAAGACAGCACAAAGGGACGAGTGAGATAAACGTGAGCAGAGGAAGCTTGTAAAACTTGTAAGTATTGGTCGTAGGGTAGCCACCCTGTGAAGTGCAGTCGGGATAAGTCGAGATTCAATTCTTGCAGCATCAGTTGACCGTAAGTGAGGCCGTTGGGTAGGGGTTTGCCATAAGCTACTCGGTCTTCCCCGACAACGACGACGTGACAATGGGGGCGATTTTGTTGCAGGAGAGACACGGCTTCCATGAATTGGGGAAAACCGCGATAGGGTTCCATGCCGCGAGCGACATAAGTCACGATTTCGGTGGCGTTGCTCAAATCTAAGCCTTCTTGACTCAGGCGTTGTTTGATTTGTGCGAAGGGGGCTAGTTCGCTGTCTGAGGCTTGTTTGTTTGGGTCGAAGCCTTTAGTTTTTTTCGGTTTGGCTGAGGGGGGTAGAACTAGATTGGCATCGGCTTTGGGACGAAAGAAGGCTGTATCAATGCCATCGTGAAGAACTGAGAGTTTTTGTTGAAACTCAACGGGAAATTGCTGCTTTTGCCAGTTTGTCGGCACCATACCTTTATCGCAACTGGCTAAGTCTAGTAGAATGGGTGCATTTTTGACGCGGATACGAGCAGCATCATCGGGGGTGATGGGGTCGTTGATATCAAAGTCGGCATCGGTTCCGTAGGCGTGGTAGTACCACTCGAAGTAGCCGTAAAATTTGCTGTCGGGAAACAAGTCTTTGATAAATAGTTCGGGCCCCCAACCCGCGTGAGCGTAGATAACGTCCGGTTGAATGCCTTGCTTTTCTAGTTGCATCAAGCGACGGTAAGCAGCTTGTCCGTGGAGGATAGCGTTTTCGGTCGAACGCAGGTAGTGATGGGTTTCGGGTTTTGCTTCCCGCGAGGGGTTGTAAATGAGTTTGCGAACCCCAGGAATGCGACCTTCTTTGCGATTGGTGAGGAAAAAGACTTGGTTGTTGGGGTCTTTGGCTAATGTCGTCGCGAGATGACGGAATTGAGCCGGAAAGTTAGGATGAACGAACAGATATATCATGGTAGATGAGCCTCAACAAGGACTAGGTTCGCGAGATTGTTGTTTAACTCGGCCAGCAAGGGCGGCGTATTGTAGGGCCATAAAGGCTCGAAAGTCGGTGTGGGTGTAACGAGTTTGCAGGAGTTGACGCAGTTGGTTTTCTGCAAGCGTCGTGAGATAGCCTGTTGTCAGGGCATCTTGGACAATTTCGTTAATCGTTGCATTGGGTGAGTACATGGCAAATCAAGTATGAAAAAAGGCTGGAGAAGCAGAGGGTTTTCTCTACTTCACCAGCCTCGTGAGACTCCCACTCATCAGGGGCTTGGTTGCGTTATGGTGCTATATTTTGGGTTTGAGATATGATGCCAAAGTTGGAGATGGTGGGCGATGCCCACCCTACGCAATGTCTTTGGTTGTGTTATGAATCTGAATTGTTAAGTTTTGGGGAATTGCCAGTTCTGACAACTGTGCAATTGTGAAAAAGAGGTGAGGTTTAGCGAGACAACCACTGGTTTACGTCGTTTTCGTGAATAACGTAGCGGTAGTGGGTCGAACCTCGGATGATGACGCGGATTTTATCGTTGTTGATGCGTTCGCTGTCAACTTCGAGATGGCCGAATCCGGTTTCCTGCCAGGTTTGTAAGAGTAGGTCTTCAAATTGTTTGAAGAAGTTTTTAATTTCAGGGGGGGCTGCTTTTGGAGATGCTGACACGAGCGAAACCTCAACTGTAAGTTTTGGGAATATTTGTACGGTTGTATAAACCGCTCTCGTTCGTTGCTATACATAATGTATATAAAGCTTTGATAAATGTCAAGGGTTTTTTCGTAAAGTTATGTAAGCGTTTTTACGGAGGTTTTTTAGAACGGGAATTTTACTGAAACCCTTGAGTTTATGAAAGATTTGCAAAGCATTACGAACTTTGGGCTTTTGTAAGCTGATGCTGGATAGCTTAACAGTACCCAGGGGGAGAACGGGGAGTTTGTTGGTATTTTTCAACAGTTTTACGTTGAATTTGAGTTTGTTGGTTTTGGTAAACAGAATCGGGTTGAGGAGTTGTCATTGTTAATTTCTCCGTGAAGTTGGTGATGTTAACTGAATCGGTTGATGTTTTGGATTGAGTGAAAATACGGTTTTTGGGGGAAGTAGAGCAGTAAGCAGAATAGTTAGGGGGATTTTGCCCTCACCCCCCTACCCCCTCTCCCAATTTTGGGAGAGGGGGAGACAATGCTCCTTGAGATCGTTGGAAACAACGATTTTTCGTTTCCAGATTCGTCACCTTGAAAGGGCTGGCTAACGACACCCTACAGAATCTACATTTTTGGGTATGTCGCGACGTTGCGGTAATGCTGTTTGGGCTGAAATAGTTCACTAGCTTTGAGCCTCCTGCTGGCGATATAAACAGAAATAGCTACCTTTTTGAGCCATTAGGTCGGGATGCGTACCTTGTTCGATGATTACGCCGCGATCTAGCATTAAAATGCGATCTGCGTTTTGAATGGTACTGAGGCGATGGGTAATAAATAGTACGGTACGTCCCTGGAATACTTCCATGAGATTGTGACAGACTTGCCACTCTGTTTCGTAATCTAAGGCACTTGTGGCTTCATCTAGGATTAAGAGTTGGGGATTTTGGAGAATGGTTCGCGCGATCGCGATTCGCTGTCGTTGACCCCCAGAAAGGGCTGAACCGCGTTCTCCGACACGGGTATTATAGCCACTGGGTAAGTCCATAATAAAGTCATGGGCAGCAGCAGTTTTTGCGGCTTCGACAATTTCTTCAAAGGTGGCTTCAGGACGGCATAGTGCAATATTTTCTTGCACTGTACCATCAAACAATAGGGTATTTTGAGGTACGATACCAATCTGACGACGCAGAGAGTAGAGTTCGACTTTGTGAATGTCATAGTTATCAATTAAAATGCGTCCCGATTCGCGATCGTATAAACGGGAAAGTAGTTTGACTAAAGTACTTTTACCCGAACCACTTTGACCGACAATTCCAATAAATTTCCCCTGGGGAATTTCAACGTTAATGTTACTCAATTGCATGGGGCCACTTTGAGCGAAACGAAAGGAAACATTTTCATATTTCACAGTTCCGGCTAAGGCTGGCATGGGTAAGTTGTCTCGTTGTCCTTCGTCTTCTTGGGGTGTATCGAGAATGTCGCTCAATCGTTCTATAGATAATGCTGTTTCTTGGAAGTTTTGCCAGAGTTGAGATAAGCGTAATAAGGGACTGGTAACATAACCAGCAATGATGCGAAAGGCGATGAGTTGACCTAAGTTCATCTCCCCATTAACAACTAAATAAGCACCCACGCACAATACTAATAAACTTGATAGTTTGTTGAGGAAATTGCTAAAAGCACTCGCCGCCGTAGACAGTTGAATTGCTTTGAAGCCAGCAGCGATATAACGACCGTATTTTTCTTGCCAAGACATTCGCGATCGCAACTCGATATTTTGAGCTTTGACGGTTTCAATACCCGACAAGACTTCCACAAGATAGGATTGGGTTTGGGCATTACATTCTGCTTTTTTCCGCAGTCGCTGGCGAATAATGGGCGAGACAATGAAGGTCATGGCCATAATAATCGGAATAACACTTAATGCCACTAAGGTCAAAAGCGGGCTGTAAATTATCATTACAGCAATATAAACAATAGAAAAAACCGCATCGAGAACGACTGTTAAAGCTGTTCCTGTTAAAAATGAACGGATATTTTCTAATTCATTAACGCGACTCGATAACTCCCCAACAGGGCGGCGGTTGAAGTAAGACAAGGGTAAACGGAGTAAATGGTCGATAACTTCTGTTCCCAAGCTTAAATCGATGCGGTTCGTCGTATCCGCAAAGAGATAAGTGCGTAATGCGGTAAGAATAGCTTCAAAAATTGTAATGACAACTAAAAGAGTGGCGAGGGTTGGTAAGACTTGAGTATCTCCTGTTGCTACAACTTTATTAATGATGAACTGAGTCATCAAAGGATTAGCTAAACCAAAGAGTTGTACAAAAAATGAAGCGACTAAGACTTCAATCAAAACTATTTTGTATTGCCGAATTGCTGGTAAAAACCAAGATAAGTTAAATTTTTGACGAGAGGCGTTTGTCGTTTTCTTTAAAAGTAAAACTTGTCCGCTTTCACCCCAAAGTTCTTGAAACTCTGCCGGAGTTAAAAACAAAATACCTTCTTCGGGAACAGCGAGAATAATTTGGCGATCGCGTGCTTCATAAACGACAGCAAAGCTATCTTGCCACTTAACCATTGCTACTTCTGGCAAGCGAGGAATCACAGATGCGGGTAAGGTTAAGATTTGCGCTTGAAGTTCAATCAAGTCAGCAACGGCAGCACAAAATTCTAAAGAGATTGATTGGGTTTTTTGAACTTGATTTGCAACAACACGGCGAACATTATTAGGACGGTAAGGAATCTCTAGATACTGACACAACATTTGGAAGCAAGCCAGAGTTGAGGCCAAAGCTCCTTGGCCGCGATAATAAGGATAATGGGTATATTGGGAACGCTTATTTTGAGATTTGGGTTTGAGTTGAGGAGCAACGGGAATATCTTCTAAAACTTCTATTTCGGGCTGAGTTGTTGACGATGGGAATAATAAGGATCGGGGAAAACTTAGAATCCGAGGAGAAAGGTTAGAAGTGGTGCTGAGTGGACAGGTTTCTGCTTCGATAAAATCACCAGCACTGTAATTTTTAATATTGTTACTACTGGCAAAATAAACGCGATCGCGCTGCAATTCTAGAGTCTCATCCGATTGAACTTGAGCCAAAGGTAGGGCTTGAGCAGTAAGTTGACTCAAGTGAGTTGCACCATCAGCTTGTCGATCGAGCCACTGTCCCAAGATATCGCTGACTTCACACCAATGGGGTTGTTGCTGTAGTTGAATTAGGAGCGATCGCTCTTGTGAGAGCAAGGTGTGAAAGTCGGCTATCTCTAACGATAAACCCACCGAATCTGAAGACGCGATCGCACCTTCGCAGGGAATATCCCGCAAGTGACTCAACCATCCTACGATTGCACCGGGTTCGAGTTTAGTAAGGGGAATGGCTTGCTGCGATCGCACATTATAACCCAGTAACCGCCATTGCCCTTGATATAAAATCGTAATGCGCTCTGGCATTTGTTCTGGCGTTGAAATTACTTGTCCCATGGGATAGCGCAGCTTTGTCAGCTTTTCTTCCAGCCACAGCAATCGAGAGGGCGATAAATCGGCAAATAAGGGGATTTGTCGCAAAAAAGTTTCGATTTGAGAAGATGTGTTCACCATTAAGCAGCAACCTCCATTTTAGGGTTTAAATCGTGTTGTAACTGTTCTTCAACCCACCCATTAAACAACTCATCAAGTAAGCGTTGGCGTATAGTTGCATTGAGTTGGGCGGGAATTTTTTCTTCTAAACGGATAATCGCTACCCACTCACCAATGGGTGTTGGCGGCCATAATTGCTGAGAATGACTCATAGCCAGTAAACGAGCGATGGTAGGATGAGGTTGGCTTAAGGTAACGGGCCCCACTAATCCCCCGGTTTTCGCTTCTACTCCCTGAGAATAGGTTGAAGCTATCTCTGCAAAAGATTGTTCGCCTAACTGCAAGCGGAAATATAGTTCCTGAGCGACTCCTGCATCCTTAAGACGGATTAAGGAGTAGCGATATTGGTCGAGTTGGGGCTTGCATTTGAGAAAATAAGATTCGAGGCGATCGCCCCATTTGGCGTGTTTGAATTTAGCAATTTTGAAAGGACGCAAGGCGATCGCGTTCAGTTGCTCTAAGGCGATCTGGTGCTGCTGACACCAAGCTTGACGCGCTTTTGGGGTGGTTAGTTGATACTGCTCGTCAAAGCGTTGCTGGGCGGCTTCTCGTTCCTCTGGGGAACAGTCGATCGAGGCGATCGCATTATCGATAATCAGTTCTCGCAACAAGGGTTTGAGGAGTTGATATTGACCCAATAACGGTAAGATTTCTTGGGCGGAAATGGCGCGATCGCCCACCTTGAGAATTGTACTATTCATACTCGCGGCTCCACAATTAAGGTTAGTCCCCGTTGCGCTTTCACAATGACGATTTCTTGGGGTTCTATCGTGACAGCTTCCAGACAACGAGCTTGCCACCAAGAGCCTCGAAAATAGACTTGTCCGGCTTTCCCCGGTTCGATCGATGTGACAACCTTGGCTTCTGCATCCCAGTCATCGAAAACCGTAATCGCTTGTGCCGCGAGTTGGGGTTGGGTTGAAGGCGTAATGGCATCGAATAGCGTAGAGAGAATAGAACTAATCATGATTTCCCCTTACCTTTTCTCACAATTTATATCACAATGTATAAGTAGAAGCAACGATGAATTATAAAACTCCGCACTTTAGAACAGAGTCGGTCTGGTCGCGATCGCGCTCAAACTGAGACAACTACCGTAATTTCACGGTTGTCAACAAGTCCTAACATTAATTAAATTCAGCCATGTTGTCAGTCACTTTGAATTGATTTACACTTCTCTGAGGTCGGTTATTTTCCTACCTCTTGTCTTTAACTCAGAAAAGAGACCGCGACTTTACGCAAGTTTTTGTAAAGTTTTATTAAACTAATAAGCTGTCTCGCGTAATTT
>JBKHDX010000241.1:0-7077 GCA_046541115.1 Spirulinaceae cyanobacterium | reverse complement strand
GAACAAAACCCCTCGCAGCTATGAGTTTTACTTTTCCAGTCGTATCGGCTTTAGGAAGTGTGGCTTTAGGTTTAGGAGTGGGGGCATCTTCTATTATTGCGCGGGCAATTGGAGAAGGCGATCGCGATCGCGTCCAACGATTAACCACAGATAGTTTAGTGCTTTCGCTATTAATTGTCAGTCTGTTTGTTGCTGTGGGATTATTAACCATCGATCCTTTATTTACCGCATTAGGGGCTGATGATGAAACCCTCATTTTAGTGCGGCAATATATGTATATTTGGTATCCCGCCATGATTTTTCTCGTCATTCCCATGGTGGGAAATAGTGCCATTCGGGCCGCAGGAAATACGAAAATTCCGAGTTTAATTATGACCGTTGCGGCGGCAATTAATATTATCCTCGACCCGGTGTTAATTTTTGGTTGGGGGAGTATTCCCGCGTTAGGATTACAAGGGGCCGCGATCGCGACAGCAATTTCGAGGGCCACCACTTTAGTCGCTTCTCTGTGGTTTCTGTACTACCGCGAAAAAATGTTATGCTTTCGTCTGCCTAATTTTGCGGTTTTAGTAGATTCTTGGCGCAGTATTCTCTTTATTGGCTTACCTGCGGCGGGAACAAACCTGGTTACGCCCATTTCCATCGGTATCATCACCAGTTTACTCGCTCGTTATGGGGCCGAAACCGTCGCGGGGTTTGGGATTGCCTCGCGAGTCGAATCCTTTGCCTTGATTGTGATTCTCGCCCTTTCTGCCACCCTCGGCCCCTTTGTCGGACAAAATTGGGGCGCAAAGCAGCATTCTCGCGTCCGTCAGGCATTGAACCTCAGTTTTTTGTTTTCCTTGTTTTGGGGGGCATTTTTAGCAGCGATCCTGGCATTTTCATCAAGCTGGATCGCGTCATTATTTGATAGCAATCCGGATGTTGTTCGAGTGGCAGTTTTGTATTTAATTTTGGTTCCTGCCAGTTATACCGCTTGGGGAATAGTTATTATCGCCACAGCGACGTTTAACGCCCTAGGGAAGCCCATTCCTTCGGTAACTATAACCTTAGCTCGGATGTTGGTGTTATACGTTCCTTTAGCTTATTTAGGAAGTGCTTGGTTTGGGATTGTGGGAGTATTTTGTGCCGCCGCGATCGCGAATTATTTAGTGGGCATAGGGGCATATTGGTGGACAAAAAAGAGTTGTCTTTCGAGTTAAATTTTTCTCGTATTCAAAGGAATAATGGCAAAGGACAAAGCGATCGCGCCGGGGTGAAACAAAAACTACACGGAAATAGTCAATTATCTCTGAAGAAAAGAAACAGTTGACTTAATTCAAACCGCGATGAAATTTAACCTCATTTCCGAAAAAAGCGCGATCGCGTTAGCTATTTTATGCGGCGGAATGGCGATCGCAAACCCCAACCCAGAAGCTTATACCACCTATGCCTCAGTCCAACTTAATGGAGCAGTGCAAGAAGGCATTTGTCAAGGCAAAGAATTACCAGATTTAGGGAGATTGCAAGGTTTAGCAACAACCCTGGGTCAAGGGATTGGGGAGTTATGTAAAACCGCGATCGCATCGAGTGGAACTTTGGGTTTTCAAGTTGTCCAAAACTATATTGAAGCAAATACAACCCGCCAAAATTTCTTGATTTTTAGTATTTACCAAACCAAAGTTCCTGACGGAGCAATTACCACAGTGGCTGGATTTAACAATTTTAAAACCCTTCCACGGGTAAATTAGTTTAATTTTGGGTCTGTAAGGCTGCGTTTATCGGTTTTTAGCAATTTATTTCGAGAAGAAGGGGAAACTTTAGACTGGAGAGTTAAGTAATTGTTATAAGTTATAAAAATAATTGATATTTAACTACCCTTGCTATTTCTTAATATTATTTTTATATTAAGGGAATATAACATATAGCACTGAGCAGAAAAGCGACTGTCCTATGAAAGCTTCTTCGTGTGGCTGAAGTCTTTCCATCGAATCAGTGAGTCTTGGCAGAAGCAGGGAGAAAGCTTGTTCCTTCATTACTTCTGTCGTGGCTGCTCATTGCTATATTTTTCTTAAAAATACAAATTTACTGTTTTAAACGACAATCCCTCAAACCCAAAGATCGCGTAAATTTTCGATCCCATTCATTGAAGTGTAAGTTACTTCCCCCGGGAGAGCCTAGCAAGTCATAAGAAAATCCGAACTATGAAAAAACTACATCATCCGAGCCTAGATGAAGGTTGGTCTATTCAAATTTATAGTAGCGATCGCCGCTTACTATTGTTCTTGACCCCGGCTCACATTTGGTTATTTGTCGCAGGAATGTCTTTAGGAGCATTAGTTGTTTTTGTGTTACTCAGTAATACCGCATCAATTCAATGTTCCTCTGCGGTTCCCACTCCAACAACACCTCCCTTAAGCATAGATTAACCAGCCTAGGAATTATGCCGCGAACCCCAGGAAATCGCGCAAAAACTATCCAAAGGTAGAATAATTCTGGCGATTTGCCGCTTATGCTGTAACTGTCCTATTCTGGCTCAGTGATAGCGATTGTGCTGGTTGGTACAAACCCAAAACGCGATCGCGGCAAAATCCGACATGATGCAATACTTACAATTCAACAACCGCAGAAAGCGGTTCTGGGTCGCCTTTATCGTGGGGGCGATCGCTTTTGCCTGTTTGACCTTTACCCCCGTCAGTCGGGGGCAAGATGCTGAAATCCCCCCCGATCCCAACGCTTCTCCCGTCTCAGAAAGTACGCGGGAAGGATTATATTTCGCCGATGTTTTAGTGAGGGGACGGCCCTTATTTCAAATTGGTAGTTTAGCCGAAATCAGCGCTCGCGATCGCGCCCAAATCATCAACCGCCGTCTCAACAGCCTAATCGCCCAAGACGACACCCCCGAAACCGTCACCGTCTCCCCAGACAACCCTAACCAAATCGCCACTCTCCGAGTCAATAACCGGGCGATCATGACCGTCACCCAACAAGACGCAGAAGACTTTGGCACCGATGTTGAAACCCTGGCCAATCGCTGGGCCGAACAAATCAGTAACGCCCTCGATCAACCCCCCTTTGCCATTGATGTTGGTCAACGCCTTTATGGAACTATCCGCGAACTGTTGCGAGACACCATCACCAATCTCCCCTCCCTCATTGGCGCAATTATTGTCATATTTATGACCTGGATTGTCGCCAGAATCGTGCGTTTTATCGCCTTTCGCTGGGCGCAACAAACCGAAGGAGACTCCGGAACAGAACTCCTGATCGGACGACTGAGTTACGGCGGCGTGTGGGTTTTGGGGGTTATTATTGCCTTGGGGGTGTTAGGACTCGATTTTGCCACCCTACTCGGTGCCTTAGGTCTCACCAGCGTTGCCATTGGTTTCAGTCTCAAAGACGTTCTCAGCAACTACATTTCTGGGGTAATTCTCTTAGCGTCTCGTCCATTTCGCATTAACGACCAAGTGGTCATCGACAGCTACGAAGGAACCGTGACCCAAGTCCAACTGCGAACCACCACCATTACCACCTATGACGGTCGCGTGGTGTATATTCCCAACCAAGAAGTATTCCAATCCAGTATTACCAACAACACCGCCTCTCCCCGTCGTCGTAGTTCCGTGATGGTGGGAATTGATTATGGCGCAAATATCGAACAAGCCAAAGCCGCCATTTTCCGCGTTCTCGATGAGTTATTTGAAGTTGAATCCAAACCCAAACCGGATATCTTGGTCAACGAATTAGCCACAAGTACCGTCAATCTCGAAGTGCGCTTTTGGGTTGATTCCCGACGGGCTGGCTATCTCACCACCACATCCAGAGTGACTCAGGCGATTAAAGAAGCCCTAGAAAAAGACAATATAGAAATGCCAACGGATATTTATACTTTAGTTTTTCGTAACCCCTTGGCAACGGAAAAGCCTTCTTTAGAGTAAGTTAATCGGTATTGCCAATAATTGACAGGTTTTAGGCAGTAGGGGAATTATGAGTTATGAAATCAAGGCCGTTTTCCCGTAGGTTGGGTTGAGGTGACGAAACCCAACCATAAGTAAAGTTTCACGGACATTAATCATCATAAAAGCGGACTCGGAAAACTTCGCCGTTGCTGCGTTGAATGGTGTAGGCATCAAAATCATAATCGTCATATTCTCCCGTGACGGTGATTCGTTCCCCTTCTCGGAGATTAAGGGAGCGTTTGCCCATATATTCGGCGATATCTTCCGCATCTACGATAATTTGACCCGTTCCATCGTCAAGGATAAACTCATTACCCACAATGCGGCGAATTTCCCCAGAAATGGTCATGTCGGATTGACGCTGTAAATCGCGGATGGGAGTTTGGGCTTGGGCGCTAGTAAAAGCTACACTGAATAAAGCCGAAGCGAGGGTTACAACAAATGCTGCTTTCATAATTGGGTTGTTGGAGAAGATTGCAACTCCACCCTAATCGGTAATGATGACCTAAAAATGACAGTGATTTTACGCAGACGCAAAATTGAACCTTTCGGTCGCTTTTTGTCGGTTGATGCGAAGGGTTATATTGTGAATGATTGCGGGTTGAATTTGATTCGCGATCGCTGGTTGGATTTAGTCTTAGCATGGCAAGAAGGCTGTATTGCGGCGTTAAACTCCAATCTCATTTCTCTATATTTACGCGGATCGATTCCGAGGGGACTCGCGGTTGAAAATTTGTCCGATCTCGATGGGATTGCTATTGTTAGGTCTGAAATTTCCTCAGAACAACAATTGGCTTTAGAAAGCTTACAACAGGAGTTGCGATCGCGCTTTCCCTTTTGTACTAAAATCGAAACTCAGATTCTCTCCCCCGAAATCCTCTCTCCTGCTTCAGATTGGGGTATATTTCTCAAAACTCAAGGCTTAAATCTCTACGGCGTTGATTTTAACCCTCAACTTCCCCCTGTTTCTTTGGGAAAGCATCTCATTTCAACCGCCTTTCAACTCGAAGAAGATATTACCCAAACCTGTCAGGATATACGGCAATTTCGTTATAGTCGCGATCGCCTACGTCATAAATGTGCGTGGTTATCTCGTCGTCTAGTGCGATCGGGGTTTGAATTAGTGATGGATCGCGAACAAGCCTATACCCGCGATCTTTATCCCTGTTATCTCGCCTTTTCTCGCCATTTTCCAGAGCAAGAACGCCAAATGCGGCGCTGTCTTGCTCTTTCCCTTAATCCTTCTATTTATTACAACGCCTTACTGGTGTTTTGGCAGGATTTCGGCGGTTGGCTGGTCGAGCAAATTAACGAACAATTATTGCCTTCGTAGTACCGCGACACAGCTAAAATGAGGCTTTAGCTGTAGGCCCTTGTAGAACGAAGTGAAACCCAACAAAGCGTAAGCTTGGACGGGGAAACCCCGCCCCTACTAGAAACATGAAATGTTGTTGGGTTTCGTAACCTCAACCCAACCTACTGCCGTAACCCACCGTGTAAGATGTGTCGCGGCACTATAGTCAAGACAAAACAAATCAAGACACTACAGATAAAACCCCTTCTGTGACTAATTGAGTGAGGAGAGGGGCGATCGCGCTGTCCCAATCGAGATCGGGGGCGATTTCGGCTAAATCGAGTAAAGTAAATTGATCTCGCGCAAAAATCCACTTCAAAACATCGATCGCGTCGCTGCGAAAATCCAGTTGTTTTGCGCCTATTTTCACTCGGATGCTATGTTCGGAAGTGACTTCTAATCTTAAATGTTGGGTGGGCGATCGCCGCAAGCAAGTTTCTAAACCATCCGCAAAGATATCCAAGCCTAACTGCTGCGGTAAGGCAAAGGGGGCGATTTCCACTTCATCAGCAAACCAAGCTTGGGCATACTTTTTCACCCAAGTCTCGCGGGTCAATTCTGCGGCTAAAGCTTCTCCCAAGGCTTGCAAACGTTGTTCTAAGGCTGTAGTATTGCCATTGTCCCAAACGGGTAAATTTTGCCGCCATTGAGGGCGATCGCGCAATTGAAGTTCAAGCCATTTGAGCCAATCTAACCCCGTATGACAGCTAATACCGATGGTTAAATGGAGAGAGGGGCGATCGCCACCCGGAACGGCATAATGCCAATGGCCGCGGGGAATATACAACACATCCCCCGGCTTTAAAACGGTTTTGAGATACGGCGGTTCGTCGGGGGGTAAATCCGTCGGAGAACGACTATAAGACCCAGGATAAGCAATGGTTTCGCGGAACACAAACCACTCCTTTTCCCCGTCAATTTGTAAAATAATCACATCGTGGGTGTCGTAGTGACAATCAAACCCCTGCTCTAAATCCGGCGTACAATACAAATTGACTTGCACTGGATGGCCGAGTTCATAGCGCAAACCCGCCGCTAATGCTGCAACTTTGGGGTCGAGTTCGTGAACGCGATTGAGAATCAGGGTAGCCCCTTGTTGTAGCTGTTTGCGCCAATCTTGGGGCTTTACCGAGGGTAAGGTTTCTCCATCCCGATTAAACCGGATATCCTCGATATAGCGCAATCGATGAAAGTTCAGCAAATGATTGAATTGCGTCCAAGTAAACAATTCCTGAAACTTGGGTGAGGTTTTATTTTGGATCGCGATCGCTTGTTTTTCCCAATACTGGCTGAAAAAGGTTTCCACTGCCAGGGGTTCGAGGATTGCTGCTAAATTCATCGACTGCATTTTTCTCAAAGCCCAATAATGCTAACGACGACGGTCAAAATCGACATCGACACGATAATCGACATCGCGATCGTTACCGCGATCGGCAATTAAGATGGGTTCAGAGGTTTTTTCGTTAACGGTGGTTCCTTCGAGATCGGTGATATTGAGATCGAAAGCAATTTCTCTGACCGA
Organism: Spirulinaceae cyanobacterium; assembly: GCA_046541115.1. GTDB lineage: Bacteria > Cyanobacteriota > Cyanobacteriia > Cyanobacteriales > Spirulinaceae > Jaaginema. The sequence continues at coordinate 263 of JBKHDX010000241.1, read as the reverse complement.
CGATCTCGTAGGGGTTGGGGAAGTTTCCGAGGGAGTCGCGATCGCGGGTAAAACAACACCTGTTTGGGCAGTAACTAACAGCAAAATCCAGAATTTGGGATTCAAAGAGCGAATATTCATGTTTTTTATGTCCTTTGGGTTGATTAGCTTGACTATGGATTACTTTAAACCCAAAGGATGACGCAAATATGACCGCAATTTTGTTATGGGTTATTGGTTGTTGGTTATTGGTTGTTGGTTATTGGTTGTTGGTTATTGGTTGT
>JBKHDX010000240.1:0-7096 GCA_046541115.1 Spirulinaceae cyanobacterium | reverse complement strand
TAACTGAAAAAAGCTGCCCCTTAGATGCTGGTAACTGGTAATTGGTAATTGGTAATTGGTAATTGGTAATTGGTAATTGGTAATTGGTAATTGGTACATTACCCAAATCGCTGGGGTAGATATTTACCCCCAAAAATATCGTGCAACAGCACATAAAAACAGGGAATAATAAACAACGTCAAGAAGGTGGCGAGGGACAAGCCCGAAAAGACAACGACCCCTAAAGGTTGTAGAAATTCCGAACCTTCGCCTACACCCAAAGCAAGGGGAAACAAACCCAATACTGTTGTAATGGTGGTCATGAGGATGGGGCGGAGGCGTTGGGGGGCGGCGTTGAGAATCGCGATCGCGTGGCCGTAGCGGTGTTTTTCTCGCAGTTGGTTGGCGAGTTCTACCATGACGATGGCGTTGTTGACGACAATGCCGACTAACAGAATCGCCCCGACTAATACTGTCGCGCCGATCGCGGTTTGGGTGAGATACAAACCCAGAATACCGCCCGCGAGGGCGAGGGGAACGGTTAGCATAATCACCAAAGGATCGACGATGGAGTTGTATTGAACGGCCATCACGACAAAGACGAGAAACGCCGCTAACCCGCCCAAAATGGTTAAAGCGCGTTGGAGTTCGTCGTTGGACTCGGCGGTGGTACTGGGCAGCAAAAATACCCCTTCTGGGAGATCGATATTAGCGATCGCGTCCTTGGTATCAGCAAGGGCATCACTAAGACTAGCTTCTTCGGCTAAGTCTCCGACAATAATAAAGACTTGCCGTTGATTCATGCGTTGAATATCGCCGGGGGCTTGACCTTTTTGCAGGGTTGCAACTTCGCGCAAAGTAACGGGATTGTTGTTGATGCTGAATAGGGGCAGTTGGGCGAGTTGGTCAATGCGTTGGCGGGATTCTTGATTTAAACGCACGCGAATATCCACTAGGCGATCGCCTCTTTGTAATTGCGTCGGAACTGACCCTAGGAGGGCGGTTTGCAGGGGTTCGCCGATGTCTGCGGTACTAAGGTCTAATTCGGCTAAACGTTCCCAATTAGGCAGAATTTGCACTTCCGGTTGAGGGCGATCGCCATCGGGACGAAAACGGGCAGTGGTGACGCTGCTATCGAGGACTTCTAAGACTTGGCGACCTGCGGCTTCTAAGACTTCTTTATCGTTGCCTTGTAAGATGATATCAATATCACCCCGAACGGGGGAGTTGTTGAGAATAATTCCTCGCACTCGTCCGGGGGAAAGCCGCAAGCGGACGTTGACTAAATTGAGTTTTTGGAGTTCTTGGTTAACGCGATCGGTATAGGCTTGAACATCAGTTCCGGGTTTGAGGGTGATGGTACTCGAACCCCGTAAAATGTTATTAACGGTAATGTCTGCAAATAATGCACCCCCAACGGTGGTAAAGGTGTATTCTGTTTCCGGTTGATTCAGTAAAACTTCGTCTACGGCTTGCATTACTTTTTGATTATTTTCTAAAGTCGTGCCGGGGGGAAATTGGGCAAATAAGTTGGCTTGTCCGGTGTTAATTTGGGGCAGCAGTTCTTGGGGAATGCGCTGATTCATCCAAATACTACTACTGCCTAAAATGGCGACGACTAAAATAATAACGAAAATGCGATGACGCAAGACAAATTCTAGGGTATTGCGGTAGCTATTTGTGGCTGCAATAAATTTTTGATTAAAGCCGCGAATCAGCCAAAAATTAGCAATGCCGCTAGAGTGGCGCAGCAGCAATAACCGGGAAGACATCATGGGAACAACGGTTAAAGCGACGATTAAAGAAGCGGCGACGGCAAAACTAATGGTTAAAATTAATTCGCTAAATAGTAAGGAAACAAAGCCGCCAACGAGTAAAAAGGGTAAAACAGCAACTAAGTTGGTGGCGGTGGATGCGACTAAAGCGGATTCCACTTCTTGACCGCTTTCAATGGCATCATCAAGGGTACGATCTTCGCCATTTTCCATGCCGACGGCAATGTTTTCTAACATGACAATGGAGTTGTCTACAACAATGCCAACGCCTAATGCTAATCCCCCCAAACTAAAGACATTCAAGGATAATCCAAAGAGTTTCATTAAAATCACTGCCGCTAGGGTTGCGAGGGGAATGGCGGTGACAATAATAAAGGTTTGACGCAAAGAACCGAGGAAGATAAAAACCGCGATCGCAGCCAAAGCAGTTCCGGTTAATCCGGCGGTAATAACATTGGTAATTGAAGCTTGGACAAAGCGGGATTCGTCGAGGGTTTCAACGAGGTTCATATTCTCGGTGATAATCCCGGCATCTCGCAAAAATTGAATGCGTTTTTTAACGGCTTCAATAACGGTAACGGTGTTGGCATCGGGTTGTTTTTGAACGCTTACTTTGACCGCAGGTTTACCGTTTAAAAGCACAAATAACCGTTGTTCTTCTGTGCCGTCAATAATGGTAGCAATGTCTTGGAGTTGAATCCGTTGCTGGCTATCGTTTTCGCTGTTTCCCGGTAAGGTTAGCGAGAGGTTGCGTAACTGCTCAGCGTTCTGAAATCGCCCTACGGCGCGAGTTAGGGGTTCTCCGGCTTCTCCTTGCAAACGCCCTCCGGCAATGTCTTGGTTGCGATCGCGCAGGGCATCGAGAACGTCTTGCACATCAATTCCTAGGGTTTGCAAGCGGCGTAAATCTAATTCTACCGTGACTTCTTCGCGCACTCCCCCAGATACATTCACTGAGGCAACCCCTGGAATGATACCGAGTTCTCGTTCGATCTCCTCGTCGGCAAAAACCCGCAATTCTACCGGGGTTAAATTATCTGAATCTAAGGCAAACTCGTAAATGGGAAGCTGAGAAGGTTCAAATTTGAACAAGCGGGGTTCTTCGACCACATCAGGGAGGCGATCGCGGGCGCGATTTAAGGTGGCTGTGGCTTCATTGAGGGCTTGATCGATGTCTTGCCCCGGTTCAAAGAAAAGGTTAACGCTAATGCGCCCTTCCCGCGTCTCTGAGAAGACTTGGACAACCCCATCGGTGGCGCTGAGGGCTTCTTCGAGGGGTTTGGTAATTTCTTCGACGGCAACTTCTGGAGAAATTCCGGGGGCATCTGCCCGTAAACCAATGCGAGGATAAGTAATGGCAGGAAGTAGGTCTACTTGTAGCCGAAAAATGAAGAAAATGCCGACAACAATGGTGGCAATGGTTAATATTAATACGCCAATATGACGGCGAATCGACAGCCCACTTAGGGAGAATTTCGAGGCAGATTTAGCATTCATTGAACTTGGTGAGGAGAGAAAGTAAAAGGCGATCGCGTATTTTAATTTTTTTTTTAGAATTAGTGATAGATTCGTTCTCTGTACGAGAAGGAGAATCAACCCCAATACAGAGTTTTAGGAATGATACATAACTTTACAGTTTTTTACAACTGCGATCGCGTTTCTCTGGACTCACAAATCGTCTCAATGATTACAGAATTTTAGTCTTTTGTCATTAGTCCTTTGTTATGGGTGATTAAGGGGCAGTCGGCAATCGGCAGTGGTGTAAGAGGAAGAAGAAGGTAGATGATGACGAATAACCAATAACCCACTACCAACAACAAAACTTAAGAACTCAAATCTAGATTATTTTCAAATACTAATTCCATGCGATCGCTGCGAAAACGAGTCACACCGTACTCGATGATTTCCCCTTGACGATTGACATTAACTGACTCAGCCACTAACACGGGATAATGAATTGGAACTTGCAACAAACGGGCATCTGAGGGTTTACTTTTGCGAGCAGAAATATAAGTGCTGCGGCGTAAATGATCGCATTGATAAACCTCCCACAACAATTTAGAAATAGATAGGGCTTGTTGAGAGTTGCTGTAGAGTTTTTGAACTTGGAACACTAAATCAGGAAAGAGTTTGACTGGGAAATAACTACTATTGATGCTGATGGGTTCGTCGTCAGCAAAACTCAAACGTTCGAGTACAATAACGGGGGTTTGAGTCGCAACTTCTAAATGAGGGGCAATCGCCTCATCTGCGCTAATTTCAGTAATGCGTAAAAGCTTGAATTTTGGGTTTTTTCCCTGGGCTTTGAGGGCTTCGTTATAACGGACGCGATCGCCGATTGCATAACGAATGGGGGCCGAAATTACGAAAGTTCCGCGGCCTTGTTCGACTCGTAACAGCCCCTCATCTCGTAGCAGGGCGATCGCGCTTCTAATCGTATGACGATTTACACCAAACTGGGTGGCAAGTTGCGCTTCAGTGGGGATGCGATCGCCCACTTGATAAACTTTTTGCTGAATCGCTTGCCGCAGGGCTTCAGCAATTTGCGCGTAAACTGGATTGGGCATGATGCGGTCAAGAACTTCCAGAATAATTTTAGTTTAGCTCCAAATGGGTACAAAATTCATTAATTATTTTCTAATTTCAAATCAAAAATTATTCTGTAACTATTGTCAATCGCAATAACTCCGATTACACTAAAATCACATTCTAGAAGGTCTAGATGTATTTTAAGAGTTGTTTAAATTCTGGTTAACAAAAGATTTAGAATAACCATTGCTATGAAATTAAAAACAGAACGTCAAACCTGGATGGCAACATTAGCCAAAGCCCAGCCCGTTCAACTCGAAAAATACATGAAACAACTCGGTGAAATTCCTCAATACGAATTTTTACGTCGTCCTGAAATTGGTTTAGCCATGGTGCGGGGTCGGGCCGGTGGGACTGGAGAAATGTTTAATTTAGGGGAAATGACTATTGTTCGTTGTGTGGTTCAAATCGAGGATAAAACCGGATTTGGTTATGTGGGAGGGCGATCGCGTTATCACGCAGAAATGGCAGCAGTTTGTGATGCTTTACTGCAAGATAGCCATTGGCAAGAAAGAGTTTTAGAAACTATTATTAAACCTTTAGACTGCGAAGATCGGCAAGAAAAAGAACAACAAGATTGCCAAACTGAAGCAACCAAAGTAGACTTTTTTACTTTGCTGCGAGGGGAATGAATTATTAATGGTTGTTGGTTATTGGTTGTTGGTTGTTGGTTGTTGGTTATTTGTACCGTTTTCCCTAAATCCCTTAATTGGTAATTGGTAATTGGTAATTGGTAATTTCCTCCCCCTACAGCAAAGCTGCCCACTGCCTACTGCCTAAAAAACTGATGACTGATGACTGATAACTGATAACTGAAAAAAGCTGCCCACTACCTAAAAAACAGATTACTGATGACTGATTACTGAAAAAGCCCACTGCCTAAAAAACTGATGACTGATGACTGTTGACTGATAACTGACAAAGCCTACTGCCTACTACCTCTTAAAAGCTGATAACTGAAAAAGTCGTTTGCCATCAATACCCATTTTAAAGTTGAAATGCTAATACAATCATCAGGGTTTAAAAATCCGGTTTACGACGCACAGCAAACCTTTCGCGCCCTATTGAATGCCTTAGCTAAACCCGGAAAGCCACAAAACATTACAGCCCAGTTACAGCCCCCCACAGAACTAAATTCAGCTTGCGCGGCGGCTTGTTTGACCTTATTTGATTTAGAAATAAAAGTGTGGTTGAGTCCACAATTTGGCAAAACGGTCAAACAATGGTTGCTTTTTCATACCGGATGCCGTTGGACAGATGACATTAATAAAGCCGACTTTGCCATATTTCCTAACCTCGAAACTTGTATCAATCTCGATCGCGCTCATCGGGGAACTGCCGAAGAACCGGAAACTTCAACCACGGTTTTAATTCAAGTTCTGGCGTTTCAAGGAGAAGCCATTACCCTCAAAGGCCCCGGAATTTTAGATTACCTTGACCTAAATTTTTTAACTTCATCGTTTTGGCAAAAATGGCAATCTTTCCAAGATTATCCCCTCGGCATTGATGGTTATTTTTTCACTTCTGGTCAAGTGATGGGGATACCAAGAACCACAGAAATTATGATGAAATCGCTATCCAGGGAGACTTAAAAATATGGCTTATGTTGCTGTTAAAGGTGGAGAAAAAGCAATTCGCAACGCCGAACAACTTTTACAAGCAAAACGTCGGGGCGATCGCGCCATCCCCGAACTTAGCTTAGAGCAAATTCAACAACAACTCAGCCTCGCCGTCAACCGCGTGATGGCCGAAGGTAGCCTGTATGACCCAGAACTCGCAGCTTTAGCCATCAAGCAATCCTGGGGCGATCTCGTCGAGGCCATCTTTTTGCTACGGGCTTATCGGACGACCCTACCCCGGTTGTACTACAGCCAACCCCTCGACACCGATCGCATTCACCTCCAGCGACGCATTTCTGCCATTTTTAAGGACGTTCCAGGGGGTCAACGTCTCGGGCCCACCTACGACTATGTTCACCGCTTGCTGGACTTTAAACTTGCCGCAGAAGGAAGCGCCCCCACCGCCCCTCACACCGAACCCAAAGAAAAAGCGCAAACCCCCAGAATACTCGATATTTTAGGAAAAGAAGGGTTAATTCAACCCGAAAACGATAACGATGCCGATCCTTGCGATCTCACCCGTCAACCCTTGCGTTTTCCTGCCTCGCGATCCGCGCGACTGCAAAACCTCGCGCGGGCTGACGAAGGCTTTTTACTCGGACTGGCTTACTCGACGCAACGCGGTTACGGCAAAAACCACCCCTTCGCCGCCGAAATTCGCGTCGGAACCCTCGAAGTCGTCATTTTCCCCGAAGAATTGGGGTTTGAGGTGGCGATCGCGGAAATTACCGTTACCGAAGTGCAAATGGTCAATCAATTTCAAGGTAACAAAGACATCCCGCCCCAATTTACTCGCGGTTACGGCCTTACCTTCGGCTACAACGAACGCAAAGCGATGGCCATGGCTTTAGTGGATCGCGCCTTGCGATCGCCAGAATTCAACGAAGCCATCGAAGCCCCTGCCCAAAACGAAGAATTTGTCCTCTACCATAGCGATAACGTCGAAGCCCAAGGCTTTGTCCAACACCTCAAACTCCCCCACTACATCGACTTCCAAGCCGAACTCAATCTTTTACGCAAGATGCGGGGTTGTTTTTAGTTATTGGTTATTTGTTGTTGGTTATTGGTTATTGGTTGCTACTACCCCAAAAACTGATTACTGATGACTGATTACTGATGACTGAAAAGCCCACT
>JBKHDX010000239.1:0-7113 GCA_046541115.1 Spirulinaceae cyanobacterium | reverse complement strand
CAAACCTAGGCTAGAATGGCGGCAAAATTGCACATCACACTTGGATGAACCAGGGGCTAATGATGAATAAAATAGCATCGCTCGTAGGATTTTGGGGGTTAGGGTTAATTTTATTCCCTAATCCAGTAGCAGCAGAGGTTCACGAATCTCAACCCGTTTTAAGTTCTCCCCAAATTGCATCTGACTCAATTAATCAAGATATTTATCAAGAAGCACATTTTTTGCAACAGCCACTTGTGGATTCTGGAGATGTGTTAGAATCCCGCAAAGCTCAGATCGGCGCTCCTGAACTTTTACCCGAAGAGGGCGATCGCGTGGGCTTTTATGGCTCAGTCAGTGGCGACGCACGGTTTTTCAACAATGTTACGATTAATCCCCTCGGTGTGGGGATTGAAGTTGAACCCGGTTTCGGAATTAATGCGGCTGGGGGCTACAAATTCGAGAATAATCTGCGGTTAGAAGGGCAGTTTGCTTATGGTCGTAATGAGATTGGTGAGGTGAATTTACCCGGTGCGGCAGCCGTGACGCAGCAGGTTAACGTTCCTTTGACCATTGCTAATGATATTACAGTTCCCGCCCCAGGAATTAATGTAGGTGGTGTTAATATTCCCGCCGGGACGACTTTACCCACTGCGGGTACTGTGTTAAATCCAGGAAACCCACAGCCCACCCTGGCTAATGATTTGGTGATTCCCAATATAGGAACAATTCCAGCAGGAACTGCTATCGATCCTAATGTTTTTCAGACTGCTGGAGGGGGAACAGCAACGAATGTGGTCACTCCTGCCCTTGCTGCTGCAACGGTAGAAGCGAGTGGTAGTATTTCCACAACGTCTCTGTTGTTCAACGCTTATTACGACATCGAGACGGAATCGAACTTTGAACCGTACATTGGTGCGGGGGTTGGGGTGTCTTGGGCTTCTGCGAATAATCTCTCTGCGACCTATCCGGGAACCAATACCACTTTTGCGATTGATGACACGGCTTTCGGTGTGGTGTACCAGTTTATGGGGGGTGTGGCTTATTATTTTAATCCGCAGACTGCTGTGACGGTGGGATACCGCTATTTAGGTGTTCCGGAACGCACTTTTAGTGCGGGTACTTTTGGGGAACTAAAGGCGGATGGCCTGGGGGTTCACAATTTAGAAGTCGGGATTCGGTATATGTTTTAACGGTTGAAGTGTATGGGTGCGTTTCGCTTGCAGAAGCGCACCCGATTGACCTTTTAGGAAGAAATGGATAATTTGGCCGCGAGGGAATCTTGCGGATTAGCAGGAGAAACCCCGGCCAACTCTAACATGACTCTTTCGGCTTTGGCATCGTGTTGGGCGATCGCGTCTTGGATTTGTTGAGGTTCAGTGAGTTTTGCGATCGCCTGCACTCGTTTATAATACAGTTGCCACAGGGTTTGACGGTAATATTGGGTATTGAGCAGATCGTAGAGATACAAACGTAACGCCTCGGTTGAATCATTAAGGGCTAGGGTTTGCACCCATTGGATAAACTCTTGTTTCCAGGTGGCTTCGCTGGCTTGTTGCAAGTCTTGGGGCTGTAAATCGGGAAGCCAATTGTTTAAAGATGCGGTATCTTCTAAATCAATTTTTTGGGGTTGGATGTTGTGGAGGCTTTCGAGATAACTCCGCAATCCTCCCCCGTACAACAAATGTTGAATGTCCCAAGCTTTTTTGAGGTTATCTCCTTTAAGGAGAAATGTGGGTAAAAAGCCCGCCAAAATTAAGGGATATTTATCTAAATCTTGCAGGTTCGGTGGGTGTAAAATAAAGACGATGGCGACGTTGCGATCGCGCTCTTCGGGAGTAATCCACCATTCCACCTTTTCCCTAGGGGAATGAAAAGCCGCCGTTTTGATTCGCAAGCTTAGATGGGCATAATAGGTAAGGTGGAAATCCACACCGCGATCTTCTTGAACTTCAACAACAAAGCGATCGAGGTAAACTTTGAGGGTGTCTTTGGCTAAAAACTGCACCCAACCATCTGAAGACACCCCCCAAGCCGCAACTTCTGAGGCTGAATACCGCTTGCATTCTCCAAACAACCCCGGAATTTGCAGGGTCAATAATTGATTGAGTTGTAACCGTTGGTAAAAATCCGCTTGTTGCGATCGCAAGGGGGTTGTCCAGTCCATGAGGAAGTCTCCTGAGCGAAAACGACGGCAAATCGTCGTTAGGATGATAGATTAACCGCGAGGCTTGGTTAAGGAATTTTGGGGAATCGAATGGGAAGCTAACCGGGCTTTTTTCGTAAACAGTTTAAAGTACGTCGAAACGGCCAATTCCTTAATGGGGAAAGTGATATAAGTCCAAGGATTGATCGTCACGATTATATTGCGAACATCCCGCACGGCCAAGTTCAAAATTTGACGAGCGACCCAATTGGCAGACATAATCCCAACTGGATTAAGGTTACTGCGAAACGGCCCTAAAATCAGCTTGCGGATGACACAGGGAGAATCCAACCTTCGCAGGGTCACCAAGTCGCCCAAAGTCCGCTTACTGAGTTCATAAAGAGGGCTAAAAGCCGGATTAACTTCCGCTTCGGAGGTATTGACCCAAACTTCTTTAGTGGCGATACCTTTATTGTTCCTCACAGTGGCTAAAAATAACTCTAGCAAGCGCCAACTTGAAAAGGTATTGACTTCATAAGACTTTTCGATCGCGTCGGAAGTCCGTTCGCTGTGGACATTGATACCATGATTGAGGATTAAAATATCCACTTTTTCCAGCTTTGAGATCAACTGGTCTTCTTGCTGAGTTGCCCAAGTAATGGTTTCGAGGGGTTGGTCTTGCTGAGGAAGGGTAATGGGTTGCGATCGCGAGGTCAAAGCAATCACTTTCGCACCTCTGGCTTGTAGATGGGTTAACAACGCCATTCCCAAGGTTCCCGATGCACCCGTGACGGCGATGCGCTTGCCTTTGAGCGAGAGGGAAGTTCCCATGATTTTATCAATAAAAGTGAGCGTACCACAATAATAAGCCTTTTGATCGTCAAAGTGATGTCGCCAATGATAAGTGCGATTCACAAACCAGCGACTCGGTAGTTGCTGAAATTCCCCCGGACGGTGGGTAATATCGGTAATTTCGTCGGCTAAAGGCAATCCGATTCCCCTCGCGATCGCGCCCCCCAAAAACGATAAAGTATAAATAGACCCACTCCAAGCGACCCACTGAGGAGAGAAATCTGTCGAGTAGGCGATCGCCCCAGGAATTAAGCTAAAACCCAACATCACCAAGGCTTCCGGTACATCATTGTACCAATGGGCTTGACGATAAATTTCCGGAGTCGCAGGGGTTAAATCGGGGCGAAACACCCGATGATGCCAACCGTGTAAGCGATACAATGGCGGCCAAACATGGGCTAAAACGTGATAGATGTCTCGCACCACTTCCACCCAAAGAATAGAACCAATTGTATAAGCCGCGATCGCCAACCAATGATTTGTCATAAGTGCATATAAAAATGAACTAGCGTCAGAATTTTGTTCAACCACAGAGTTTTACTGTACTGCGATCGCCCCATTAATTGTAGAATGGTTTTGATTTATAAAAATTAACAATTTACCTAAAAATCTTAACAAATCTCGTTACAATTGAAGCCAAAGACAATTCGTGAAATTACGAAATTAAATCCTAAAAAGAATGATATAAAATCAAAAATAGCGAATCTTTTATATCTTATCCCAAAAACCTTAACCCAACGCGCTCATTTAAACTATGCCGCAAGATTCCTGGTCTCCTGACGAGTCCAAACAAGAACTAGACCCCCTAGAATCACTATTATCTGAATGGTCAGACCCCGAAGTCGAAGAAGAAGAATTTAGAAGCGACTTCTTCCAAGGATTTGAAGGTCGCCGCAGCAAAGCGGCCCTTGCCCTGATGATGATTTGGGGAACCACCATCGCTTTACACTTGGTTTCCTGGGGCTTTTGGTTAGTAGTCAGCTTTACCGGATTGTTAGCCGTCCATACCCTCCGCGTATATTTAGCCCCTGCATCGCACAATCCCAAACCCCTAGGCGACGCAGACCTAGCCAACGCCCCCACCGTTTCCTTATTAGTCTCGGCCAAAAACGAAGAAGCCGTCATCGGCCAATTGATTGAAAACCTTTGTACCCTCGACTATCCCGTTGAGAAATACGAAGTTTGGGCCATTGATGACGCGAGTAGCGATCGCACCGCCCAAATTCTCGACGACCTCGCCCCCCAATACCCCCAGTTAAGGGTCTTGCATCGTCCGGCGGGGGCAGGAGGTGGCAAATCTGGGGCATTAAACCAAGTCTTGCCCATGACTCAAAGCGACATCTTAGCGGTTTTTGATGCCGATGCCAAAGTCTCCCCCGACTTACTGCGTCGCGTGATTCCCTTCTTTGACGACGAAAATATGGGGGCTGTCCAAGTCCGCAAAGCTGTCGCGAATCCCGGCGAAAACTTCTGGACAAAAGGGCAACAAGCCGAAATGGCCTTAGACAGCTTTTTACAGCAACAACGAGTCGCCATTGGCGGTATTGGAGAATTGCGCGGTAACGGTCAATTTGTGCGTCGCAAAGCCCTCGAAAGTTGCGGTTGCTGGAATGAAGAAACCATTACCGACGATCTCGACCTCACCATTCGCTTACACTTAGATCGCTGGGATGTGGGTTTTTGCCTGTCTCCTTGGGTCAACGAAGAAGGCGTAACCAAACCGGTTTCCCTGTGGCATCAACGCAGTCGTTGGGCAGAAGGCGGTTATCAGCGTTACCTCGATTATTGGCGGTTACTGATTGGCAATCGTTTAGGCTTTACCAAAGCCGTAGATTTAATGGTTTTTGTGGTGATGCAGTATTTACTCCCCACCGCCGCCATTCCCGATTTTATTATGGCAGTGTCTCGCCATCACTTCCCCCTCCTTAGTCCCCTGTCCGGCTTTATGTTTACCATGTCGAGTGTGGGTATGGGGCTAGGATTGTATCAGATTCGCAAAGAAAAGGGCGAAATTACGGGTATAAAAGACATTTTTGCCATTTTTGGTCAAACGCTGCGGGGCATGGTCTATATGACTCACTGGCTGCTTGTCATGCCGATTACCACGGGTCGTATGTCGATTCGTCCCAAGCGCTTAAAATGGGTAAAAACCGCCCACCAAGGCAGTCAAGAAGAAAGCTTAGAAGCGAGTTAAGTTGTGGTTTTAGAGAATTTTGTTACCTGGAGTTTCGCGATCGCCCTCGTTGCGATTATTGGGGGCGGCGCGATGTTCTGGGCCTATCGGGGACGAGGTAGCGTTAAACTGGTGTTTAATGTTCCTGTCCCGGCTAAAGTCGAGCCAAAAGACGAAGCCAGCACTTATTTTCAGCAGGGTTGCGATGCCTTTGCCAAAGGCAGATATTACAAAGCCCAAGGTTTCTTTAGCAAGGCGATCGCCCGTTTACCGGATTTCGCCGAAGCCCATCACAACCTCGGTTTAACTGAAGCGAATCTGCGCCAAGATAATAAAGCTGTTGCCAGTTTAATTAAAGCCAGCGAATTGTACGGCGATCGCATGGACGCAGAAAGAATCGCGATGGTGAAAGAGCATTTAGCCCAGATGCGCGATCGCTAAAGCTAAGGTCGAGAACCCCGGTTTCTTGTTCGTTTATCCCATAAATTTAGGATTTTACAACAGAAACCGGGGTTCTGAAGTCTCACTAACTCCCCGTAACAATACGCTTAATTTGCTTAAGTTGATCCGGTGTATAAGGGGCATAACGCCATTTGAGATCGAACCAAAGCCCCTTTTTGAGAACGCTCTTGAAATGAGAAAACGTATCAAAGCTGGCTTTGCCATGATAGCGTCCCATGCCGCTTTCACCGACTCCCCCAAAAGGCAGTTTGGGAATCCCCACCTGCATCACCGTATCGTTAATGCAGACTCCACCGGATGAAGTCGAAGCCAAAACCTGCTGTTGTATCTCGCGAGATCGAGAGAACAAGTAAAGAGCTAACGGTTTAGGGCGATCGTTGATTGCCGCGATCGCGTCTTCTAAGCGATCGTACTCCAGTACAGGCAAAATCGGGCCGAAAATTTCCTCTTGCATTACGGGACTGTCCCAACTCACCTTATCTAAAATGGTAGGAGCAATATAGCGATTATCGGGATTCGTGTGACCCCCCACAACAACCTCACCGCTATCTAACAAAGCCGCTAACCGTTCAAAATGTTTGGGGCTAATAATACGACCATAATCAGGGCTTAGGGAAGGGTCTGGGCCATAAAACTCTTGCAGATATTGCTTCATGGCAGACATCAGTGGCTTTTTAATCTTGCGATTGACCAACAAATAATCAGGCGCAATACAAGTTTGCCCCGTATTCAAAAACTTACCCCAAACAATACGCCGAGCGCTATTTTCGACATGAATATCAGCATCGACAATGCAAGGACTTTTGCCCCCTAACTCTAACGTTACAGGGGTTAAATGTTTTGCCGCCGCCGCCATGACAATGCGACCAATGGCTGTACCCCCGGTAAAAAAGATGTGGTCGTACTTTTCGGCCAAAAGTTTCTGACTGACCTCCACATCTCCCTCGACAACAGCAACATAATGCGGCTCAAACACCGAGCGAATCAACTTGGCCACCACCGCAGAGGTATGGGGTGCAGACTCAGAAGGCTTGAGGATGGCACAGTTACCCGCCGCGATCGCGCCCACTAAAGGCGATATCAGTAATTGAAAGGGATAATTCCAGGGGCCGATAATCAACGCCACCCCCAACGGTTCCGGTTGAATCCAGGCACAACTCGGAAACTGATCGATAGAAGTGCTGACCCGTTGCGGCTTCATCCAGGATTTGAGCTTTTTGAGAGCCAAACTGACTTCGCTAATCGCAGCCATTTCAAAATAAGCTTCAAAGGCGGGTCGCCCTAAATCGGCTTGGACTGCTTTCACAATGTCGTCTTCATAGTTAACGATCGCCTCTTTGAGCTTTTGTAATTGAGCGATCCGAAACTCTAGGGGTTTAGTGCAACCTGTGTTGAAAAATTCCCGTTGCTGTTGAACAAGTGCGGGAATGGGGGGCGCTGTTACGTTGGCTATCATTGCGTTTATTGGGTGCAAGCTTTACATAAGTTAATGTTAAGACAT
>JBKHDX010000238.1:0-7121 GCA_046541115.1 Spirulinaceae cyanobacterium | reverse complement strand
GTGGGCGATGCCCACCCTACATGATGTCCTAATGCGCGTGCTGTAGCGCTATAAGATAAAAACAGCGAACCCATCCCCACCATGAATCAACCCGCCATTGTTATTCCCCCCACCCTTAAAATTAGCCCCGCCCAGTTTCAAGAAATTGCGGCGGTAAATCGGGATGTGCGCTTAGAACGAACCGCAACCGGAGAATTAATTGTGATGCCCCCCACAGGAGGAAGAACCGGACAACGCAATCTTGATTTAGCGGGGCAGCTTTGGGCGTGGAATCAACAAACAAATTTGGGGGTGGTGTTCGACTCCTCGACGGGGTTTCAGCTTCCGAATGGGGCGAACCGTTCCCCGGATGTGGCTTGGGTTGAAAAAGCTCGATGGGATGCCCTCACCCCAGCACAACAGGCTTCATTTCCGCCCTTGTGTCCCGATTTTGTCATTGAGTTGCGTTCTGGGAGTGATGTTTTGACGCAGTTGCAAGGCAAGATGAGGGAATATCTGGCGAATGGGTTGCGGTTGGGATGGTTGATCGATCCCCAACAACGACAAGTTGAGGTGTATCGCCCGAATGAAGCTGTGGCGGTGTTGGAGTTTCCGGCGCAATTGTCAGAAGCGGCGGTTTTACCGGGTTTGGTGTTGGATTTACGGCGGATTTGGGGGTGAGGCTGAAGAACCCCGGTTTCTCTGGTTAAATCTGAACTTAATTGGATGAGCAGATAAGAAACCGGGGTTCTAAAACTGACTTGGAATATTGCCTTCACCCCAAACCCCTCTCCCACGGGCGAGGGGATTATTTTAGAAGTGGGGTGTCTCGATGTTTGATTGGACTGCCATGCAAGCAACGACAAAGGACAAAGAACCAATGACCAAGGCACAAAAGACAAAAGTTTATTCCCGTCCGTCTCAGTCGATTTTGAGTCCTGCGTCGGGGTTTATTCAGGCTTATGATTTTACCCTGAATCCTTATCGGGGGTGTCAGTATGGCTGTAGTTATTGCTATGCAGCGGCGTTTAGCCCGAATGCTCAAATGCGCCAAGATTGGGGAAATTGGGTCATTGTGAAGGAAAATGCGGCGGAGTTGTTGCAACGGGACTTGAAGCGCTGGTATAAACGTCACGATACGCCCCCGAGTATCTATATGAGTACGGTTACCGATCCTTATCAACCCTTGGAAGCGAAACAGGGGTTAACGCGGTTGTTGTTGGAGGTAATGCTGCCGTTTAAGCCTTGTTTGGTGATTCAAACTCGCAGTCCGATGATTGTGCGGGATGTGGATTTATTGCAGCGTTTTCGCCGTTTGCGGATTAATATGAGCATTCCGACGGGGAGCGATCGCGTCCGTCGGGATTTTGAACCGCGATCGCCCAGTGTTGCGGCCCGACTCCAGACTATGGCAAAACTAAAACAGGCGATCGATCCGGATAAGGGGTATTCCCCGAAGTTATCAATTACAATTACGCCGTTATTGCCGACGTTTTGGCAGGATTGCGATCGCTTTATGGCTAAACTTGCTGTAGTGGATCGCATTGTGATTCAACCGTTTCACAAAAGTAGCGATCGCTCTTTGGTGGCTTCGACAAGATCGGACGCGATCGCCCTCAAAACCAAGTACGCTTGGTGGTACGATAACGAGGAACAATCTTATCAGCAGTTTAAAGAGATTTTAGACCGCCAGTTGAGCCATTTGGAAGTGCGGGAAGGACAAGCGGGATTTGGTTATGAGTAATATTTTTAAAAATTGGTGGCGATCGCGTCAATTTCGCCAAGCTTTACAAAACGGCAATCTCCACCAAGCCCAAAACTATCTTAAACAAATTGAAGCGTCGGGAGCAAAGTTTAATTGGCTCGAAAAACTCTTTAAAAAATACATTTCCACTGAACGAACCCTTAAAGATAAAGCCCTCGATAATCGCCATTTACGCCAACGCCTCCAACAGCAATTTCAAGTAATTGATGAGTTAGAAAAGCAACTCGATCGGGTAAAAATCAAGCCCGATTCTAATTTTGTTAGTTATATTCGTAAAGCTTTTAAACTGTATAACCACGATGTCGCTAAGGTGCAATGTACGGGGATTGACGAGCGCATTTTTGATGATTTTGAATACCACCTGACGCAATTTCTCGAAAGAGACTTTCAAACTCGCGATTGCGCTCAACTCCAACAAGAACTACAACAAGCCAACCAAGATTTAAATAAACTACGGCAAGGAGTCGATCCAGATTATAACCTACCGTTCAGTTCGCAAATGTATCTTGCTAAATATTTTTTAGATAATGTTTATTGTAGTTATTTAGCTTGGTTCTTTATTTACGAACTCGGCCGCTTAAATCCCAATCCTACCATTCTAGATATTGCTGCGGGGCCGCAAACTTTAGCTTATGGATTAGCGTTATTATTACAAAGCAACAGTGGCTTTGATTCCATTCCCCCTTTACATATTTCCTACTATTCGCTTGAAAAACAAAAGGAGTTGCAATATCAAGGGTTAAAATTTTGGCGACATCATATAGAAACCAAACCCCAAGCCACCAACTTATATTTTCGCTTCGAGACAACCGATATTTTAAGTTACGCCCAAAATGGGAAATCTCTCCCGACAAAATTCTTTGATTTTATTTGTATTTCTCATTGCTTTTTTTACGATTCCCAACAGCGCGATCGCGTCTATAAAATTTATCAGCGTATCTTTCAAGAAAGCCTTTCCCCAGAGGGTTGGGTTTTGCTAATTATTCAAGGAAGAAAACTCTTTAAAACCTATAACATTCCCCAAACCGAAAGCACTGAAACCGAACAAGAAGTGCTTACCAAATTAACGAGCGATCTAGGCTTAAAACTCAATTGGTATCAATATGTCACCTCCACAGAATCGCGCACCCCAATGGCAGAAGGTTTCGGTAAATATGCCCGCGAAAACCTCCCCAATCAACCCCATTTAAACCAATTAAAACGTCGATACTGTAACTTTCTTTATAGTGAAAATCGTTATGCAATTGACGACTATATTATTCTCGCTCAACCGTGACAAACTCAAGATCGTAGCAGCTGTAAAACTTCCCTTTTTAAACGACTGTCCCCCTCGTTAAAGCCATGGTCAACATCACCAACTTACTCATTAAGCTGGCATTGTTTAAAGACTTTCATACCGAAGAAGTACAAATTTTAAGTCATTATATTTCGCCGCAAAAATACTTTGAGGGACAAGTTTTAATGCAAAAAGGAATGCCGGGAAATTATCTCGGTATTCTTTTAAGTGGCGAAGTTAATATTATTGATAATCAAGCAATTCTGAAAACCAGTAAAAAAGGCGAAATCATTGGGGAAATGGCCTTAGTCAAATCCGAACCTCGCAGCGCCAATGTAGTCGCAACTCAAGACGGCGCGATCGCGATTATTACCTTTGATGATATCGAATCCCTGAAACAATCTCATCCCGATATTGCCGTTAAACTCATTGATGTTTTCACCGAATCCGTCAGAAAAATTGCCGAAAACCACAAACAAGACACCATCGAATATACTGCCCTACTCGCCGATCCCAGCGAAGAAATAAAACTGATTGATTTTGTCACCAAACATAAACTTTTCTTTGGCGATCGCCCCGTTGCTGCTACTGCCTCTTTTAACGAACTTCTAGAGCAAAAAACTGGAGTTAGCGCCCCCAAAAAAATCCAGACCCAACGTCTAGTCGGAGGAGAAGGGGCCATTGGTTCTTTGATCGTCTCTGGCAACATTCTGGCCTTAATTTATCTGCGAGATGCGCGATCGCAAACCCCCCAACAAATCAACTTTGAAGCCCTATCCCGCTTTTGTGATCTAAATCAAGTTCCCTTTGCTACTAATCTCACCACTGCCGAAGCGATCTTGTACTATCTTGAAGGGTAGGGCGATCGCACAACTCCTGTTATTTCTCTCAACTCGATGATTTCCAAAAAGTTGTAGCAGCGAATACATCATTAAGACCGTGCGAGCGTCTTAAAATAACTCAATTTCCACTGTTTTTTAGCATTAAGCGCCAGAGGTCTGCATGAGTCTCGAACAGGATTACAATCAGCAGTGCTTAGACAAGCTTGTTTGGGCAACAAAGCAACTCAACCTCAATGTCAAACAAGCCACCCTCACCAAAATCGCCGCCCTCATCGTCCAAACCATGACCGGGCCCTGGCGATACTTTCACACCCCCGATCATATCTTTGAAGTAGGCGGCGCTGAAGACCCTGTAGAAGTCCTCGCAGCCCTGTTTCATGATGTTGTGTATTACCAAGTCGATCGCAGCATCAACTTTAACCTGAGTTATTACGTCACTCCCTTTATCCAAGAAATCCAGGACAACCAAGGCACAAAGCTAGCCATTCGCAACATAGACGAACTTCCGGGCCAAGACTTTGCCTTTGACCTCGCGGCTACCGTATTTGGCTTTTTACCGGGTCAAGAACTCTCTCCCTTTGCCGGACAAAACGAATTTCTCAGCGCCATTGTTTGTGCCGAAGTACTTGAATCCTTTACTCCCCCGGAAATTCTCCTACAAATTTTAGTCTGTATCGAAGCGACCATCCCCTTTCGGGCCACCAAAGACGGCTTGAGTCCGAGCGATCGCCTGTACCAACGACTGCAAGAAGCCAATCGCAAATTTAAACTCAACCTCGCCAACAGCGAACTGATCGAAGCCGTAAAACGCTCGGTTCGCATGGCTAATCGAGATGTGGGCAGCTTCGCTTATTCCAACTCCGCCCTATTCCTAGACAACACCTGGAACCTCCTCCCAGAAACCAACCACAACCTTAAAAACGCTGGATCGTACAATCCAGGGTCATACACCGTCCAAGAATACCGCGTTGCCTTGCAAAAAATGGAAGGCTTTATGGGCTTTCTCAAACCCGAAGTCATTTTCCAGCAATATCACGGCGAACCCGACAACGCCACCTACAAAGGTCTTATCAACCGCGCTCAACGCAATCTCGAAGTTGCTCGCTTGTACCTCGGCAGTAAACTTTACACCATCGCCCTGCTAGAAGCCCTCTCCCTGCGTTTTGGTCGTGCTACCACCCTGGCTACTATTATGGGGGAAGTCGCCTCTGGGGAGTATTCTGGGGACAAATTAGAAGACTTTTTACCCACCATCGAAAAACCCTTTACCCCCCGCAATGACACCGAACGGGAAGTTATGGCGTTACTCGAAAAAGGTCGTTACCGCAGTTCGGATTATGACTTGAAAAACTCTCCCCTGACCACCTTCATCGTCAAATATATCGGCTTTGACAAGTTAACCGAGGGCTTATCCCACGGTAAAAAATTCTTCAAAGGCGAAATGACTTCCGAAGCCTTTTTAGCCCAATGCAACTTAGAAGTCAACGCCATTATTACCAAAGCCATGTTGCGCTTGTTCGACAGTCGCAAAGCTGCCTTGAGCCAGGGTTGATGGTTGTTGGTTGTTCCCAAATCCCTTCATTGGTAATTGGTAATTGCCTTTCCCCTAGTGCCTCAGAAAGACTCATCAACAACAAAAAACTAGGGATAAATCTATCCCTAGTTTTAATTCAGCGCTTAAAACTTGAAAGCAAAATTACCATAAACCCGGTACAGGAGACGCAGGAGCCGGACGAGTGTTAGCTGGGGGAGGAGTAACCGGCGTTTCAGTACGGGGGGGTAATTCAGTACTCGGTGCAGTGCGTTGGGCATCAAGTTGGGCCCAGAGGTCGCGAGTCCGCGCTCTGAGGTCAGAACCCACAGGTTCCCGTGGAACGCTGTAGTTGAGGGGATTTTCGCAGAGAATATTAGGGCTGTTGAGGCAGTAGAAAGAGCCAGGACGACGCATTTCGTCGTTGACTCCATAATCAGCAGGGAAGACTTCGCTTAATCTTAAATCTTCGTTGATATCGCTGCACAGAGGGCCGGGATTATTAGTACAGAGAAAAGACCTAACGCGATCGAAGTCTACCGCCTTGAAAACGGGTTCGTAGGTTTGGGTTTCAGGGGGTGTATACGCATCGAGAATTTCTAATTCTTCTTGGGCGATCGCGCTACCGGAGAAACCCAAGCCCACTGTTAGGGCGCTGGCCAAACCGACAACGGTTTTAAGAGAATAATTCAACTGCATCATTTTTCTGGGGAATTTTATAAATTAATAGATTGTTCTGATATCTGCCTCATCTTGTCACAGGCAGACTCAATCGGTCAAGACTGCGAAAATTGCGATTTTTAAAGAAAAATAGAGGCAATTTGAGTAATTAGCCATAAATCCTGAGTCGAAGGGGCGCGATCGCCCTTCTGCTGATGATTATAGCCAACCTCGCCAGCGATAAACCACAATGCCGATATATTCTTTAATGGTTTTGGTGGTAATGTTGAGGGCTTCTAGATCGGGGAGAAGACTATACAACACCGATTGCGGGCTTTCGTTACGGCTTTGGCTGTCCCGTTGGGCTTGGGAAAAGTCCGTGGGGGCGGGAATGGCCTCGATTTGTTGACGTTTAAAAATCGCCAGCGATCGCGGAATGTGTAAAGCTGTCGTCACCAGCAAAACCTGGTTAATACCCCGTTGCGCCAAAATCTGCCGCGTCTTCACCGCATTTTGGTAAGTATTGAGGGCTTCGGGTTCTAAGATAATCGCTTCCGAGGGAACTCCCATAAACTCTAGTAACTGTTTCATATCCATCGCTTCAGGGGTACCCCCTCCCATCCAACTCACCCGCCCCCCTGTAGCGATAATCAGGGGGGCTTTACCGTCTTTGTAGAGTTTAGCCGCATAAAACACGCGATCGCCCGCTTCAGTGACATCCACCATCGGCCGCGGCGGATCGGCGGGTCGGGTTGCCCCTCCGAGTAATACAATGGCCTCAGCTTCGGGTAACTCCCCGTCGGGCAGATAACGCCATTCGAGCGATCGCGCCAACGCCCCACTCACCCAAGGATTACTCGCAATCAGCAACACCAACAACGCCCCCAACACCGGCACCCAATCGAGACGCGATCGCCGCCACCTCAACCCCAAGGCCACTACCATCAACACGCAAGCCAATCCCAAGGGATAAACAAACAATGGCAGGATTTTAGATAGAAAGAGAAACATTATTTTGTTGTTGGTTGTTGGTTGTTGGTTGTTGGTTGTTGGTTGTTGGTTGTTGGT